>NZ_JBEXZT010000008.1:0-338770 GCF_040631275.1 Streptosporangium sp. NPDC020145 | reverse complement strand
ACGGGCGGCGGGCGGCGTGCGCGGCGGCCAGGGGCCGGGGTCGTGCGGCTGCGCGTACGGGGAGCCGTCCGCCTCATCGGTGATCTTGTCACGGGGGTTGTCACGGGCGGCTGTCACGGCTGTCACGCCGACCGGTGTCACGGTGTCACACCCCCGCTGACCTGTAACTCCCATCCCCAGCCCCTCCCCGTGACAACCCCCGTGACACAGAACGGCCCAACCCCCTCGCACCCGCCCCTCCGAACGGGGCCGGGGAAGCGGCAACAGGGGGTGTCTGACGCCTGACGCCCGTCTGGCGGCCGGCGCTGTTTCCCCGGGTAACGCGCGCCCGCGAGAGCCTCTGACGCGCTCTGACGCCCGCCTGACGCCTGCCCTGACGGCCGCCTGACGGTCCCGGCGGCGCTGGCCGAATGGCGTCCCTGGGGAGTCTCCCTGAGGGGGTGTTCATGATCGTGTGGCACCCCTGGGGGTGCCAGGGGCGGGGGTTGGGGGAGGGAGTTACAGGTCAAAGGGGTGCCACACCATCGTGGCACCCCTCGTGGCACCCCCCTGGCACCTGGCGTGGCACCCTCCTGGCACCCCTGTGGCAGGGGGCTGGCACCCCCGTGGCACCCCTCCAGCCCGGACCGTGGCACCCGGTGTGGCACCCCTGGCAGGAAGATCAAAAACATTTGGGCGTGCATCCCACGCGCAGCCGTACGCGAGCTCGTGAGACGCTTTCAGGCGTGGTCGCGTACCGTCGCCGTACCGATCGGACCATGTGTAGTCAGTCCTCGCAGTTCAGCGCCTTGAAGGTGGCTGGCCTCCGGAGCCGGGAGCGCAAGTTCGAATCTTGCAGGGGGCACCAACTCCTCATCGGCGATCTGTTCGCTGAAAAGGGGAAACAGCACAGGAACGGGCGGGTCTCCAGTCTTACGGAGCCTCGCCCGTTCTCATTGACGCCCACCAGTTGTGGACCCAGACCTCACGAGGTGAGTACGGGGTCACCCCTCCCGGAGGGCCTTCCTCAAGGACGCGGTGGCCGCGCGACCCGAACTCCCCATGGAGATGAGATGAGATCGCAGTATCCGGTGCGCGCCGTCCTGTTCGACCTGGAAGGGACGCTTTACGCCAACGGGGAGATGATTCCCGGTGCCGTCGCCGCCCTGACCGAGCTACGGGAACAGGGGCTCGCGCTCCGGTTCCTGACCAACACCGACTCCGAGCCCGCTGGGCGGACTCTCGCCCGGCTGGCCGGTTACGGTCTCCCGATCGGCCAGGAGGAGTTGTTCACCCCGGTGGTGGCCGCCGAGTCCCTGGTGGCGGCCACTCCAAACGCCCGGGTGTACGCGGTGGTCTCGCAGGCCCTGCGGGAGTCCTTCCCCTGCCTCGTCGACGAGCCCCCCTTCACCCACGTACTGGTGGGCGACTGCCGGGACACGTTGAGCTACCCCCTGCTGGACGGGGCCTTCCGTGCTCTGCGCTCCGGCGCGGCGCTACTGGCGCTGCAACGCGGACGCTATTTCAAGCGGGCGGACGGCGACCATCTGGACACCGGGGCGGTCGTGGCGGGGCTGGAGTACGCGGCGGGTGTCCAGGCCCGTGTGCTCGGTAAGCCGTCCACCGACTTCTTCGCCCTCGCCGCCGCGACGCTCGGCGTCGAGGTCACCGAGTGTCTGGTCGTCGGAGACGACGCGACCACCGACGTCGCCGGAGGGAACGCCGCAGGTGCGAGGACCGTCCAGGTGCGCACGGGCAAGTACGCCGACCAGCGGGCGGACGGCCTTGCCGGGGGAGCCGACCACACGATCGATTCGGTCACCGGGCTTCCCGGACTCCTCAGGGAGTTCCGCGAGGGATGACCATGACCGTCTACCGGATGGCCTGGGACGCCACGGCCCAGTGACTCATGGACCGGGAGGGCACACGGCGGTTGTGTTCCCGCCGCCAGGCCGCTGACCGGAGACCTTGGGCGACGAGGAGGACAACGAGGAATGCGCAGCGCGCTCGTATACGACGGGTGTGGGGGCCCTGAGGTGGAGGAGGACGGTACATGACCAGCGTGGGAGCCCCTGGACAGGCGGAGACGCGTAGCGCGCTGGACGCCCAGCGCTTTCGTCGGTCCGACGAGGAGACCGCCGTGGGGAGAGCCGTCCCGGACCCGAGGTTCGAGACGGCCCACATGGTCGGCGAGATCGGCGGCGCGTCGAACGCGTGATCCGTACGCCTGGACCGTCCGCTCCGACCGGAGTGGTCACGAGCACGTTCGACGAGCGGGGCGCGACGGGCTCTCACCCGGAGGCGGGCAGGTGTTTCGCCAGGATGGGGGAGATCTCGGACAGGGCTTCGGGCTTGACGATGGAGGTGTGGTCGCAGGTCACGGTGTGGACGGTCAGGGCGGGCAGGAAGGGGCGCCAGGTGTCCGAGGCGTGGATGTCCTGGAGGGAGGCGTCGAAGCAGAGGGTGGGGCCGGTGAAGGGCACGGGGGAGTGTGCGGCCATCGCGTGGGTGTTCTCCCCGGCGATCGACACCAGGTCGTCGACTGTGGCCTCGTCCAGGGCGGCGAGTGGGCTTCCCGCCTGTCGCAGTGCCTCCCGTCGCGAGCCCCTGGGTGCGGCGACGCCGTCGAGGGCGGTACGGACGACCTCCTCCTCAAGGGTCTCTTCAACGACCTCGGCAGGGGCCTCATCAGAGGCCTTCGCGAGGGACTCCTTGTGAGAACCCTCAAAGGCCTGGTCCGGGGTTCTCGCCCCGAATCCGCGGCGGGACGCGCGTCCTCTGACGTCACCGGGATAGGCGTCCAGCAGGACGAGCAGCGCGACCTGCTCACCCGTGGCGGCCAGATCGACGGCGATCTGCTGGGCGACCGTACCCCCGAAGGACCAGCCCGCCAGGACGTACGGCCCGGCAGGCCGGATCTCGCGCATCCGCTCGGCGTAGACGGCCGCCAGCTCGGGCACCGACATCGGGCGCACCGGTCCGACGGCGAGGCGGGGGTCCTGAAGGGCGTGCACCGGATGCCCCCGGGGGATGTGCCTGGGCAGCGCCGAATAGCACCACCCGAGTCCGTTCGCCGCGGGGATCAGGAAGATCGGGCACAGCTCACCACGGGGGCGGTAGGACAGGACGGCGGGTACGGCACCGCTCTCCTCGCCGAGGCGTTCCGCGAGTCCCGTGACGGTCGGGTCGGCGAACAGCGCGGAGACGCCGACCTCGGCGCCGAGCACGGAACGGACGCGGCTGACGAGGCGGACGGCGAGCAGGGAGTGTCCACCCAGGTCGAAGAAGTTGTCGCGCACGCCGACCTCGGGCACCCCGAGCACCTCGGCGAACAGTTCACGCAGGACCGCCTCACGAGGGTTGCCCGCGGAACCGCCCGACGACGCCCGCCGTACGGGAGCCGGGAGGGCGTGCCGGTCCAGCTTCCCGTTCGCGGTCACCGGGAACGCCTCAAGCGCGACCACTGCGGACGGCACCATGTATTCCGGCAGCAACCCGGCCACGTGCTCACGACACCACTCGGCGTCCGCCACGCCCAGGCCTCCGGTGCCGGTCGTGGCCGCGTTCGGCCGGGGCGGTTGGCCTTCGGGTGCGGTGCCCGGTTGTTCCGGGGCCAGACCGGCGTCGATCAGGGTGGTGTCCGTCGGGCTGCGTTGCCCGGACAGGGGCCCGGCCGGCACGCCGTCCGGTGCGGTCTCCTGCGGTTCGTGGCCCGGGGGCGTGCCGGAGGGGGAGGTCACGACGTAGCCGACCAGGTGTTTCTCGCCGGGGGCGTCCTCCCTGACGACCACCACGGCCTGTCTGACGCCGGGGACGCTCGCCAGCGCGGCCTCGACCTCGCCGGGTTCGACGCGGAAGCCACGGATCTTCACCTGGTCGTCGGCACGTCCGAGGAAGAACAGACGCCCCTGCTCGTCCCAGCGGACGACGTCGCCGGTGCGGTACATCCGTTCTCCGGCCGCGCCGAACGGGCAGGCGACGAACCGCGCCGAGGTCAGACCGGGACGCCCGACGTATCCGCGGGCCAGCCCGGCCCCGGCGAGGTACAGCTCACCCGGCACGTGAGGCGGCACCGGGCGCAGGGCGTCGTCCAGCACGTAGGCGCGGGTGTTGGCCATCGGACGTCCGATGGGGACGGTCGTCCCCGGCCCGTCCCCGGCCCGCCAGCGCGACCAGGTGGCGCACAGGGTGATCTCGGTGGGGCCGTACAGCGTCCGCACGGTCGTCTCGGGGCAGGCGTCGAGCACCGAGGTCACGGCCTGGGGAGAGACGACGTCTCCGCCGGTGAGAACCTCGCGGACACCGGTGAGACAGTCGGCGAGGTCCTCGGCGACGACCCGGAACAGTCCTGCGGTGAGGTGCACGTGGGACACACCGTGCTCACGGATCAGCCGTTCGAGCACCGGGGCGTCGAGGTCGCCGGGCGGCGCGACGACCACGGTGCCCCCGGTGAGCAGCGGCACCCAGATCTCGTAGGTGGAGGCGTCGAAGGCGTGCGGGGCGTGGAACAGCACCCGGTCCTGCGGGCCGACCTCCCACATCGGGTCGAGGGCGAGGTCCACGACGCCCTGGTGGGTCACGCCGATGCCCTTCGGTTCACCGGTCGAGCCGGAGGTGTACATGACGTAGGCGAGGTCCTCAGGCCGTGCCTCGTCAAGGCCGCTCTCCGAGAGGCTCGCGGGGAAAGGAGAGAGGCCGCCGTCCGGGTGCACCGTCAGTGTCCGCAAGCCCGTGGTGAGTTCGTGCGCGCCGTACACCTGGTCGGTCAGCAGCACCGGGCTGCCGCTCTCCTCGACGACGGCCCGCATCCTGGCCACCGGATAGGCGGTGTGGACCGGCAGGTAGGCTGCCCCGGCCCGCAGTACGGCCAGCAATGCGACGACCAGTCCCGCGGAACGCTCCATCAGCACCGGCACCGTCGTGCCGGTGCCGACCCCGGCCGTGACCAGCGCCGCGGCCAGGCGTCCCGCGCGTTCGTCCAGTTCGTCATAGGTGAGCTGGGTACGGCCGGCGACGACGGCTGGCGCGTCGGGGGTCGCGGTGGCGCGTTCGCCGAAAACCTCGACGACCGAGGCGGTGCGGCGGGGCGCGGCGGTGTCGTTCCAGCCGGTCAGGATCAGTTCGCGTTCTCGGGAGGACAGCACCTCCAGGGCGCTCAGCCGGGTCTCGGGCTCCGCGACGATCTGACGCAGGACACGGACGAACCGTTCGGCCATCGTGGCGACCGTCGGCTCGTCGAACAGGGCACTCGCGTAGGTGATCGTGAGCTCGACGTCCCGGCCCCGCCGTTCGAAGGCGAAGTCCAGGTCGAACTTGGCCCCCTGGGCGACCGCGGTGCCCGGCAGGCAGCGCGCTCCCGGCAGGTCGAGGGTGAGGACGCCGCTGTCGGCCCAGGACAGCGCCACCTGGAACAGCGGGTGACGGGCGGGGGAGCGGTTCGGGTTGAGGGCCTCGACGACGTGGTCGAACGGGACGTCCTGGTCGGCGTAGGCGGCCAGGTCCGCCTCCCTGACCCGGTCGAGCAGTTCGGTGAACGCCGGGTCGCCCGAGGTGTCGACGCGGAGCACCAGGGTGTTGACGAAGAATCCGATCAGGTCGTCGAGCGCCTCGTCGCCGCGTCCGGCGACGACCGTGCCCAGCGGGATGTCGGTGCCCGCGCCGAGACGGGTCAGCAGACCCGCCAGCGCGGCGTGAACCACCATGAAGACCGTGGCGTGACGACGCCGGGCGAGTTCGTGCAGTCCTCGGTCGAGTTCGGCGTCGATCGGGACGAGCACGCGTCCGCACCGGTGGTCGGCCCGGGGAGGGCGGGGCCGGTCGGTGGGCAGTGTCAGCTCCTCCGGCAGGCCGTACAGCCTCTCCACCCAGTGGTGCGGGCCGTCTTCCGTCCGGCGGGAGACGGCTCGGTCAGGCACTCCGCCCTCCGCCAGGTGCCGTGGGGCCTGCTCCACGAGGGAGGCGGCCTCGCCCTCCACCCTGCGACTCGGGCCTTGCCCGGCGAGCGCTTCGTGCTGCCAGAGGGCGTAGTCGGCGTACTGCACCGGTAGCGGTTCCCAGCCGGGTGCCTGCCCGGTCAGCCGCGCCGCGTACGCGTGTGACAGGTCGGCCCCCAGCCGGTCGATCGACCAGCCGTCGCCCGCGATGTGGTGCAGCACCAGCACGAGCACGCACTCGCCGGGCTCCGACCTGATCACCTCGGCGTACAGCGGCGAGTCCGTCGTGAGGTCGAACACGTGGGCACACGCCCTGGCCACCGCCGCCGCGCGTTCGGCGGGCGGGCACTCGGTGAGCACCACCTCGGTCCTGGGCTCGGGCAGGATCCGCTGTACGGGCTCGCCCCCCTCCTCGGCGAAGACCGTCCGCAGGCTCTCGTGCCTGAGCGCGACGTCCCGCAGTGCGGCGGCCAGCGTCGCCGGGTCGAGCGTGCCGTGGACCACGGTGGCGACCGGCATGTTGTAGGTGGGGCTCGGTCCCGCGAGCCGGTCGAGGAACCACAGACGCCGCTGCCCCGGTGAGGCGGGCACCGTCATGGGGCGGGGGGAGACCGCCGTGACGGCGGGCCGTTCCCGTCCGCCGAGACGGCCGAGCAGCCCTCTCGGTGTCGGCGCCTGGAAGAGGGCGCGCACACCGACCGAGGCGCCGAGCGCCGTACGGACCCGTTTGACCAGCCGGGTGGCCAGCAGCGACTGCCCGCCCAGGCTGAAGAAGTTGTCTTCGGGACCGACGTCCGTCACCCCCAGCACCTCGGCGAACAGCCCGCACATGATCTCCTCCCGGGGACCACGGGGACCACGGGGACCACAAGGACCGCGCGAGCCACGCGGGCCGTGGAGAACATGTGAATCATGGAAGCCATGGGCGTCACGAGGCTCGTCGAGTTCGCGAGAGCCGTGAGAGTCCTGTGGGCCACGGGAGTCACGCGGAGCGCCGAGGTCGTGGGGCCGCGCCGTACCGGGGGTGTCGTGCATCGGTGCCCTTCTCGTCTCAGGTCGGTCAGCCGGGTACGGCGGCGCGCATCCGGTCGAGCATCTCGTCGAGTACCGCGGGTGAGGTGGCGAAGTTCAGCCGGGCGAACCCCCTGCCCTCCGGGCCGAAGTCCGGACCCCTGAAGAGCATGACCCTGGCCCGTTCGAGGAAGAACGCCGACGGGTCGTCGCCGAGGCCCAGGGCGCGGCAGTCGAGCCAGGCGAGGTAGGTGGCCTCGGGAAGCCGGTAGACCACTCCCTCGGGCAGCCGTTCCGCGACCCGCAGCCGGTTGCGCGCCAGCAGGTCCCGCACGGTCTTCAGCCAGGGGTCCCCTTCGGTCCACGCGGCCCTGAGCGCGTCCACCCCGAGGGCGCTCACCTGGCCGAACAGGATGCCGCGGTGCGCGTCCACGGCGTCGCGGACCTCCTTGGCGCCGATGTGCGCGACGGCGCAGCGGACCCCGGCCAGGTTGAAGGCCTTGCTGCCCGAGGTGATCGTCACCGTGCGCGCCGCGGCCTCCTCGGAGACCGCGGCGAACGGGATGTGCCGGTATCCGTCGTAGGCCAGCTCGGCGTGGGCCTCGTCGGAGATCACCAGCAGGTCGTGTTCGGCGGCGAGCGCGGCCAGGGCCTCAAGCTCGTCGCGCCGGAAGACACGTCCGGTCGGGTTGTGCGGGTTCACCAGGAACAGCGCGCGGCACGGGATCCCGTGACGGCCGCTGACCTCCTCGGAGACCCGGTCGAGGTCGAGGTCCCAGTCACCGGCGCGCCAGCGGATCGGCACGGGCCTCGGCGGGCGGCCCAGCTTGGTCAGCATCTCGGTGAACGGGGGACAGACCGGGGAGTGCAGCGCGACCGGGTCACCGGGTGAGGTGCCGAAGTGCAGCGCGACCTGCATCGCCTGGTTGATGTCGGTGAACAGTCTGACGTGCGTGGGGTCGGCGGCGAAACCGAACCGGCCGAGCATGCGCCCGGCGAACGCCTCTCCCAGCGGCCCGCCGCGCGACTCGTCGTACCACGCGGGGTAGCCGAGGTCGGTGTCGATCCGCTCGACCAGGGCGCGCCGTACGGCGGGCGAGATGGGGAAGTCCATGTCCGCGACCCACGCGGGCAGCACCCCGGCCGGGGCGGACGCCCATTTCTCCCCGTCACGCAGGGAGAGAGTGGCGAGGTCGAGGGCGTCCAGGGTCATCGATGTGTCACCTAGCCTGTCGGGGGTCCTGTTCGAGCGGCACCGGCGCGCTGTCGTTACGGATGGCGCCCCAGCGTCTTTCCGTCTCGTTGTGGATGTACCAGAGGTCGTCCTCCGTCAGTGTGACGGACACGACGCCGGGAAAGGCCTCCTCGAAGTAGATGTACGGCTTGCGGTTGTCGACCCACGGGGAGTGGTAGTCGAGCTTGTCGGTCATGCCGTGGATGCGGGTGATCGGGGTGGCCGGGTGGTAGGTCAGGATGTTCGGGCTGGCGAGGTCGATGATCCTTTCGTCGATCAGCTCGCTCACCCCCGTGATCGTCTCGTCGATGCTGGCGCGGGTCTCCCCGTCGAGGCCGAACAGGACGGACGTGCCGACCCGCAGGCCGTGTGACTTCACCAGTGACGTCGCCTCGCGCACCTTCTGCGCCCAGTCGCGTCCCTCGACGCGGCGGAGGTTCTTGTGGATGCGGTCCATCACCTGCGTGGACATGCTCTCGATGCCGATGTAGACGTAGGTGCATCCCGCCTCGCGCATCAGGTCGAGGATCGTCGCGCTCTCCTCGGGCCTGTGCAGGCCGACCAGCACGTCCACGGTCAGCTGCGCGCCCCACTGCAGGCGGCGCAGGCGGGCCAGGCCGTCCTCGCCGCCGAGCGAGCGCAGCAGGCCCTCGTCCAGCTCCCCGGCGGCGGCGCGGCGGACGCCGCCGAGCTCGGCGCAGAACTCGGCGATGTCCCGGAAGGTGCCGCTCCAGAAGACCGAGTCGTCGAAGAACAGGGCCTCGGCGCCGTAGCCCACATATTCGCACACACGTTCGACTCCGGCGTGTGTCTGGCTGAACTTCTTCAGGCCGCCCGCGAGTTTGGCCGTCTCCGAGCAGAAGTTGCACTGGTAGGGGCAGGCGTTGGACACCATCACGTGCGCGGTCCGCTGGATCTCGCCGGTCGCGCCGTCGGTGAAGATCGGGAACCGGGACCGGATCGCGAACGCCTCGTACGGCGAGGGCAGTGTGGTCAGGTCGAGCCTGGGCCCTTCCTGGGGGTAGGCGTGCACGGCGTCCTGGCCGGTCAGCGTGATCAGGGAGCGCCCCGGGGCAGGGCCGTCCCGTCGCAGCAGGTCCTCAAGGCGGGGGCGGACGGCCGAAGGGGCGACCCACCCGGTGTCCAGGTCGACGGAGAGCGCGACGGCGCGCATCAGCAGGTCGAGTGAGTGGTAGGCCTCGCCGGAGACGGTCGCGTCGACCACGTGCGGCACCCTGCCGTCGTCCATGACCGCGAGCGTGCTGCTCGGCGCGATCATGAGCGTGTCGGCGCCGGGGACGCAGGTGGTCGTCTCGTCGACGTGCCGCCCGCCCAGGATCACATAGACACCGGGTATCTCGGCCTTGGCAAGCCCCGCGATGTCCAGGGCGTAGCGGTGGGCCGGTGAGACGCTGCTGATCAGCACGATCCTCGGCCGGGTCTCGCGCAGCAGGCCGATCCAGCGTTCCCGTGCCGCCCGGTCCCAGACGCGCGGGTCGAAGACGGTCTCGTCGGTGTTCGGCGAGTCGGTGTACGACCGGTAGCCGTCCTCGCCGACCGACATGCGGTAGGAGAGGTCGGGAAACCGGGTCCACCCCGGAGCCAGGTCGTTGTAGTGCCCGGCGTCCCGTACGGCGTTGCGCACCGCGACCGAGAGGGCCGCGTACAGGCACATCGGGTCGCCGGGGTAGGTGATCTCGCCCTCCGCCTGCGTCATGACGGGCGCGAGCACGGCCAGCACCGGGAAGTTCCGGTGCGGAAGACGCCCGAGCGCGAGGTCCTCGGAGAGGCGCTTTCTGCGCGCGGAAAGAAGTTCCTCGAACCCGGAGGAAACGGTTCCCCCGGGGAATCGGTGAACGTGAATGTCATTCAGCAATGCAGTTCCTTTTCCCTTTGTGTTCGCGGCCGGTATGCGTACGCCGAGGGATGGATAAATCACTCCCCGTGTGATCCTGCATAGCTTTTGTATGAGTTATCTGCCACGTTACTTTCGACCGATTGAACCAGATGGCCGGTGGACGTCAAGCGAGTGCCTCCGGTGAGGGCCGATGTCCCGCCGGCGGGACATCGTGGCGGCGCGCGGACCCGCCCCGGCGGCGCGTTGACATGAACGCGCGGCATCGTGTTTCAATGGCGGGCGTGTGAGAGAAGGGGGATTCTCCGGTGTCTGGCGAGTCGCGCACCATAGTCGGCGCTTTCGCCGAACAAGTCCAGGAGAACAGCGACAGGCCCGCTGTCAAGCAGGGTGGGACCGTTCTCTCATACCGCAGATTGGATGAGATCTCCGACATTTTCGTTGATTTTCTGGAACGCTGTGATATTCGTTCCGAGCAGCGGATCGGCATCCTCATGGAACGCGGCCCCGACGTGGTCGCGGCGATCGTCGGGACGGTGAAGTCGGGCGCCGCCTACGTCCCGCTCGACACCCGCTCACCGGCCGCCCGGCTGCGGTTGATCCTCACCGAGTGCGGCATCCGCGTCGTGATCACCGACTCGGCGGAGCGCGCGGCCTTCGTCCGGGGCTTCTGCGAGCCGGGCACCCGGGTGGCCGTCGTCGGTGAGGATCTCGACCTGTCGGGACCCGGCCCGCGAACGGCCCGGAAACAGGTCGTCCCCGGGCAGCTCGCCTACGTCGTCTACACCTCGGGTTCGACGGGGACGCCGAAGGGCGTGGCGATCTGCCACCGCGACCTGGTCGCCTTCGCCGCCGACCCCTGCTGGACCGGCCTTGAGGGACGGGTCCTGCTGCACTCCCCGCTTGAGTTCGACGCCTCGGTGTTCCAGATGTGGGTCCCCCTGCTGCGCGGCGGCACGGTCGTGCTCGCCCCGCCCGGCCCCGTCGAGGCCCGCGCGCTGGCGCGGACGATCGCGGAGGAGGCCGTCACCTGCACCTTCATGACCACCTCCTTCTTCAACGTGCTCACCGAGCAGCACCCGGACGCCTTCGCCGGGGGCTGCCAGGTGTGGATGGGCGGCGAGGCCGCCTCCCCGGTGGCGGTCGAGCGCACCCTGCGCGCCTCGGGGCCGGGCTCCGTCGTCAACGTCTACGGCCCGACCGAGGCCACGGTCTTCGCCACCTACCACCCGGTCGAGGAACCCGTGCCGAGCCCGGTGCCGATCGGCTCGCCCATGCGGGACGTCACCGTCCACGTCCTCGACGAGCACCTGCGCCCGGTCCCCGACGGCGCCGAGGGTGAGCTGTGCCTCGGCGGACGGGGCGTCGCCCGGGGCTACTGGGCGAGACCGGGCCTCACCGCCCAGAAGTTCGTCGCCGACCCCTTCGCGGGTGACGGCGCCCGGATGTACCGGACCGGCGACATCGTACGGCGCCGCCCCGACGGCCTGCTGGAGTTCGTCGGCAGGCACGACGGCCAGGTCAAGGTCCGTGGCTTCAGGATCGAGCTCGGCGAGATCGAGAACCAGCTCTCCCGCAGGGAGGACGTGGCCCGGGCCGCCGTCGTCGCCACCGCCGACCGGCACGGCGACACGACCCTGACCGCCTACGTCGTCCCCGCAGGGGACGCCGGAGACGCCGGGGAGACCGGGGAGGCCTGGGCGGACGTCCTGCTGGACCACCTGCGCGAACGGCTGCCGCCGTACATGGTGCCCTCGGCGCTGGTCGTGCTCGGGGAGCTGCCGCTGAACAACAACGGCAAGCTCGACATACGGGCGCTGCCCGCCCCGGCGCGCGCGGCGGGTGGCGCGGAGCCCGCGTCGGAGACGGAGAAGGTGCTGTGCCACCTGTTCGCCGACGTGCTCGGCGTCGAACGGGTCGGGGTGAACGACGGTTTCTTCGACCTGGGCGGCCACTCGCTGGCGGCGACCCGGCTGGCGGCCAGGGCCGAGGCCGCCCTCGGCCTCCGGGTCGAGGCGGGGGAGGTCTTCGAGGCGCCGACGGTCGCCGAGCTGGCCGCACGCCTCCTCACCTCACCGGCCCGCGCCGCGGGTCTCTGCCTTCCGCCCGTTCCTAAGCCGCGCCCGGAGCGGATCGCGCTGTCCCACGCCCAGCGCAGGCTGTGGTTCGTCGACCAGCTCCAGGAGGAGGGCGACCCCGGCTACCACATCCCGCTGGTCTTCCGCCTGCCGTACGAGGTGGACGCCGACGCGCTGCGCCTGGCCATGGCCGACGTCGTCACCAGGCACGAGAGCCTGCGCACGGTCTTCCCCGACGACTATGACGACGACGAGGGGCCCTGGCAGCGCGTCCTGGACCCCGGGGAGCGCGACCCCGAGCTGACGGTCACCGTCTGCGCCGAGGCGGAGATGGAGGAGCTGCTCGCGGCCGAGGTCCGCAGGCCGTTCGACATCACCGAGGACCTGCCGCTGCGCGGCGCGCTGCTGCGCCCGTCCCAGGGGCGGGGGACGACACTGCTGCTGGTGCTGCACCACATCGCGGCCGACGGCTGGTCGCTGACGTCGCTCTGCCGCGACCTGTCCCTGGCCTACCGGGCCAGGCTGGCGGGTACGGCCCCGGAGTTCGTCCCGCTGCCGCTGCAGTACGCCGACTACGCCGCCTGGCACCGTGAGCTGCTCGGCGACGCCGGAGACCCGGGCAGCAGGCTGTCGTCCCAGCTCCGCTACTGGGAACGGCGGCTCGCGGGCCTGCCCGACGAGGTCTCGCCGCCGCCGGACCGGCCCCGGCCGCCGATCTCGGGCAACCGGGGGGACGCCGTCGCCTTCACCGTCCCCGCCGAGCTGCGCCGGGGGCTTGAGGACCTCGCGCGCTCCTGCCGGGCCACGCTGTTCATGACGCTGCACGCCGCGCTGGCGGACCTGCTCACCGACCTGGGCTGCGGGCACGACATCGTGGTGGGCAGCCCGACCGCGGGCCGTACGGCCGAGGCGCTCGACGAGCTGGTCGGCTTCTTCGTCAACATGGTCGCGCTGCGGACCGACACCTCGGGCGACCCGACCTTCCGTGAGCTGCTCGGCCGGGTGCGCGACGGCTGGCTGCCCGCCTCGGCCAACCAGGACGTCCCCTTCGAGCTGGTGGTCGAACGGGTCAACCCGGCACGCGGGCTGTCCCGCCACCCGGTCTTCCAGGTCACGCTCGGCCTGCTCGACGCCCCGGACCTCGCCCTCGACCTCACGCCGGAGCCCCCCGGAACTCCGGAGCCCCCCGAAACGCCGGAGACCCCCGGAACGAATCCGCAGGCCCCCGGAACGCCGGAGCGCGGTGAGTGGACGCTGGCCAGGACCGGGGCGGCCAGGTTCGACCTGACCTTCGACCTGATCGCCCGGCGGGAGGCGGACGGCACGCCCGGCGCGCTCGACGGCTACGCGGAGTTCGCCACCGACCTGTTCGACCGGGAGAGCGCGCTGCGGCTGGTCGAGGGGTTCGTCACGAGGCTGCGCCAGGCCGTCGCCGACCCGGACCACCGGAACGGCCCTCAACGCGGGAACACAGACGCGGGCACGGACGGGAGCACCGAAGGAGGCACGGACGGAAGCACGGACGGGCTCCGCGCGCTCGGTGGCTCCGCGCGATGACCGCGACCACCACCTCGCTCACCCGGCGGATCATGGGCCTGCCCAGGGAGGCCTGGGTCATCTGCGCGGGCATGTTCGTCAACAAGTTCGGCGCCTTCCTCAACGTCTTCCTGGTCCTGTACCTCACCCACCGGGGGTACTCCGCCTTCCTGGCCGGGCTCGCGCTCGGCGCGGTCGGCTTCGGCGGCTTCCTCGGCAACGCGGTCGGCGGAAGCATCGCGGACCTGATCGGCAGACGGTGGACGATCGTCGCCTCGATGTTCGGCACCGCGGTCTTCACCCTGCTCGTCCCGCTGGCCGACACCATCGGCGTCATCGTCGCGCTGTCGCTGGCCGTCGGATTCCTCGCGCAGCTCTACCGCCCGGCGGCGGGCGCGATCCTCGTCGACACCGTGCCCGCCCGCGACCTGATCGCCGCGGTCTCCCTGCTGCGCCTGGCCATGAACCTCGGGATGGCCGTCGGCGGCGTGGTCGGCGGCCTGCTCAGCGTGCTGTCCTACACCTACCTGTTCGTCGGCAACGCGGTGACGTGCCTGCTGTTCGGGCTGCTGGTGCTGACGCTGCTGCCGGAGACCAGGCCCGCCCCGCCCGAGCACGAGGACGCCGGGGCACGCGGCGGCTACCGGACCGTGTTCCGCGACCGGGCGATGGTGCTGTACCTGCTGTCGATGACCGCCGCCACCTACGTCTACACGCAGACGATCGCGACCCTCCCGCTGCACGTCAGGAACCAGGGGCTCGGCACCGAGTTCTACGGCCTGCTGCTCGGGGTGAACGCGCTGCTGATCGTGCTGTTCGAGCTGCCGCTCGTCCGGTTCACCGAGCGCCGCCAGCCCCGGTACGTGATCGCGGCCGGGGTGGTCCTGCTGGGCGCCGGGGTCGCGCTGACCGGGGTCGCGGACGAGCGGGCCGCGCTCGTGGCGACCGTGGCGCTGTGGACGCTCGGCGAGATGGTCTACACGCCGGTGGCCACGGCCTATCCGGGCCTGCTGGCGCCCGGCCACCTCAGGGGGCGCTACCAGGGCGCGGAGGGCGTCGCGGTGACCGTCGCCCAGACGGCGGGCCCCGCCGCGGGCGGCTTCCTGTACGGGCACACCGCCGCCGGCCACTGGGCGCTGTGCGGGGTGGTCGCCGTGCTCGGCGCGGGGTTCATGCTCGCCGCGCGACCCACCGGTACGGCCACATGACGACGGACTCTCCGCGAGGGGCGGGGAGAGAAAGCGGAGGCTGAGATGCCCGGACCGTTCGACGAGGAGACGGGGCTGTTCAAGGTCCTGGTCAACGACGAGGGCCAGTACTCACTGTGGCCCGCGGGCACCGCCGTACCCGGCGGGTGGCTGGTGCGGCTCGACGACGCGCGCCGGGACGACTGCGTCGCCTACGTGGAGGAGCACTGGACCGACATGCGGCCCCGCGGTCTGGCGGGCTCCCATGACGCGTGACACCGGCCTCGCCGACACGGTCGTCCTGGACCTCCTCGGCCTGCACGGCTCGCTCGGCTCTCCCGTCATCGAGTCGATGAACTTCCTCAACGAGGTCTCCAGCCGCTTCCCCGACGCGGTCTCCTTCGCCGCGGGACGGCCCTACGAGGGCTTCTTCGACATCGAGGAGGTCCACCGCTACCTGCGCGTCTACCGTGACCACCTGATGGAACGGCTGGGGGACGAGGTCCTGGTCAGGCGCACCATGCTCCAGTACGGCCGCACCAAGGGCGTCATCCACGACCTCGTGGCCAGGAACCTCCTGCTGGACGAGGGCATCGACGTCGACCCCGAGTCGATCGTCGTCACGGTTGGCTGCCAGGAGGCCCTCTACCTCACGGTGCGGGCGCTGCGCCGCGACGGGCGGGACGCCCTGCTGAGCGTCTTCCCGTGCTACGTCGGGGTGGCGGGCGCCGCGGCGCTGGCCGACATGCCGTTGCTGCCCGTCGCCGGCTCCCCGGAGGGGATCGACCTGGACGACCTCGTCGCGGCCGTCCGTCGGGCCAGGGCCGACGGGATGCGGCCGCGCGCGCTGTACGTGGTCGCCGACTTCGCCAACCCCTCCGGCGTCAGCCTCGGCCACGCCACCCGTGAGCGCCTGCTCGCCCTGGCAGGGGAGCTCGACCTGCTGATCCTTGAGGACAATCCGTACGGCCTCTTCCACGGCGAGGAGGAGCGGGCGCCGACGCTCAAGGCCCTCGACCCCGGCGGGCGGGTGGTCTACCTCGGTTCGTTCGCCAAGACCGGCATCCCCGGTGCCAGGGTCGGCTACGTCGTGGCCGACCAGCGCGCCGGGAACGGGCTGCTCGCCGACCAGCTGGCGAAGATCAAGAGCATGCTGACGGTCAACACCTCACCCATCGCCCAGGCCGTCATCGGCGGCAAACTGCTCGCCAACGGGTGCAGCCTGCGCGCGGCGAACGCCAGGGAGACCCGGGTCTACCAGGGCAACCTCCGGCACATGCTCGACGGGCTGCGCGAACGCTTCCCACCGGAGAGCCGCGTCAGCTGGAACACCCCGGAGGGCGGCTTCTTCGTCGTCCTCGACGTCCCGTTCCCCGCCGACGACGAACTGCTCGAACACTCGGCCCGCGAGCACCGCGTCCTGTGGACGCCCATGCACCACTTCTACGGCGACGGCCTGCCACGACCGCAGATCCGGCTGTCGTTCAGCCATCTGACGCCCGGCGAGATCACCATCGGCCTCGACCGGCTGGCGCGCTTCGTCGCCCGGCGTTGTGAGGCCCCATAGGGAGGCAAGAGATGACAGTTTTCGAGGAGCTGTCCGTCGACCACGTCGGATTCTCCGTCGCCGATCTGGCGGAGACGACCAGACTCTTCGTCGACCGCTACGGCTTCACCGTCTACGCCCGATCCGAGGAACCCCCCGAGACCGGGGGCGCCCTCACCGTCGCCCTCGGCTGCCAGGACATCAGGCTGGTGCTGACCCAGGCGGGCGACGCCGACCACCCGGCCGCCGCCTACGTGGAACGGCACGGCGACGGGGTCTCCGACATCGCCCTGCGCACCTGCGACGCCGAGGCGGCCTACACCGAGGCCGTACGGCGCGGCGCCCGGCCCGTGACACCACCGGCCGTACGGGACGGGGTGGTCACCGCCTCGATCGTCGGCTTCGCGGACGTCCTGCACACCTTCGTCCAGCGCCCGCCCACGACCGACCCGCGTGTCCTGCCCGGACTGTTCCCGGCCACCGGGGAACGGCACCCGGCGGGACACGCCGGGCTCGGCACGGTCGACCACTTCGCCGTCTGCCTGGAGGCCGGGCAGCTCGACCCCACGGTCGAGTTCTACGAGACGGCCCTCGACTTCGAGATGGTGTTCACCCAGCGCATCGTCGTCGGACGCCAGGCCATGGACTCGAAGGTGGTGCAGAGCCGTTCCGGCGCGGTGACGCTCACCCTGATCGAACCCGACGTGTCACGCGACCCCGGCCAGATCGACCAGTTCGTCAAGGACCACGGTGGGGCGGGCATCCAGCACGTCGCCTTCACCACCGGCGACATCGTCAGGGCGGTGGGCACGCTGCGGGAGAACGGCATCGAGTTCCTGGGCACCCCCGGCGCCTACTACGACCTGGTGCCGGAGCGGCTGCGGCTGGCCAGGCACTCCCTCGGCGAGCTGCGCGCGCTGAGCATCCTCGTCGACCAGGACCAGGACGGCCAGCTGCTGCAGATCTTCTCCAGGAGCGTCCACCCGCGCGGCACCCTCTTCTTCGAGGTGATCGAACGGGCCGGGGCGCGTACCTTCGGCAGCGGCAACATCAACGCCCTTTACACCGCGGTGGAGATCCAGCGCAACAGGCAGGCCCGGTGAACGCCGGGGACGCGGCGGTGTGCGTCGCGGACGTCGAACGGCTCGCCGGAGATCTCCTGCCGCCGGACATCCGGGACTTCGTCGCCGGGGGAGGCGGCGACGAGTCCGCCCAGGCGGCCAACCGCGCCTGCCTCGACCGGGTGCGCCTGGTGCCCAGGGTGCTGACCTCGGCGGACGGGGCCGACACGGCGGGACGGCTGCTGCACGGCACGGCGGCGATGCCGGTCGCCGTCGCCCCCATGGCCTACCAGCGGCTGTGCCATCCTGACGGCGAGCTCGCCATGGCCCGCGCCGCCGGGAAGGCGGGCGTCCCGTTCACGGCCGCCACGCTGAGCAGCGTCCCGATCGAGGAGATCGCGGCGGTCGCCGGGACACTCTGGTTCCAGCTCTACTGGCTGCGTGACCGGGGGCTCGTGCTCGACCTGCTGGCCAGGGCGGAACGGGCGGGCTGCACGGCGCTGGTGCTGACCGTGGACGTGCCGGTGCCCGCGCGGCGACCGCGCGACATGCGCAACGGGTTCACGCTGCCCGCCTCGGTCGTCGCCGCCAACCTCCCCGAGGGGACGGGGTCGGCCGCGCACGTCCCCATGCCGCACGAGTCGGCCGTCGCCTCCCACACCGGGATCATGTTCGAGAACACGCTCGGCTGGGACGACCTGGCCTGGCTGCGCGGGCACACCGGCCTGCCCGTCGTGCTCAAGGGCGTCCTCGACCCGGGCGACGCCGTACGGGCCGTGGAGGCCGGGGTGAGCGCCGTGGTCGTCTCCAACCACGGCGGTCGTCAGCTGGCCGGGGCCGTACCGTCCATCGTGGCGTTGCCGGGGGTCGTCGAGGCGGTCGCCGGGCGGTGCGAGGTGCTGTTCGACAGCGGGATCAGGAGCGGCACCGACGTGCTGCGCGCGCTGGCGTACGGCGCGGCCGGCGTGCTGCTCGGCCGTCCCCTGCTGTGGGGGCTGGCGATGGACGGCGAGGCGGGGGCCGGGCTGGTGCTCGACCTGCTGCGCGCCGAGCTGCGTGAGGCCATGCTGCTGACGGGCTGCGCCGACCTCTCCGCCGCCCGGACCCTGGGCACCGTCCTGCTCTGACCGCTCACACCCCGGGCGGATCCCCGGCGAACGGCGCCATGAACGCGGGCAGCCTCGCCCAGACGTCCGGGGTGTAGAAGTGGCCACCGGGCAGCCTGTCGTGCCGGAAGGCGCTCTCGGCCAGCTCCCGCCACCTTTCGGTCGCCTCGGGCTCGATGACGTCGTCGGCGGCGCCGGTGAGCACCTGCAGGGGAACCCGGGCGCGTGTCCCGGCCCGGTGAC
Organism: Streptosporangium sp. NPDC020145; assembly: GCF_040631275.1. Taxonomy (NCBI): domain Bacteria; kingdom Bacillati; phylum Actinomycetota; class Actinomycetes; order Streptosporangiales; family Streptosporangiaceae; genus Streptosporangium; species Streptosporangium sp. NPDC020145. The sequence continues at coordinate 320,001 of NZ_JBEXZT010000008.1, read as the reverse complement.
GGAAGGAGTCGCGGACCTTGATGTCGGCGCGCATCAGTTCGACCGCCATCTCGCTCAGGTCAGGGTCGTCGAGCACGTGCGCGGGCAACAGGCCGTTGACGCTCATCCAGTGCAGCAACTGCTCGTCGGTCTCCTCCTGGGCGGGGAACATGTCCCTGGGGCGCAGGCCGCCGCTCGGCGCGTTCGTCGAGGAGATGACGAGCGCCTCGGGGGGCCTGCCGCCGTGCCGTTCGAGCCGGGAGGCGACGTCGAAGGCCATCCAGCCGCCCATGCTGTGCCCGAACAGGACGTACGGCCGGTCGGCGGCGGCGAGCACGGCGGCGGTCGCGTCCTCGGCCAGTTCGTCCCAGTCGGTGGCGAACGCCTCGGCGAAACGGCCCTCCCTGCCGGGGTAGCAGATCGCGGCCAGGGACACATCCTGCGGCACGACGTCGGCCCACCCCAGGTAGGGGCCCGCGCCGCCGCCGCAGAAACCCAGGCAGACGAGCGCCCGCGCCGCCTCGGGCCGGTGCCGGGGGCGCACCACGATGGTGTCCACGCTTTTCCCTCTCTCGTGGTCCTCAGCCGTTGCGGTGCAGCGACTCGACGTAGCCGGCCAGGTCGCGCAGGCGCGGATGCCGGTACACCTGCCGGGTCGGCACGACGACGCCGAGGTTCCTGCGCAGCCGCGCGACCACCCGGATGGCCATCAGCGAGTGGCCGCCGAGGGCGAAGAAGTCGTCGTCGGGGCCGATCCCGTCCCGGCCGAGGACCTCCGCCCACACGCCCGCGATCAGCTCCTCGAACTCGCCCCGCGGCGCTTCCCCGGGTTCCGCGGCCCACACGGGCTCGGGGAGGGCGGCCACGTCGAGCTTGCCGTTCGGGGTGAGCGGGAGGCGTTCGACGAGAGCGAAGGCGGAGGGCACCATGAACTCCGGCAGCCCGGCGGCCAGGTGTTCCCGCAGCCGTTCCGGGGAGGGTTCGCGGCCTTCCACGGGCACCACGTGGGCCACCAGCCGGTCGCCGCGGAGCGTGACGACGGCGCGTGCCACGTCAGGGTGGGCACCGAGGGCGTGCTCGATCTCGCCGGGCTCGATCCGGAAGCCGCGGACCTTCACCTGGCCGTCGGCCCGCCCTGCGAACCGCAGCGTGCCGTCCTCCGCGCGGGAGGCCAGGTCGCCGGTGCGGTACATCCGGGCGCCGGGCGCGGAGAACGGGTCGGCGACGAACCGCTCCGCGGTGAGGGCGGGCCTGCCGACGTAACCGAGGGCAAGGCGGGGGCCCGCGACGTACAGCTCCCCGGTCACGCCGGGCGGCACCGGGCGCAGGGCGTCGTCGAGCACGTGGACGTGGCAGCCGGACAGCGGCCGTCCGATGTGCGGCCCGGCGCCGGTGATCCAGGCGGTGGTGACGTTGACCGTGCACTCCGTTGGCCCGTACAGGTTCAGCCCCTCCACGTGCTCCGAGCCGGCGATCTCCCGCCAGGTCCGTTCGGGTACGGCCTCGCCGCCGAGGAACAGCCGCAGCACACGTCCGTCGGGGCGGGGGGTGAGCAGTTCCTCGCGCAGGGTCTCCCAGTGTGAGGGGGTCAGGTCGAGGTCGGTCACCGCGTGCTCGTCGAGCAGGGCGCGCAGCCGGGCCGGGTCGGTGCGGTCCTGCTCGCCGAGCACGACCAGGGTGTCTCCCCGGCACACCCTGACCCACTGCTGCACGGAGGCGTCGAAGGAGACGCTGGCGTTCCAGGCGACCACCCGGGGACGGTCGGCGTAGGCGCCGAAGCGTTCGAGCGCGGTGACCATGGAGGCCACGGAGCTCCGGGACACCTCGACCCCCTTCGGCCTGCCGGTCGAGCCCGAGGTGTGGATGACGTACGCCGGGGCCGAGGCGGACGGAGGGTCCAAGGCCCCGTCGTTGCCCGAGGTCGCATCCGGGGTGAGGCAACGCGCTTCACCCGCCCACGAGGGACGTTCACCGGTGTGGAGCAGAATCCGCGTCCCCGCGTCCTCGGCCATGAACGCGAGCCGGTCGGCGGGGTAGACGGGGTCGAGCGGGACGTAGGCCGCGCCCGCCCGCCACACCGCCAGCAGCGCCACGACCAGGTCGGCGCCCCTGGGCAGGCTCACCCCGACCCGGTGGCCCGGCCCGGCGCCCAGGTCGCGCAGCGCCGCCGCGAGCCGGGCCGTACGGGCGTCGAGTTCGGCGAAGTCGAGCACGGTCTCCCCGTGGCGCACCGCGGGCCGGTCGGGCGCGTGCCGGACCGTGGCGGAGAAACGGCTCAGCAGGTCCCGCTCCTGCCCGCTCACAGCTGACCGGCCGCGGGCTGGACGGTCGGCGCGCAGTCGAGGAGGTCGACGGGCTCGCCCATCGCCACCACGATCCTGCGGTCGCCGCGGAAGGGGTCCCTGCCGTGCGCCGTCAGGACGTTGTCGACGATGAGCAGGTCACCGGGGCGCCACCGTTCGCGTACGGTCGCCGCCTCGTAGGCGGCCCGCAGGTCCTCCAGGTCGTCCCGCGTCAGGGGTTCGCCGTCGCCGAAGGCGGTGTTGAACGGCAGGCCGTCCCGCCCGAACTCCGCCACGAGGACCTCCCTGAGCTCCTCGTCCAGGGACCACTCGTTCCAGAAGGCCAGGTGGTTGAACCAGACCTCCTCCCCGCTGCGCGGGTGCCTGATGACGCCGGGGCGCAGCTGGCTGGTGCGCAGGTTCCCGTCGTCCTGCCACCGGTGGCCGATGAGGTTGTCGGCGCAGTAGCGCTCGACGTCGCCCCTGTCCTGTGCGGAGAAGGCGGTGCGCCAGTCGGTCGAGATGTGCTCGGAGTAGCCGCGTCTCAGCAGCCAGCCGGAGGCCCGGACCTTCTCGGCCAGGGGCGCGGGGACGTTCCGCAGAACCTTCCTGCAGTCGGCGACCGGCGTGGCCCCGCCCTCCTCCGGCGCGGTCAGGCAGGCGAACAGCAGCAGCCCGGGGAAGGTCAGGGTGTAGCTGTTCTCGTTGTGCATCATGATCGGCTGCGAGGGGGGAAGGTCGGTCGAGGAGAAGACCCCGCTGCCGAGGTCGCTGCGCGGCGTCGCCTTCTCCCGGTACGGCGTGTGCCTGGGGATGAGCACGTCCCGCACCCTCGCGAAGTCCTCGACGCCCTTCAGCGGCAGGCCCCGGAGGTGGACGGCACCGTGTTCGGCCAGGGCCGCGCGCAACTCGGGCAGGAGGGCGCTCAGCCGGTCACAGGTCCCGGCGATGTCGTCGGGGCCGGTGAGCCACGCGGACACCGGTTTCCCCTCGGAGACCTCCCAGTCGAGTTCGCCGGTCGTTCCTTCCGGCGTTGATCTCATTTCCGATGTCCTTTCGCGCTCGGTCGGGCCTGGAGAGACCGTGGACATGACGGGAGCGCCGGGCCGGAAAACGAGAGGGGAAGGCCGTTCGCCCCCTGTTGAGATTTACGGACGGTGTCGTCCGCCCGGGTGGTTCGTTCAGCCGAGAAACGCGGCGGCCGCGGTGTCGAGTTGTTCGACGATCCAGGATTCGAGGCTGGTCTGCGACTGGCCCGCGACCTCCTGGTAGCGGGCGATGCGGTCGGCGCCCAGCCTGAGTTCGAGTGAGACCCGCTTTCCTTCGGCCTCTGGTTTCTCCTGACGGAGGGCGGCGAGGTTCCGCCTCAACCGGTTACGTGTCCATCCGTTCCGCTGCGCCTGGTCGAGCCAGTGGTCCTGCTCCTCGGGAGGCAGCGACGCCACCTCCGCGTGGTGCTGGAAGCTCAGCCCGTCGCGTCTGCGGGAGAGGTCGACTCTCCTGGAGACCCAGGCGTAGTTGCGAAGTGTCTGGTAGTCGAGGCCGATGGCCTCGATGGCTTTTCGGTATCTGTCGGTGTAGCGGGACCGGCCGTAGGCGAGCCAGTCGCCGAGACACCATGTGGAAGAGTTGGCGACCGCGGAAATCCGGAAACCGGCCTTCTCCCAGAGTTCGTAGGGCAACTCCGCTGGGATGCGAAGACCGACGGGGGTCACCTGGACGCCTCCGTAGGCGTCGTCGGAACCCCTGTGATGATTCTTTTCTCCGATGGAATTCCTTTTCGGTTGGATCCGGGTCGCGCCTTTCGTTGCACCTGGGCGCCCAGCCAACACGTCCTCCCTGATATGAACAGGCGGAACAATATTTTAACTAATACCAGATTGCCACTCATGTTGTAAAGCTCGGTCAATATCACCGTGAACCGTGTTTTTGAGTGCGCATGCAATGTGGGTTGTGGGGCGGTCTTATTGGCTTCCGACCCAACAGGTAAGCAATCTGGATAATGCTGGATAAGGGCGGAAAAACATTCCGCCCGGCCGTGTGGCCGGGCGGAACGTGTCAGCGAAGGTGCGGTTCCCGGATCACCGGGAGATCACCGGAGAGATCACCGTGGGTTGTCGGCGGCCATCCGGTAGGACTTCCCGCCGAAGGTCACGACGAAGTTGGACGGCGTCGCGATGGGCAGGTCGTATCTGAGCTGGACCTCCTTCGACTGCCCCGGGGCGATGCTCTCCCAGGTCGGAACGGTCAGCCGTATCCGATGGAAGTCGCCCTTGAGGCCGCCGACGTTCGGCCCGGTGTGCCCGGTCGAGACCACCGAGAGCGTCCAGCCCGTCTGCTGGGTCATGGTCGCCGGGGCGGAGGTGCCGTAGTCGAACTCGATCGTGGCGCCGCCGGGGATCGTGGTCGTCGAGTTGTTGGTGAACTTGAACTTGGGGGAGATCGGGTAGTTGGCGTCGCCGACCGCGAAGCCGTACAGCTCGGCCTGGACGTTGAGGGTCTCGGTCGGCATCGTCCTGGTGCCGGCCTTCAGGTTCCCGTACGGCGCGGCCGTCTTGAAGGTGTTGTAGATCTTGGTGGTGAGGGTGTCGCCGATGAAGTACTCGCCCTTGCCGCCGTCACGCTCGGGGTAGTACTTGTAGTCGCCGGCCAGCTCCCAGATCATGATGCCGCCCATGCCCTTGTTGGCCACGTAGTCGGCCTTGGCCTGGATGGACTGGTCGTCCTCGGTGGACAGGTAGACCTTCTTGTCGTTGTTCCACAGCCACGGGGCGACCATGGAGGAGGAGTACTTGCGGACATAGGTGCCCGAGATGCGGTCGGTCGGGTCGGTGTCCGGGGTGAGGCCGTACTGGGTGATGTAGCTGCCCTGCTTGCCCTCCTGCAGGTTCTTGAAGTGCCAGACCGGGTTGACGCCGGCCGGGACTTCCTTGCCCGCCTTGTCCAGGTCGTGCCAGAGGTTGTCGATGCCGATGGCGCCGTCACCACACGGCACCTTGGAACCGATCTTGCCGCCGGTGCCCTCGGGGCAGTTGTTCTGGTCCGGCAGGTCGGAGGTGCCCCAGAGGCCGTCCGTGCCTCCGGTGACGCGCTGCCATCCCCGGCTGTAGTAGCCGACGCCCAGGTTGATCCGGCCCGCCTGCATCGCGCCTCGCAGGTGGTGGAAGGCCCAGTCGCCGTTCATGTAGCCGATGCCGCTGTAGGTGCCGTAGACGTTCCAGTACTTCATCTCGGCGTCGCTGCCGTCGTCGTAGAGGGCCTGCAGCGGGCCGACGAAGTGGTTCCACGCCCCGTGCAGGTCGTAGGTCATCATGTTGGCGTAGTCGAGGTACGGGGTGACCTGGTAGGTCTCGCTGCCGCGCAGGATCCAGCCGGAGGCGGTGGTCGCCGCGGTGAGCAGGTAGTACTTGCCGTCGGCCGCGGCGGCGGCGTCCAGCTTCTGCCGCAGGGTCTTCATCAGGTTGACGTAGCCCGCCATCAGCGTCGCCCGGCGCGGGTTGGAGAAGCTGAAGTCGTCGGGGTTACCGGCGTTGGGGGCGGAGGTCGCGTACTCGTAGTCGATGTCCACACCGTCGAAGCCGTAGTCCTTCATGAACTTCACGGCCGAGTCGGCGAAGGTGTTGATGCTCGACTGCGAGCTGGCCATCGTGTAGAAGCCGCCGGAGGCCTGCCGGACGCCGTTGTCGTCGATGTAGCCACCGGTCTCGGCCCAGCCGCCGATCGACAGGATCGTCTTGACGTTGGGGTGCTGCTTCTTGAACTTGTTGAGCTGGTTGAAGTGGCCCTTGTAGGAGTAGGCCGGGTCCATCTCGGCCCCGGCGACGCCCGGCCACTCCATGCCGATGGAGGGGTTGTTCGCGCTGGGGGAGCCCACGGAGACCTTGCCCTGCCCGTCGATGTGGGCGAAGGCGTAGTTGATGTGGGTGATCTTGTCCCAGGGGATGTCCTTGGCGAGGTAGGACGGGGAACCGTCCTTGCCGGTACGCCAGCTGGTGAAGTAGCCCACCACGCGGCGCGGGTGGTCGGCGCCCATCTTCTCGCGCCCGTTGTTGTCGTAGACCGTGCAGTACGGCACGCCGGTCACGCCGGGAGACTGGTAGAGGCCGTCGGGACGGCAGGCCGACTGGTCGGTGGGCAGCTTGTCGGTGCGGCCGGTGACCGTTCCGGAGAAGTCGGACTGGTTGCCGACGGCGTCCTTCGCCCGGACCTTGAAGGTGTACTCGGTGTCCTCGGTCAGGCCGCTGACGGTCGCGGTCGTACCCGGCGGGGTCCCGGTCACGACGGTCGCGGAGGAGTTGCCGTTGTAGACCTCGTAGGAGACGACGCCCTTGTTGTCGGTCGAGGCGCCCCACTGCAGGGTGATGCTGGTGTTCGTCTTGCCGGTCACGGTCGGCGTTCCGGGGGTGGTCGGTGCCTCGGTGTCCGGCTTGTCGGTGCGGGCGGTGACGGTCCCGGAGAAGCCGGACTGGTTGCCCGCTCCGTCCTTGGCGCGGACCTTGAAGGTGTACTCGGTGTCGGCGCTCAGCCCGTTGATCGTGGTGGTCGTGTTCGGCGGCGTCCCCGTCACAGTGGAAGCCGACGAGTCACCGTTGTAGACCTCGTAGGCGGTGACGCCCCTGTTGTCGGTCGAGGCACCCCACTGCAGGGTGATGCTGGTGGTCGTCCTGCCGCTCACGGTCGGCGTGCCGGGGGTGGTCGGCGCCTCGGTGTCGGGGGTGTCGTCCTTGAGGGTGCGGACGGTGGTCGAGGGGGAGGAGGCCGACTCCTGGCCCGCGGTGTCTTTCGCCTTGACGGAGAAGGTGTACTCGGTGTCGGGCGTGAGGCCGTTCACCGTCGCGGAGGTGGTCGCCACCGAGGTGACCTTGGAGGTGCCCTGGTAGACGTCGTAGCCCGCGACGCCCTTGTCGTCGGTCGAGGCGGCCCAGGTCAGGGCGACGCTGTTGGTCGTCGGCGTCGCGACGGGCTTGCCCGGCGCGGTCGGCGGGGTGTCCGGCGGCGGGCCGCCCTCACACGGGTTGCCGTTGATCTTGCAGTTGGCCGGCGGGGTGGTCGGCCCCATGCCGACGAAGCCGAAGCTGTTGCCGCCCGTGCTTCCGCCCGCGGGAACGTTGGCGTTGCCGCTGCCGGGCTTGACGGTCACGTGGCTGCCGCTGATGGTCGGCGTGCCGTTCCACCAGTTGCCGATGGACTGGCCGGAGTTGAGGTCGAATTCGAGGGTCCAGGTGGTCGCCGCCGAGTCGCCGGCGTTCTTCACCTCGTACGTTCCTTGCCACCAGGTACCGCGGTCGGAGGCGGAGAACTTGGCGGTCAGCGATGCCGCGGCGTGCGCGGCGGGCGCACCGACCGCGGCCATTCCCGCCGTTGCGGCCGCGTACATGACCGCAACGGCGACTGCTCTCCATGAACGGAGACGGGACATCGTGCTTCCTCTCTGGCGAAGCAGCTAAAAAGGTGTCCCCCGAGATAGTTCGCGCGCGCGTGTGACCTTCCCGGCGGGCGGGTGAATCCGCTCGTCAGGGAAGCAACAAACAAGAAACCTTCTTATTTAATTCGGGAAGCTACTCGCGCTGACATACACCGTCAACCCTCGGTTTTTCTATATGTCCGGACATATCCATCCGGACACCGGGGATTACGGGCCACGAAGATCCCGTACGGCGCGCGACCGCGGAGGACGGTCCAGAGAGGGCGCGCCGGAGAAGGTCAGAGCAGGCCGTGCCGGGGCGGCAGGGTGCCGTTGAGCAGGTAACGCCCGATGTGCTGCACCTTCCACCTGGCCGGGTCGTGCAGGGTGTGGGTCCTGGCGTCCCGCCAGAAACGGTGCAGGTTGAGGCCGTCCAGCGCGGAGCGGGTTCCGGCCAGCTCGAACAGGGCGCCGCCGATGTCGACCGCGGCGCTCGCGGCGAAGGCCTTGGCGGCGGCCACCGCGATGGACGCCTCGGCCGCGCTTTCCTCGGTGAGCCCGGCCCCCGGCGTGCCCGCGGCGTCCACGGTCCTGGCGGCCGTCGCCAGCAGCGCCTCGGCCGCGCGCAGCTGAACGCCCAGCTCACCGAAGCGCTGGATGAGCAGCGGGTCGTCGGCCGCGCTCTCGTGACCGCTCTCGAACCAGGGCCTGCTCCTGGTGCGGACGAACTCGGCGGCCTCGGCCAGGGCCGCGGCGGCGATCCCCACGTCGATGGCGGTGTGCAGCAGCTGGGCGACCGCGCCGTGCAGCTGCGGCCCCTGGAAGGTCAGGTGGTGCGGCACCACCCGGTCCGCGGGCACCTCGACCCGGTCGAGCTTGACGGTCCCGCTCGCCGTGGTGCGCTGGCCCATGCCGTCCCAGTCGTCGACGACGGTCAGCCCCCGCGCCTCGCGCGGCACGTAGGCGACGTGGAGCGTGTCGTCCTCGGCACGGGCGAGCACCGGGATCCAGTGCGCGAACAGCGCCCCGGTCGAGTAGTGCTTGACGCCGCTGAGCAGGAACGAGCCGTCCGGCGCCGGGACGAGCCTGGTACGGATGTCCTGGACGTGCCTGGTGCCCGCCTCCGACTGGGCGTTGCCGAACCTGCGTCCCGCCAGCACCTCGGCGAAGAAGAACTCCCGCTGCGCCGGGGTGCCCTGGCGGCGCAGGACGTTGACGTAGACGAAGTGGCTCTGCGGGATCTGCGCCAGGCTCGGATCGCCGGAGGCCAGCAGCCGGAAGACCTCGGCCAGTGTCTCGTGGCGGATGTCGGCGCCACCGTGGTCGGCGGGAACGGTGACGCCGAGCAGCCCGCTCGCCGAGAGCCGCTCCACCTCGGCGTGCGGGAGCTTCCTCGCCGAGTCCCGCTCGGAGGCGCCCGCGCGGAACTCGGCGGCCAGCCTCCCGGCCGTCTCCAGCGCCTCGGCGTCGTCGGCGATCACATGAGCGGTCACATGAGCGGTCACGGCGGGATCTCCAGGGGGTCGGTACAGGGAGAACCGGGGCGTGCCCGGTCGTGGCCGTCCGTGTCGGCCACGACCGGGCACGCGGTCACCGGCGCGGAGGGGTCAGGAGTACCAGGTCGGCTCGGGAATCTCGCCCGTCAGGACGAAACGCCCGACCTCCCGGCGCTTGTAGGCGACCGGGTCGTGCAGGGTGTGGGTGCGGACGTTGCGCCAGAACCGGTCCAGGCCCTCGGCGCTCGTGGTCGCCCGCGCGCCGGTGACCTCGAAGATCCGGCCGGTCACCTCAAGGGAGACCTCGGTCGCCACGGCCTTGGCCGCCGCGACCCGCACCTCGAACTCCCCGCGCGCCGCCTCGGTCACCGCGTCCGGGTCGCCGTGCAGCCTCTCACCCTCCTCGGCGATCCGGTCGGCCAGCGCCTCGGCCGCCCAGAGCCTGGAGGTCAGCTCGCCGTAGGCGTCGATGACGTACGGCTCGTCCACCGCGTTGTCGTGTCCGCCGTGCAGCCAGGAACGGGACCTGGTCCTGGTGTATGTCGCGGCCGTCTCCAGGGCGCCCGCCGCTATGCCGAGGTAGAGGTTGACGAAGACGAGCTGGATCGTCGGGACGTTGAGGGTGTTGTAGACGCGGGGCTGGAACACCCGGTCCACGAAACCGGCCGCCGAGGCCCATGGGGTCCGGACGCCGTCGAGGGTGACGCTGCCGCTCTCGGTGAGCCGCTGGCCGATGTTGTCCCAGTCGTCGTGGAAGGTCAGCCCCGGGCTGTCGGAGGGCACGATCGCGAAGATGTGCGTCTGCGTCCCGTCGAGCACCCCTTCCAGGACGGTCACGTCGGAGACCTTGCTGCCCGTCGAGAAGGACTTGCGCCCGGTGAAGACCAGGTCGTCGCCGTCCTCGGTGACGACGACGTCGTTGTCGCGTGGGTTGACCGCGCCGCCGAAGAACCACCGGTTGCGCGCGGCCTCCGCCTCGACGTGCTCCCACTGCTCACGGGTGCCGACCAGCCTGGCCGCCCAGTTCCACAGGTAGTGGTAGCCGAGCAGCTGGCCGACGGAGCCGTCCGCCTTGGAGATCTCACGGACGACGCGGTAGGCGGTCGGCCAGTTCTGGCCCCCGCCCCCGTGCTCGACGGGCCCGAGCAGGGTGACGAGCCCGGAGTCCTTCAACAACCGGACCTCGGCGTACGGCGTCGCCGCGGCCTTGTCACGGGCGGCGGCGTCGGTCGAGAGCACGGCGGCCACCTCGGCGGCCCGGTCGATCCAGCCCTGCGGGCTGTCGGGGAAGGGCTCTGTCTGCCAGGCGGAAGGAGTGACGGCGGTCATGACGGACCTCTCGTTCGGGCTGACGGTCGTGGGTTCGCTGTTCCGGGGGGCTGGTGGTGCGGTCAGGAGCCGAGCGTGGCGGGCTCGCTCTCCTTCCCGGGCAGCCGGGACTCCAGCTCGCGCACGAGCGGCAGCACCCGCCTGCCGAAGTACTCGACCTCCTCGTGGTAGTGCAGGAAGCCGAGCAGCAGGAGGTCGACGCCGAGCCGCCGGTAGGCGACGATGCGCTCGGCGACCTGCTCGGGGGTGCCGATCAGGCCGGTGCGGAACCCGTCGTTGTACTGGACCAGGTCCTCGAAGGTCGAGTCCTGCCACATCCCCCTGCCGTCGGCGGTCGAACGGCCCGCCTGCCTGACGGCGTCGCCGAAGTCGCGCACGGCCTCGGTGTCGGCCTTGGCGACGATCTCCCTGAGGGTCTCGCGGGCCTCGGCCTCGGTGTCGCGGGCGATGAGGAAGCCGTTGAGACCGAAGCGGGGCGGGCGGCGCCCCACGCCCTCGGCGGCGGCGCGCACGTCCGCGAGCTGCTCGGCGACGCCGTCGAAGTCCCTGCCGTTGCTGAAGTACCAGTCGGAGACCCGGCCCGCCATGGCGCGGGCGGCGGTGGAGTTGCCGCCCTGGAAGATCTCCGGGTGCGGACGGCCCGCGGAACTCAGCGGCTTCGGCTTGAGGGAGAAGTCGCGGATCCGGTAGAAGTCCCCGGCCAGCTCGGCGTGGTCCTCGGTCCAGATGGCGCGCAGGGCGCGGATGAACTCCTCTGAGCGGCGGTAACGCTCGTCGTGTTCGAGCCACGGCTCGCCGAGGGCGGTGAACTCGCCCTTGAACCAGCCGCTGACGACGTTCACCGCGAACCGGCCGCCGGAGAGGTGGTCGGCGGTCGCGCCGAACTTGGCCAGCACCCCCGGATGCCACAGGCCGGGGTGGACCGCGGCGATGACCTTCAGCCGCCGGGTGGCCAGCAGCAGGGCCAGGCTGAATCCGGTCGACTCGTGCTGGTACTCGGCGCCGTAGCCGGCGATGTAGCGGACCTGGCTCAGGGCGTAGTCGAAGCCGTTCTCCTCGGCGAGGACGGCCAGGTCACGGTTGTACTCGTAGCTCCAGTCGGTGCGTTGTTCGATCCGGCTGGTGACCAGGCCGCCGCTGACGTTCGGCACCCAGTAGGCGAATCGCACGGGTTCTGTGGAGGGTGGTGCGGACATCGAAAGGCTCCCGGCACATGGAGGGAGGGCATGACGGAGAAAACCGGGTGGTCGTCGTTCACGGCATGGGGAAATACCGTTCACGACGGACGAGAAAAGAGGGTCGGGAAATTGGCATGGCGAATTCACATGCGATGCCGTACCGCTTGGAAGGGGAATTCCGAAGGCGGTTGGGAAGAGGGGCGACGCCGTGAACGCCAGGCGGAGAAAGGGGGAAATGCCTGGTGGGAGGGGGCGAGAGGGGGAAGGGCTCTCAGGACTGGGGACGACAGATGGCGCTGGAGACGCGGGCGAGATCGACGTGCCGCCGCCGCGTCAGGGCCTGTCGCTTCGTCATGCGAGTAAGAGTAGCCGAGTCGTCACCGGCAGTCGAGAAGCTGTTTGTTTTTTCTCTCCTGTGTTTTTTGTTAATTTCGGCGAAACACGTGTGACGACCGGGCTCGGGGCGGGGCCGTCACAAGAAGTTGGCGAGGCCGTGTTTGGTCGCACGGGCATCGGGTACCGGGGACGGCTGTGGCTGAAGTGGCCGATGTGACAGCCGAAGGAAAGTTTCGTAAACATTCAAGACATGCACGATTTGTGGTCTAGGCTCCAACGCCTGTGTGGGCAAGGAGCGGGCACGGAGCGGGCACAGACCTCCTCCGGCGGCTCCCGCCGGAGGCAGGACCGGCGCGTGCCCATGTCACAGATCGCGTCGCGGACCACGGGTCCGCGATGGATGGGAGCGATGTCGAGTTGATGGACCAGTACACGCCGCGCGGCGGCCTGGACGACGGGGACCACCTCCCCGGTTCGAGGGGGGAACACGTGCTCCAGCTCCTGTTCGCCACCCGCGACAGGGCGAAGAGGTTCTACGAACGCCAGGTCACCGACCGGCTGACGCCGCGGATGAGGGAGTTCGTGGCCCGCCAGGAGATGGTCTTCGTGGGTACGGCCGACGCCTCGGGAAACTGCGACACGACCTTCCGCGCCGGCCCTCCCGGATTCGTCAGGGTCCTCGACGAGACCACGCTCGCCTACCCGGAGTTCCGCGGCAACGGCGTGCTCGCCAGCCTCGGCAACATCATGGAGAATCCGCACCTCAGCCTGTTGTTCGTCGACTTCTTCGAGGAACTCGTCGGGCTGCACGTCAACGGTTCGGCGACCATCGTCACCGCCTACGACGCGGCCCGCCGTCACGGCCTGGCCGACGAGGACATGACGGCCCCGGGCCGCAGGGCCGAGCGCTGGGTCAGGATCGAGGTCGAGGAGGCCTACATCCACTGCTCGAAGCACATCCCGCTGCTGGCCAGGCAGGAACGCGGAGGCCGGCACGGAGCGCGGCGCAGACCGGCGGGGGAGGACCACTTCGGTGTCGGCCGCCGTGGGGAGCGGCCCGTCGAAAGGGAGAGATCCGTCGACAGAGGGCTGCCCGCCGAGAGGGAGTGGCCCGCCGAGAGGGAAAGGGAAAAGGCGGGGAAGCCGGCCGGGTGACGACATGATGATCGACATCGGGCTGATCCGCCACAGCTGGCTGCTCGTCGCCCCCGTGGCCGAGAAGGTCACCATGCACTTCTACGGCAGGCTCTTCTCCGAGTATCCGCAGGTGAGAGAGATGTTCCCGCCCGCGATGGACGTGCAGCGCGACCGGCTGCTCAAGGCGCTGACCCAGGTGGTGCTCAGCCTGGAGAACGGTGAGCCGCTCGACGACTACCTCGGCCAGCTCGCCAGGGACCACCGCAAGTACGGCGTGCGCCCCGAGCACTACCCCGCGCTGGGCCACTGCCTGGTGGCCGCGATGCGGGCCAACGCCCACGGCGCCTGGCTGCCCGCCTACGACGAGGCGTGGATGAACGCCTACCGTTACGTCGCCGAGGTGATGATCCAGGCCGCGGAACAGGACGCCGTCCACGCGCCGCCCTCCTGGATCGGTACGGTCGTCTCGCACGAGATGCGCACCCGGGACATCGCCGTGATCAACGTCGAGCCCGACCAGCCCTACCCCTTCAGGGCGGGGCAGTACGCCACCCTGCAGACCGGGCAGTGGCCCAAGGTGTGGCGGCCGTACTCGATCGCCAACGCGCCCAGGCACGACAACCGCCTGTCCTTCCACGTGCGGGCCGTGCCGGGCGGATGGGTCAGCACGGCGCTGGTCCGGCACACCCAGCCCGGCGACATCGTCCTGATCGGCCCGCCGAGGGGGACGTTCTCGCTGAACGACGCGCGCACCCCGCACCTGGTGTTCCTGGCGGGCGGCACCGGCCTCGCCCCGCTCAAGGCGCTCGTCGAGGAGTCGGCGTGGTCGCCGGAGCGCCCCTCCATCGACCTCTTCCACGGCGTACGGCACAGCTCCGAGGCCTACGACATGCACGACCTGCGGCGCCTGCGGGCGCAGCACAAGCGTCTGCGGATCATCCAGGCCGTCTCCGACGAACCCGAGCACTGGCCGAGGCACACCGCGGTCGACGCCCTCGAATACCACCGGGTCATCCCCGACGGGGACGTCTACGTGTGCGGCTCGCCGGAGATGGTGCGCCACACGACCGCGCGGCTGCTGGCCATGGGGGTGCGCGGTGAGCGCGTGCACAGCGAGTTCAGCGGGGAGGCCCCCAGCTTCGTGCCCTCATGACACACGGTCAAGGGCGGTGAGGGTCGTCTCGCGCGGATAGGGCGACAGCCGTACGGCGTGCTCCCGGTCCAGCTCGCCCGAGGCGACCCGGCGGCAGAGGTCGGCGACGGCGGCGATCTCCGCGCGCTGGGCGACGACGAACCCGCGCCCGACCGGGTCGCCGTGGCCGGGAACGACCGTCGTCGCCGCCGTGGTCCCGGGCAGCCCGAGCAGTCCGTCGAGGGCGGCGGGCCACGCCAGGGGAGCGGCGTCCTCGTAGTCGGGCGGCGCGCCGTTCTCCACCAGGTCACCGGCGAAGACCACGTCCGCGTCCGGCACGTGGACCACGAGGTCGTTGCCGGAGTGGCCGGGACCGAAGTGGGCCAGCACGACCCTCCTGCCTCCGGCGACGAGTTCGGCCCCCGAGCTCACCAGGCGGTCGGGCAGCGCGATCTCCGTGCCCGCGATGTCGTCGGCGACGTCGTCCCGCCCCTGGTCGCGGTACCACCGCGCCCAGGTGTCCCTGGCCGCGCAACCGTTCGCCACCAGGTCGCCACGGCAGGCCTCGTGCGCCCAGACGGGGCAGTCGAGGAAGGCGCCCGTGCCGAAGCTGTGGTCGAAGTGCGAGTGGGTGATCACCACCGTCCACGGATCCGGGGTGATCCTCCGTACCTCGGCGGCCAGTTCTGCGCCCTGCCGGGCGTCGCCCCGCGTGTCGACCACCAGGCAGCCGCCGTCGCCGAGGACCAGCCCGACGGACAGGTCGAGCTCACTGTGCCGCCGCACCAGCACCCGGTCGGCGACCTCGATCCAACGTCCCTCCACGGACGGCATTCTCCCGTACGGCCCGCGCGGCCGGGCCGTACGGGAGGCTCATTTGTGCAGCATCACCCAGATGCCGAGGGCGACACCGCTCACGACGACCAGGAAACCGGCCACCGCGACGACCCAGCCGAGGGGACGTCCGCCGCCTCCGGCCGAGGTGGGCCGGGCGGCGGCCAGACCGGCCAGGGCGACGGAGAAGACCGCGACGAGCCCCGCGCCACCGGCCAGGGCGGCGACCAGGACCCGCCACAGGGCGTCGAGGTCGAGGTAGGCGTTCATCACACGGCCTCCTTGACCGGGGCGGGGGTGCGTCCGGTCCACTCGTCGTTGACGTTGGCGGCGTTCACCGTGCTGCGGCGGGAGGCGAGGTAGAGGCCGAGGCCGCCGAGCAGCGCGAGCAGGAAGACGACGGTCACCCCGCCCGCCCCGCCGATGAGGTCGGCGCCCTTCCACGCGACGGCGCCGACCAGGGCGGCGGCGGGCAGCGTCAGCAGCCACGCGGTGGCCATCTGACCGGCCACGTTCCAGCGCACCTCGGCCAGCCGCTTGCCGAGGCCGGAGCCGATCACCGACCCGGCGCACACGTGCGTCGTGGACAGCGGGAAGCCGAAGTGGGAGGAGGCGAAGATGACCGCCGCCGAGGACCCCTCCGCGGCGAAGCCCTGCGGTGTCTCGATCTCGGTGAGCCCCTTGCCGAGGGTACGGATGATCCGCCAGCCGCCGAGGTAGGTGCCCAGGGCGATGGCGCTCGCACTGCAGACGATCACCCACAGCGGCGGTCCCGCGTCCTTGCCGAGGGTGCCGTTGGCGATCAGGGCGAGGGTGATGATGCCCATGGTCTTCTGGGCGTCGTTGGTGCCGTGGGCGAGCGAGACGAGTGAGGCCGACCCGATCTGGCCGATCCTGAACCCTCTGCCGCGGATGTCGTCGGGAACGTTCCTGGTGATGACGTAGACCAGGAAGGTACCGATGGTCGCGACCAGGATGGCGGCCAGCGGCGCCAGGACGGCGGGGATCAGCACCTTGGAGACGATGCCGACCGCCTTCACGGCCGAGGGGCCCGCGGCGATCAGCGTCGCCCCGACGACTCCGCCGATCAGCGCGTGGGAGGAGCTGGAGGGGATGCCGAAGTACCAGGTGAGGAGGTTCCAGGCCAGACCGCCCACGAGTCCGGCGAAGACGACGGTGAGGGTGATGGCTCCGGCCTCGACGATGCCGGTCGCGATGGTCGCCGCGACGGCCAGGGAGAGGAAGGCGCCGAGGAAGTTGAGGATCGCCGAGAGCGCGACGGCGATCTTGGGGCGCAGGGCGCCGGTGGCGATGGAGGTCGCCATCGCGTTGGCCGTGTCGTGGAATCCGTTGGTGAAGTCGAAGGCCAGGGCGGTGGCCACCACGACTCCCAGCAGTACGGTGTTGGAGTCCATAACAGCTGTATTGACCTTTTAGGCGGCAATGACCCTTAAAGTCCGGCCTTAACTGGAAAATTCATTCTTTATATGCCTGCTTGTCCACGGGCCATGGAGGTCAGCCGCGCAGGTAGGTCACCACGGCCAGGACTCTGCGGTGGTCGTCCTCGGCGGGCGGCAGGTCGAGCTTGGTCAGGATGCTCCCGATGTGCTTGCCGACGGCGGCCTCGGAGATCACCAGCCCCCTGGCGATGGCCGCGTTGGAACGGCCCTCCGCCATCAGGGCCAGCACCTCCCGCTCACGCGGGGAGAGCCTGCCGAGCGGGTCACGGCGGCGGCGCAGCAACTGCCTGACCACCTCGGGGTCGACGACCGTGCCGCCGGAGGCGACGCCGTGCAGCGCGTCCACGAACTCCTCGACGTCGCCGACCCGGTCCTTGAGGAGATAGCCGACCCCGGTCCCGTCGCCGGAGTCGAGCAGCTCGCTGGCGTAGGTCTGCTCGACGTACTGGCTCAGCACCAGGACGGGCAGGCGGGGGTCGGCGGCGCGCAGCGCGACCGCGGCCCGCAGTCCCTCGTCGGTGAAGCCGGGTGGCATCCGCACGTCGGTGACCACGACGTCAGGGGTGTGCGCCCGTACCGCCTCGACGAGGCCGTCGGCGTCGCCGACCGAGGCGACCACCCGGTGCCCGAAGCGGGTCAGCAGCCCGGCGAGCCCCTCACGCAGCAGGACGCCGTCCTCGGCGAGGACTATGTCGAGGGGTCGGTCGGTACGCAAGGGATCTCCACACGTAGCAGGGTAGGGCCCCCGGCGGGGCTGGAGAGCATGAGCCTGCCGTCGACGACGGAGACGCGGTCGGCCAGACCGGCCAGGCCGCTGCCCCTGGCGGGGTCGGCGCCGCCCGTGCCGTCGTCGCCGACCTCGACCACCAGGAGGCCGCCGTCGAGACGGCCCTCGACCCGGGCGTGGGCGGCGCCGCTGTGCCTGGCCACGTTGGCCAGCGCCTCGGAGACCACGAAGTAGGCGACCGACTCGACGGCCTCGGGCAGGCGCGGCAGCGTGACCGAGACGTCGACGGGTATCGGCGACCGGTCGGCCACGTCGGCGACGGCGGCGGGCAGGCCCCGGTCGGTGAGGATCTGCGGATGGATGCCCCTGATCAGGTCGCGGATCTCGGCCAGGGCCAGTTTCGCCTGGCCGTGGGCCCGTGCGACCAGCTCGGCGGTCTCCTCGCCCTCCGTCAGCCTGGCCATGCCGAGCGTCATGGTCAGCGCGACCAGCCGTTGCTGCGCGCCGTCGTGCAGGTCGCGTTCGATCCGGCGCCGCTCCGACTCGAAGGCCGCGACCAGCCGGGTCCTCGACCGGGTGATCTCGGCGAGCCGCCGTCCCGCGTCGATCTCCTTCGGCGACAGCATCGCCCTGGCCAGCGCGCCGTGGGCCAGGGCGAGCAGCGTCAGCGGGTACAGGGCCAGCAGGAGCCAGAGCGAGCCGATGGCGAGCGCGGCCATCGCCGACAGGTCGTTGTCGACCAGCCAGAACCTCAGCACCCTGACGTCTCCCGTCTGCGAGCGCAGGGCGGGGGTCAGGACCATCGTGGCGGGCATGCCCAGCCCGAAGGTCACCGCCAGCAGCTCGATCGGCCACAGCACCGTGACCATCAGGACCAGGTAGCCGAGCTCCCGCCAGGTGGCCTGTTCCCGCAGCCGCAACCGCAGCCACGCGACGACCCCCGAGGACTCCGCGGCGCGGTGCGGGGTCGGGGCCGGGTCCGGGTCGATGATCCGCAGCCTGCGGCGTTCGAGCGCGGCCACGGGTATGCCGCCGAGGGCGAGCACGAGCAGCAGCGGCACGCCGATCAGCACCGCGGCCAGGACGGTCCCGGTGAACAGGCCCAGCAGGAAGACCACCAGGACGACCTCGCCGACGAGCACGCCGGTGACCAGGTAGGCGAGCGAGCGCCACGGCCAGGAGGTCAGCACCAGGTCCCACCGGGTGAGGGCCCGCCACGCCGCCGATGACTGCATCCGACGACACTACGTCCCCGGAGCGGAGGCCCCCAGGAGAGCAACCCCACTTATAGGGGTATAGCCAGATATACCCGGAAAACTAGGCTTTGGCGTCCTGTGTCCACGACCCCGGCGACGGTGTCATGGGGGCCATGAACCAGACAGCCGTACGCCCGGACCTGCGGGCCTTCATGTCGGCCGCGCTGCGCAGACAGCACGTCGTCGGCGCGATCGCGCCGAGTTCCCCCGTCCTGGGCAGGGCGCTCAGCGCGGTGGTCCCCACGGGGAACGCGTCGGTCGTGGTCGAGCTCGGCCCCGGCACCGGCCCGATCAGCGAGGTCATCCACGCGCGGCTGGCCCCCGGCTCCCGCCACCTGGCCGTCGAGATCGACCCCGACCTCGCCGCGCACCTGCGCAGGACCAGGCCGTGGATGGAGACCCTGTACGGCGACGCCGCCGACCTGGGCACCCTGCTGGCCAAGGCGGGGGTCGAGCGGGTGGACGCGGTCGTCAGCACGCTGCCGTGGTCGTTCTTCCCCGGTGACGTGCAGGAGCGCATCCTCGGCCAGATCAGCGGGGCCCTCGCCCCGGGCGGGGCGTTCACGACCGTGACCTACCTGCACGCGCTGCCGCTGGCCGGGGCGAGGGCGCTGCGCCGGCGGCTGCGCGCGGTCTTCGACGAGGTGCTGATCACCGGGCCCGTCTGGCGGAACATCCCGCCGGGGATCGCGTACGTGTGCCGCAGGCCGGTCGACGCGGCCCCCTGAACGTCAGGCCAGCACGCGGCCGACCATCCGGGCGTACATCCGCCCCGGGCTGGGCGCCGAGGGCGGGTTGAGGAAGCCGGGAAGCATCGGCGGGTTCACGGCGAAGGGCTGCAGCCGTTCGTAGAGGACGTCGGCCCCTGGGGGGCGCCGTTCGGGGTCCTTCTCCAGCAGGTCCTGGATCAGCCGGTTCAGCTCGGCGGGGACGCCGCCGACGGGGGGCGGGCGCTCCTTCACCTGGCGCTCGAACACGGCGTACTCCGTCGGGCCGGTGAACAACTGCTCGCCCGTCAGCATCTCGTGGATCACACAGCCCAGGGCGTACAGGTCGCTGCGGGGCCCGACGATCCCGCTCTGGATCTGCTCGGGGGCCATGTAGGCGGGCGTCCCGAGGATCTGCCCAACCCGGGTGAACTGGGCCGAACCGGTCTCGCGGAGCACGGCCAGTCCGAAGTCCAGCACCTTGACGCTGCCGTCGGGGCAGAGCATCAGATTGGTCGGCTTGAGGTCGCGGTGGTAGATGCTCAGCGCGTGGGCCGCGACCAGCACCGCGCAGGCCTGCGCGGCTATCGTGGCGGCCCAGGGAACCGGCAGCGGGCCGTGCTCGCTGAGCAGGTCGGCCACGGTGACGCCCGCGATGAACTGCATCACCTGGAACAACCGGTGGTCGAAGGTGCCGAAGTCGTACAGGACGGGCGCGCCGGGATGCTCCAGCCTGGCCAGGATGCGCGCCTCACGCAGGAAGCGCCGCTTCATCTCCTCGTCGGGCCCCGTGACGAGCCGCAGGAACTTCACGGCGACCCTGCGGTCGAGATGCCTGTCGTGCCCCGCGTAGACGGCGCTCATGCCGCCCTGGCCGAGCGGGAGGTCGTCGAGCACGTACCGGTCGCCGATGACCATCCGGTCCTCCAAGCCCGCGGAACATCACACTCCTTGGTCGCACGGCCGCAGATGACCGTCGACCAGTCCGTCAAAGCCTAACCGGATCAAGGTTTCCCCCAGCGCCGCCGTCTCGCGCAATCTGTCCTCAAGGGCGAACAGCTCACGGAAGGCGGCGCCGTAACGGCGCTGCTCAACCAGGGGAAGCATCGGCACCCTGGCCCGCCGTACGTCGAGGCGGCTTGAGCTGGGATGGATTCGCGCCGCGTCCGCCGAACGGAGGAAACCGGCGAGGAAGTCCGCGTCGAGCCGCCCGGGATCGACCCGGTAGAGCGTGAGCTGCGGGCCGAGCGCGGCCCCGCCGTGCGTGACCACCCGCACCGCGCCCATGACGGTCGTCACGACGTCTCCGGGCGTGACCATGACCGGCGCCGGGTCAGGGGTCGTCCTGCCGGAGGGGGCGGTGCCCAGGGCGGCGTCCTCCGCGGTCAGCACCGGCAGCGGGCCCTTCTCGACGGACATCTTCGGCGGGGCCTGCAGGATCGTGATCAGGCCCGCCTTGACCAGCTCGCCCACGGTGGTCGTCGGCAGGTCCTGCCGTTCGGTGAGCGGTTCGAGGGCGAAGGGCGCGCCGGAGAGCCTCGCCGAGGTGCCCCTGAAGCGGTCGAGCGCCCCGGTGAAGTCACGCAGGAAGTCGGGGCCGCCCTGCTGGGGGCGGACGCGCGCCAGGCTGAGGTCCACCTCGTCGTCCAGCAGGTCGATGATCCGCACCGTACGGCTCTCGCCGGTCATCTCGGCCTCTGGGTCGTCGCAGTAGGCCCGCCAGGCGGGTTCGACGACCGACAGGTTCTCACTGGCGTCGACCACCAGAAGCTGGGAGGGGGGCCTCTCCCCGTCGGGACGGCGCAGCAGCCACAGGTCGGGGCCGCCCGCGCCCAGCGTGACCACCGCACGCAGCGCCCCGGCGCGCAGCAGGTTGCCCCTGATCCGCTTGCCGGGACGGCGGCTCGCCGCGGCGGCGGGCATCAGGATCGCCACCAGGCCGCCGGGCCGTACGCGGGCGAGGCAGTGCTGCACCCAGGCCAGCTCGGACTCCCCGCGCGGCGGCAGGCCGTACTCCCAGCGGGGGTCGCCGGTGAGCTCCTCGTAACCCCAGGCGCGCTCGTTGAACGGCGGGTCGCAGACCACGGCGTCGGCGGGCTCGTCCGACAGGCCGTCCTCGCGGAGCGAGTCACCCGCGACGATCCGCGCCCTCGTCCCCCGCAGCAGCAGTCTGACCGCGGTGAGCAGCGCGTTCGTCTCGTTGATCTCCTGGCCGAGGGCGTTCTCCGCGTGCAGCAGAAGGGTCCCGACCCCGCAGGCCGGGTCCAGCACCGTTCCGCCGTCCTGCACGGCCAGCCGGTGCATGAGCGCGGCGACGTCGTCCCTGGTGACCGAGAGCCTGCGGGAGTGGGCCTCGACGTAGCGCTCGCAGAGGAACTCGAAGGCGGGCAGCGGCCCGAGCTCGGCGGCCAGCTCGGCGACCAGGCGCAGCAGCGCGGGGTCGTTGACGCGTGCCGGGGTGCCGGGCAGGTCGGCGGTCACCTCGGCGATCCGGGACAAAGCGCGTCTGCCCTGCTCACGCCAGGCCCGGGGCTCACGGTGCAGGAACAGCAGGAAGGCCCCGGCGCCGCCGACCAGGTCGCCGAGGCGCAGGTCGTCGGCCGAGGTGCGCAGCCGCTGCCAGACCAGGTCACCGAGGGAGACCTCGAAGGTCTTGCCGTTACGGCGCAACCAAGCGGCGATCTCGGGCAGGGAGTAGAGCGGGCTGGAGGTGGTTCCGCCGACCGGCTGGGGGAAGTCGTCGTGGCGGCGGCGCCAGTTGCTGACCGCGGCACGGCCGACGGAGGCGAGCCGGGCGATGTCGCCCGCGTTCACCGTGATCTCCTGGCTCTCCTCCATACTGGGCCAGAGTAGTTCACTGTGCCGCAGCGGTCTACAACAGCTTTGCTTGTGAAGTGCTTCAACCAATGATTTACTGCCTTCATGGCACTGAACGAAGCACCGGCACTGCGCTATGCCGCCCGCTCGGATGTCGGCGTCCGCCGTGAGGCGAACGAGGACTCGGGCTACGCGAGCGCGCGCCTGCTGGCCATAGCGGACGGCATGGGCGGTCACGCCGGCGGGGAGGTCGCCAGCTCCCTGGCCGTCACGGCCCTGGCGGCACTGGACGACAGTCTCCCGCAGAGTGGCGTCGATCTGGTGACCACCATCAAGAACACCGCGCGGGACGTCAACCACGCGCTGAGGGAGAGGAGCGAGCAGGACCCCACCCTGCGGGGGATGGGAACCACATTCACCGCCATGCTCTGGGACGGCGCCTCCTTCGCGCTGGCCCACGTCGGCGACTCCCGCGCCTACATGCTGCGCGAGGGCGCCCTCTACCAGATCACCCACGACCACACCCTGGTCCAGTCGCTGGTCGACGACGGGCGGATCACTCCGGAGCAGGCGGCCGAGCACCCACGCCGCTCCATGGTGCTACGGGTCCTTGAGGGCACCGGGGACGGCGAACTCGACCTGTCGTTGCGCGAGGCCAAGGTCGGCGACCGCTACCTGCTGTGCTCGGACGGCCTGACCGCCGTGGTCGGCCCGGAGACCCTGTTCAACACGCTGACCGACATCGGCGACCCCGACGAGGCGGCCAGATGGCTCATCGACCTGGCCAACCGGGGTGGCGGGCCCGACAACATCACCTGTGTCGTGGCCGACTTCGGCGCCCACCCCGCCTCCGCGAACCGGTTCGTCGTCGGCGCCGCGGCGGAGCGAAGACTGTCCCTGTGACCGGTACGGCGGGCGGATCGGAGGCCGGCCCGCCGTACCGGACCTGGCACTACCAGGTCCTGCCGGTGATGCGCTCGTAGGCCTCGATGTAGCGGGCCCTGGTGATCTCGACGACCTCCTCGGGCACCTCGGGGGCGGGCCCCTTCTTGTCCCAGCCGCTGTTGGCCGCCCAGTCGCGGACGAACTGCTTGTCGTAGGAGAACTGCGGGCGTCCCGGCTCCCACTGGTCGGCGGGCCAGAACCGCGAGGAGTCCGAGGTGAGCACCTCGTCGCCGAGCACCAGCGTGCCCTCGGCGTCCCGGCCGAGCTCGATCTTCGTGTCCGCGATGATCACACCGCGCTCGCGTGCCAGCTCCGCGCCGCGCCGGTAGACCTCAAGGGTGATCCGGCGCAGCTCCCGCGCGGTCTCCGCGCCCTGCCGGGCCACCACCTCGTCGAAGGTGATGAACTCGTCGTGCTGCCCGAGCGGCGCCTTCGTGGTCGGCGTGAAGATCGGCTCGGGGAGCCTGGAACCCTCGACAAGGCCGGGCGGCAGCTCGACCCCGGAGACCGCGCCGGTCGCCTGGTACTCCTTCAGGCCCGAGCCGGTGAGGTAACCCCTGGCGATGCACTCGACCTGCACCATCTCCAGCCGCCTGCACCGTACGGCCCGGCCCTCGAACTCGTCGGGCACCTCGGTGGCGGAGATGACGTGGTTGGGCACGACGTCGGCGAGCTGCTCGAACCACCACAGCGAGAGCTGGGTGAGGATCCTTCCCTTGTCGGGGATGGGCGTGGGCAGGATCACGTCGTAGACCGAGACCCGGTCGGAGGCGACCAGGATGATGTCGCCCCGGTCCTCGTAGACGTCGCGGACCTTCCCTGAGTGGAGAAGCTTCACTGTTCCCTAATCCCCTGAGATCGCTCGGCACGATGGCCGCGATGGCGGCACCGCCCGCTGGTTGACACGTGTCCGCCCGGCCCGGTGGGAGGCTGATCGGCACCAACAGCGTAGTCGCAGGGGTGAGAACCGGGGCGGCGGGCCTTGCGCGCCCCGGCCTCGGGGCCTCAGGCGGGCCGCGTGATCATGATGGCCAGCCCGACGAGGATCACGACGGGGATGAGCCACACGATCGCCTCGATGGCGAACTCCTTGTACACGACGGACATCCCTTCGAGGGTGACGATCGTTGCGGGAACGCTGAGCACCGACGATAGCGCCTGCCCCGCGCCGCGACCAGAACCCTCGGAAGGCCGTCAGGAGGGGTCTCAGGAGGGAATCGCCGAGCCGACGACGACCGGTTCCTCGGAGCCGGGTCCCTCGACGACCTCGGCCACCACACAGGTGATGTTGTCCGGGCCGCCCGCCTCGCAGGCCAGGTCGATGAGCTGCCGCGTCACCTCGGAGAGGTCGTCGACCTCGGCCAGCACGTGGCGCAGCCGTTCGGCCTCGACGACCCCGGACAGGCCGTCCGAGCACAGCAGGTAGCGGTCGCCGACCTCGGCGTCCCGCAGCGACAGGTCGGGGTCGGCGTTGTCTCCGCCGTCGAGGACCTGCAGCAGGATCGACCGGTGCGGGTGCCTGGCGGCCTCCTCCGGGGTGATCCGGCCGTCGTCGAGCAGCGTCTGCACCAGGGTGTGGTCGTAGGTGATCTGGTAGAGGTCGCCGTTGCGCAGCAGGTAGGCGCGGGAGTCGCCGATGTGGGCCAGGGCCACCCGAGGGCCGTCCCAGAGCATCATCGTCAGCGTCGTGCCCATCCCGGTGAGGGACGGGTCCTGCTCGACGAGCTCGCGCAGGCGCTGGTTGGCCCTGCGTATCCCGGCCTCGGCCGCGGCCGCCAGGTCGGCGGAACACTCGTGGTCCAGGTAGGCGACCGCGGCGATCGCCGCCGAACTGGCGACCTCCCCGCCCACGTGGCCGCCCATGCCGTCGGCGACGGCGAGCAGCCGGGCGCCGGCGTACCCGGCGTCCTCGTTGCCCTGGCGGACACGGCCGACGTCGGAACCGGCTGCGTAGCGGAGCGTGATCATCTGCACACCACTGGAAGGTCGAGTTGCACGAGCGGGTCGCTTTCGGGCGGTGGAATCGGCACGGTCGAACCGAGATGTTCCACAATCCACTTAACACCATGGTGGCGCAAGCGGCCTGTGGAAGTGTCGTCACATCCTTTGGGGGTCACCGTGGCGCGTAAGCTGTTTCGGCTCCCCGCACACGTTGCCGGGAGCCCCACCACCCCGGACGGCGAGGAGCTGAGGAAATGACCGCGGTCACGCAGGAGGCGGGGCGGCGCCGTACGTTCGCGGTGATCAGCCACCCCGACGCGGGAAAGTCCACGATGACGGAGGCGCTCGCGCTGCACGCCTCGGCGATCAGTGAGGCCGGTGCCGTGCACGGCAAGGCCGGCAGGCGTGGCGTCACCTCCGACTGGATGGACATGGAGAAGGCCAGGGGCATCTCCATCACCTCGGCGGCCCTGCGGTTCGAGTACCGCGGCCACATGTTCAACCTGGTCGACACCCCGGGCCACGCCGACTTCTCCGAGGACACCTACCGGGTGCTGGCCGCCGTCGACTGCGCGGTCATGCTGCTCGACGCGGCCAAGGGCATGGAGCCGCAGACCCTGAAGCTGTTCGAGGTCTGCCGCCACCGGCGCATCCCGGTCATCACGTTCGTCAACAAGTGGGACCGTCCCGGCAGGGAGGCCCTTGAGCTGCTCGACGAGATCCAGGAGAAGACCGGCCTGCGGCCGACCCCGATCACCTGGCCGATCGGCACCGGTGGCTTCTTCCACGGGGTGATCGACCGCGTCGCCGAGCAGGCGGTCCGCTACACCCGGACCCCCGGTGGGGCGACCAAGGCCATCGAGACCCTGCTGACCCCCGAGCTGGCCACGGCCGAGCTCGGCGAGGACTGGGAGCGGGCCAGGGACGAGGCCGACCTGCTGTCGGCGATCGGCTCCGACCACGACCAGAAGGCCTTCGAGGCCCACGAGTCGACCCCGGTGCTGTTCGGCGCCGCGCTGAACAACTTCGGCGTCGGCCGCCTGCTCGACGCCATGGTGGACATCGCCCCGGCCCCGGCACCCCGCCCTGACGTCAAGGACGACCCCCGCCCGCTCGACAAGCCGTTCTCCGGCCTGGTCTTCAAGGTGCAGGCCAACATGGACCCCTCGCACCGCGACCGGATCGCCTTCGTCCGGGTCTGCTCGGGGCGCTTCGAGCGCGGCATGGTGCTGACCCACGCGGCGACGGGCCGTCCCTTCGCGACCAAGTACGCCCAGTCGGTCTTCGGCCAGGAGCGCGCCACCATCGACGAGGCCTTCCCCGGCGACGTGGTCGGCCTGGTGAACGCCACCGCCCTGCGCCCGGGGGACACGCTCTACGACGGCGTCCCCGTGGAGTTCCCCAAGATCCCCAGCTTCGCGCCCGAGCACTTCTGGACCGCCCGGTGCCGTGATTCGAGCAGGGCCAAGCAGTTCCGCAAGGGCATCGACCAGATGGAGGCCGAGGGCGTCGTCCAGGTCCTGCGCTCCGACATCAGAGGAGACCAGTCGCCGGTGCTCGCCGCCGTCGGCCCGATGCAGTTCGACGTGGTCAAGCACCGCCTGGCGGGGGAGTTCAACACCGAGATCGTCATGGACAGGCTCGACTACAGCCTGGCCAGGATCACCGACGCCGAGTCCGCGCCCATCCTGGCCCGTCAGCGGGGTGTCGAGGTCCTCACCCGGGCGATCGACGGAGAGCTGCTCGCGCTGTTCAGCGACGAGTGGCGCATGCGCGGCGTGCTGCGTGACCACCCGAACCTCGTGCTCAAGGCCCTGCTCGCCGACACCCGGGGCTGAGCCGCCCTACGAGCCGCCGAACGGCCCCGGGTCTCGATGGATCACATCGGGCGCGCTGGGGCCGCTGAAGGCTGCTGGAGGCGGGCGTAGGGGCCCTCTGTCGCGCCGCCTATCGGAGAATGGGCGACACTGTCCGCGCCTAGTGCGATATATCCCCACAAGACGGCCAAATGGGGCATCCTTATCGCCGGAGCGCCTGTCCACCGGGGGGGTAGGGCGGTGGCTCGCGTGCCGTGCGACGGCGGCCGTGTGACAGAGGGAAGCAGATGTTCGGAATCGTCCGCCCGTGCCGCCACGGGATGTGCAACGGGTTGTTCAAGGAGTGGATGGCGCACCTGTGCGGGCTCTGCCTGGCTCTGCGTGACGAGCACGGCCACCTCTCCCGGCTGGTCACCAACTACGACGGCCTGCTCGTCTCGGTGCTCACCGAGGCCCAGGCCGTCTCCTCCTCCCCGCACCGCAGGGCCGCGGCGTGCGCGCTGCGCGGCTTCAAGGGCGCCGACGTCGTCGAGGCCCAGCAGGGGGTACGGCTCGCGGCGGCGGTCTCGCTGATCCTGGCCGCGGGCAAGATCGGGGACCACGTCGCGGACGGGGACGGCGCCTACGCGCGCAGGCCGGTCGCGGCCGTCGCGGGCCGGGTCGCCACCCGCTGGTCCGCGGCGGGCTCGGGTACGGCCGTCGCGGTCGGCTTCGACCCCGAGGTCCTGGTCAGGGCGGTGGCGGAGCAGACCAGGCTGGAGGGCGTGCCGGGGCTGCGGCTGCTCGAACTGACCGCCCCGACCGAGGAGGCCGTCGCCGCCGCCTTCGGGCACACCGCCCTGCTCACCGGCAAACCGCACAACCAGGAGGCGCTGCGGGAGGCGGGACGCCACTTCGGCCGCCTGGCCCACCTGCTCGACGCGGTCGAGGACCTGACCGAGGACCGTGCCCGGGGCGCCTACAACCCGCTGATCGCCTCGGGGACCGGCCTGGCCGAGGCCCGGCGCCACTGCGACGACGCGCTGCTCGGGCTGCGCCTCGCGGTCGCCGAACTCGACCTGGAACGGCGGACCCTGGTCAGGGCGCTGCTGGTCAGGGAGACCGCCCGCTCCGTCGAACGGACCTTCGCCCTGGCCGGGCAGCGGGGGAGACCGGGTCACAAGGACCCCAAGACCCCGCACCACGACCGGCCCCGCGACCCGCGGCTCAAGCCCGACCCCGGCGGCCTGCTGTCGATGATGTGCGCGGCGATGGCCTGCTGCACCTGTGGCCTGTACCGGCCCCCGTGGGATGAGGACCGGTACAAGTCATGCGGTGAGCGGTGCGACGCCAGCGGCTGCGACTGCTGCGGGAACTGCGGCGACTGCGGAAGCTGCTGTGACTGCTGTGGCGGCGACGGGTGCTGCGGCGACGGCTGCGGTTGCGACTGCGGCTGCTGACGGAGCGCTCAGGACTCCCCGGTCAGCCTGGCCGACCCCAGCGACGCGTTGGCGATGACCCTGGCCGCGGTCTGCGTCGAGGAACTCGTGGTCAGCTCGGTCAGGCTCGCCCTGTTGAGCGCGTAGACCACGAACTCGTAGGTGTTGACGGTCCTGGGCGAGCAGGGGCCCTGGTAGCCGTACAGGCTGGCGCTGCCGCGGTAGTAGACCTGCCTGGCCCCCGAGGGGACCGTGGGCCGGTAGGCGTGATCGACGTTCTGCGGGAGCGAGGTCACGCCCACCGGGATGTCGTAGATGACCCAGTGGATGAGGTTGTTGTTGTCGAGGTCGCGCATGACGAGCGCGTAGCTGCGCGCGGCGGTGGGCGCGCCCGCCCACGTCAGCGGCGGGGACTCGTTGTGCTGGCGCGGGTCGTTGCCGCCGCTGGTGCACTCGTGGACCTTCGGGATCGTCCCGCCCTCGGTGAAGGCGGCGCTGGTCAGGGCGAACGCGGCGTGGCCGGCCGTGTCCGCGCTCGACGGGGCGGCCGTGGCGACCGAGGAGGTGACGGTCAGCGCGGCGAGCAGGGCGTACGAGGCGGCTCGTTTGATGGTCACGGGGGGCTCCTGGAAGGTTGGGTCGTGGTGCTCCCGCCGGTGTCCTCTCGGATTCTCCGAGGTTTACCGATATTACTGACACAGCTTACAAATCACTGTTTTTCCCCGCCATCACCGCGTTGTCGCCTTTTTCCGCCTGGCGTCGTCTATGTCGTGAAAAGGCTGGTGAGGGTGGTGGACGATGAGCCGGTGGCCGGTTTTCCGGCGTCCCCCGCATCCCCGGGGCGGCCCGTGCACAGCCCCTCTCCCCGTACGGCCCCGCCCGGCCGCTAGACCCGGCGCCAGTCGTGGCGTTCCAGGAAGGAACGGCCCCCCTCGGCGTACTCGACGAAGGCCTCCCGCACCGCGCCGATCTCCGGGACGTGCGTGCGGACCATCACGTCCCGCGCGCTGTCCTTGTACTCCAGCTCGTATCCGGTGATCTCCGGAGACGACTGGACGAAGTGCTCACCGAAGACGACCAGCGCCGTGAACGGGTTCTGCGGCGACATCGTGGCGACCGCGTCCCCGACGAGCCGCAGGTCGGGATCGACGACGATCATGCCGTCCCCGGTGCGCAACTGCATGCCGGGATAGGCGCCCAGCGGGGCCAGGTTGTGCACCAGCCCGCGTTGCGGGTCGTAACAGACGAGCCCGCACTCACGGGCCAGGGCGAAGGCCTCGCCCGCGACCTCGTCGGAGCGTTCGAGGTCCACGGTGAGCAGGGCGTAAGCCGGGGAGTCGCCGAAGGACACGGCCTCGGGGAACGCGGCGGTGAACTCGGCCACCCCGGGATGAGGCCGTACGGCCCGGGTGTCGCCCTCGCGCAGCGCCCGCAGGACCTCGGCCGCGCGCTCGGCGGTGATCGGCTCGGGTTCGTGCCAGACGGCCAGTTCGAAACTCATGACCCCATCGTCTCGCGGACGACGGGGAGGGCGCTCAGGAGGCGGCCGTGGCTCCGGAGTCCTCCAGCACCGCCGTGCAGAACGCGCAGCGCCTGGCCGCGACGGGGATGTCGCTGAGGCACTCGGGGCACTTCTTCTCCGTCGACTCCTTGTTCCTGTCGAAGTAGGCGACGACCCTGCTCATCGGCAGCACGACCAGCCAGTAGACGACCGAGGCGATGATCAGGAAGCTCAGCAGCTGGTTGACGAAGTCGCCGTACATGAACTTGGCGCCGTTGACCGTGAAGACGTAGTCGGAGAAGTCCGGCTCGTTGCCGCCGGTGACCGCCGCGATCAGCGGGGTGATGAGGTCCTTGACCAGGGCCTGGACCAGGCCGCTGAACGTCGCGCCGATGACCACGGCCACGGCGAGCTCGACGAGGTTGCCCCTCATCAGGAACTTCTTGAATCCGGTCATTCCGTGCGTCCTCCACTCGTGTGGACGCCGAGCCTACCGCGAAGCCCGCCCCGGAGAGTAACTGAGCGATGACGTTCGCACGACCACGACTTTACGGTCCGGGTCCATGGTGGGTTACCATCTGCCGAATTCGTGAGCGAGGTGCCTGATGGACTTTCGTGTGCTGGGACCGGTCAGCGTGATCACCGGTGACGGGACGCCGCTGGACATCGGTCCCCACCAGCAGCGTGCGGTCCTGGCGCTGTGCATGCTGGCCGCGCCCAGGCCCGTCGGGGCGGCCACGATGATGGAGGAGCTCTGGGAGGGCGAGCCGCCGCCCAGGGCGCTCAACACCCTCCAGGCCTACGTCTCCAAGCTCCGCCGGGCTCTCGAACCCGGCAGGAGCCGTGCCACGCGGCCCACGGTCCTGGTCAGCAAGCCGGGCGGCTACGCCCTCGACATCCCGGCACGGGACCTCGACCTGACCAGGGTGCGGGGGTACGCGGCCGAGGGCAGGCGCCTGGCCGCCGCGGGCGAGCACGAGGCCGCGGCGGGACGGCTGCGGCTGGCACTGGCCGAGTGGCGCGGGGAGCCGCTGGCCGACTTCGCCGAGGCCTCGTGGGCCACGCGGGAGGCCGCCCACCTGGGCGAACAGCGGCTGACCCTGCAGGAGGACCTCGCCGAGTGCGAACTCGCGCTCGGCCTGGGGGCGGAGCTGACGGGCACCCTGACGCGGCTGGTCGCCGACAACCCGTTCAGGGAACGCCTGCACGTGCTCGGCGCGCATGCCCTCTACCAGGCGGGACGGCAGGCCGACGCGCTCGCCGTGCTGGCCAGGGGACGCGACACACTGGCCGACGAGCTGGGCCTCGACCCCGACCCCCGCTCAAGGGAGATGGAACAGCGCATTCTCGCCCAGGACCCGTCCCTGACCCCCCGCGTCCAGGCCACACCGGCTCCGCCCCGGCCCGCGGAGGACCCTCGGGAGATCCGGCTCATCGGCAGGGACGCCGAGGCGGAGGTGCTCGACGCCGCGGTCACAGGCGGGCCGTACCGGGTGGTGCTGCTGGCCGGGGAGCCGGGCATCGGCAAGACGAGCCTGGCCGAACAGGCGGCGCGGACCGCGCGGGCCGAGGGGAACCGGGTGGTGTGGGGCCGTTGCTGGGACGGCACGGGAGCGCCGCCCTTCTGGCCCTGGACGCAGGCCGCGCAGGAGCTGACCGGCGGGCAGGGCGGCAAGGCCGGTCCCTCGGGAGGCGACCGCTTCGAGCTCTACGAGGCCTTCGCCGAGCTGTTCAACGAGCACGGCAGGGTCCTGGTCGTCCTCGACGACCTCCAGTGGGCCGACGCCTCCTCGCTGCGGCTGCTCGAATTCCTCGCCTCGACCCGGCTGTGCCCCAAGCTGACCGTGGTCGCCACCTACCGCGACACCGAGGTACGGCCCGGCGGCGCGCTCGAACACGCCCTGGCCGCCCTTGCGCGGCTGCCGTACGTGCGCAGGCTCCCGCTGCGGGGGCTCGGCGAGGCGGAGATCGGCGAGTACCTCGGGCGGGCCGGCGCCGACCCCGGGCTGGCCGGGGAGATGGGCAGGCTGACCGCGGGCAACCCGTTCTTCCTGGGGGAGGTCCTGCGGCTCGGGGAGACCCCGGCGGCGCTCTCCGACGTCGTGCGCGGCCGGATGACGGGCCTGCCTCCGGAGACGGAGGAGGTGCTGACCACCGCGGCGCTGCTCGGCGATCAGGTGGTCGCCGACGTCCTGACCCAGGTGACCGGGCTGTCCGTCGAGCGGGTGCTCGACATCGTGGACGCCGCCGTCGGCGCGGGGCTGCTGACCGAGGGGCGGGGACCCGCCTGCCGCTTCGTCCACGACATCGTCCGCGACGTGCTGCGCGAGGCGCTGCCCCCGCTGCGCCGCAGGCGCCTGCACGCCCGGATCGCCGAGGTGCTGGAGGCCCGTGGCGGGGCGCGCCTGACCGAGATCGCCCACCACTACCGGCAGAGTCTGCTCACCGCCGCCACGACCGGCAAGGCGATCGGCTACACCCGGCGCGCCGCGGCGCAGGCCACGGCGCAGTTCGCCCACGAGGACGCGGTGGAGAACCTGGAGCAGGCGATCGCGCTGGTCGGCGCCCTGCCCAGGTCCGACGACGCGCTCCGCTGCGACCTGCTGCTCGACCTGGCCGAGGCGCAGGGCGCCGCCGGGATGAGCGTGGCGGCCCACGCCTCCCTTGAGGCGGCGGCGGAGATCGCCGAGGGGCTCGGCGACGACAGCAGGCTGGCCAGGGCGGTGCTGGGGTTCACCGACCCGATCTCCCTGGCCATGTACGAGGAGACGACCGGCATCGACCGGCTCACCGAGCGGATCGAGCGGGTCCTGGCCTCCGGGCTGGCCGCCGACTCGCCCTGGCGGGCCCAGCTCCTGGCCGCCGCCGCGCTGACCGGCGCGACGACCAGGCCCGTCGAGGAGAGCACGCGGACCGCGCTGCAGGCCGTACGGCTGGCCCGCAGGCTCGGTGACGACAGGACGCTGGCCAGGACGTTGATCGTCCAGGAGCTGCTGTCCCGGACCGAACACGACCACGACCGCAGGCAGGCGGTCATCGACGAGATCACCGAGATCGGCCACCGCATCGGCGACCTGGCCGTCGAGTGGGTCGGCAGGGAGACCGCCTACGTCGAGCTGCTCACCCAGGGCAGGACCGAACGGGCCCCCGAACTGCTGGCCTGGCTCACCGAGACGGCCGAACGCCTCAGGCTCCCCTCGATGGTGAGCCTGGCCGCCTGGCAGCGGGCCGTGCACGCCTGGCTGTGCGGGCACGCGGAGGCGGCCCTCACCGCGGCCGAGGAGTCCGCCGCCGCCTACCCGGAGGGGGCGCTGGGCAGGGACGACGCCGGGCTGCGGCGCGGGGTGTTCCGCTTCCTGACGCTGCGGGCGGACGGGGACGCGGCCGGGGCGCTCGCCGTCGCCGACGAGATGCTCGCCCTGCGCCCGGGGCAGCGGCCCTGGCTCGCCCTGCGCTGCCTGGCCCTGATCGACCTGGGCGAGACCGAGCGGGCACGCGCCGTCTTCGCGGTCCTCGCCGAGGACGGCTTCGCGGCCGCCGGACCCGACCTGGCCTACCGGTTCGTCCCCGACGCCCTCAGCGAGGCCTGCGCCGCGCTGGGCGAGCGGGCGGCAGGACGTGTCCTGTACGGCCTGCTCGCCCCCAACGCGGGCAGGCTGCTCGGCTGGTCGGTGACGGACCTGTGCCTGGGGCGGCTGGCCCTGCTCGACGGCGACGTCCGGGGCGCCCACGACCACCTGGGGGCGGCGCGTGACCTGGTCACCCGCGCCCGGCTGACCCGCCACGAGCCCGCGCTGCGCGACCTGGAGGACAGGCTGGCCGAGCCGGTGGGGGAGGCGAGGACGGGCCGGTAGGCGGGCGGGCCCGCCGACGGGCCGCGAATCGCCGGGCGCGGTCCTGTCCTCCCGCCTGAGGGCCAGGAATACTCCCATGTCATGCCGGTTTCGCCGCGCCGAGGCTCACGCCGGGGCACCGCCACGCATGACAGGGGAAACATGGGGCATGTCTTCCCACCGCTGAAGGGCGGTGTGATGATCGAGATCTGGCCCGGTGACCCCTATCCCCTCGGGGCCACCTACGACGGCGCGGGGACAAACTTCGCGCTCTTCACCGAGGTCGCCGAGCGGGTCGAACTGTGCCTGTTCGACGAGGAGGACAACGAGACGCGGGTCCCCTTCACCGAGTGCGAGGGCTACGTCTGGCACGGCTACCTGCCGGGCGTCGGCCCGGGCCAGCGGTACGGCTACCGCGTGCACGGCCCCTACGACCCCGCCAGGGGCGTGCGCTGTAACCCCGCCAAGCTGCTGCTCGACCCCTACGCCAAGGCCATCGAGGGGGAGATGCGCTGGGACGAGGCCGTGTACGGCTACCGCTTCGGGGACCCCGACCTGCGCAACGACGCGGACTCGGCCCCGTTCGTCCCCCGGTCCATCGTGATCAACCCGTTCTTCGGGTGGGGACACGACCGGCCGCCCGCGACGCCGTACCACGACACGGTCATCTACGAGGCGCACGTCAAGGGCCTGACCGTGAACCACCCGAAGATCCCCGAGCGGATCCGGGGCACCTACGCGGCCATCGGCCACCCGGAGATCATCGACCATCTGACCTCCCTCGGCGTCACGGCGATCGAGCTGATGCCGGTCCACCAGTTCGTCACCGACCACGTCCTGGCCGAGCGTGGCCTGACGAACTACTGGGGTTACAACAGCATCGGGTTCTTCGCCCCGCACAACGCCTATTCGAGCACCGGGCAGCGCGGCGGGCAGGTGCTGGAGTTCAAGGCCATGGTCAAGGCGCTGCACGAGGCGAACATCGAGGTCATCCTCGACGTGGTCTACAACCACACCGCCGAGGGCAACCACCTGGGGCCGACGCTGAGCATGCGGGGGATCGACAACCCCGGCTACTACCGGCTGGTGGACGACGACAGGCGCTACTACATGGACACGACGGGGACCGGCAACAGCCTGTTCATGCGCTCCCCGCACGTCCTCCAGATGATCATGGACTCGCTGCGGTACTGGGTCATCGAGATGCACGTGGACGGCTTCAGGTTCGACCTGGCGGCCACCCTGGCCAGGGAACTGCACGAGGTCGACCGGCTGAGCGCCTTCTTCGACCTCGTCCAGCAGGACCCGGTGCTCTCGCAGGTCAAGCTGATCGCCGAACCCTGGGACGTCGGCCCGGGCGGCTACCAGGTGGGCAACTTCCCCGCCAGGTGGACCGAGTGGAACGGCATGTACCGCGACACGATCCGCGACCTGTGGCGCGGCGAGCCCGCCTCCCTGCCGGAGTTCGCCTCCCGGCTGACCGGCTCCAGCGACCTCTACCAGGACGACAGCCGCAGGCCCGCCGCCTCGATCAACTTCGTCACCTGCCACGACGGCTTCACCATGCAGGACCTCGTCTCCTACGACCGCAAGCACAACGAGGCCAACGGCGAGGACAACCGGGACGGCACCGACGACAACCGTTCGTGGAACTGCGGCACGGAGGGGCCCGCCTCGCTGGCGATCGAGTCGCTGCGCGAGCAGCAGAAACGCAACTTCCTGACGACGCTGTTCCTGTCCCAGGGCGTGCCGATGATCTCCCACGGTGACGAGCTCGGCCGTACCCAGCTGGGCAACAACAACGTCTACTGCCAGGACAACGAGCTGAGCTGGGTCGACTGGTCCGACGTCAGGGAGAACTGGCTGCTGCTGGAGTTCACCCGGCGCCTGGCCAGGCTCCGCGCCGGGCACCCCGTCTTCCGCAGGCGCCGCTTCTTCTACGGCCGCCCGGTACGGGGCTCCGGCGACAACCTCAGCGACATCGCCTGGTTCACCCCGAGGGGGGAACGGATGACCGACGCCGACTGGAACGTGGGCTACGCCAAGTCGCTGGCGGTCTTCCTGAACGGCGACGCGATCACCGAGCCGGACCGCAGGGGACGGCGGATCGTCGACGACTCGTTCCTGCTGCTGTTCAACGCCCACCACGACGTCATCGAGTTCACGATCCCCAAGGACCACGGCGACATGTGGGTGACGGAGATCGACACGGCGATGCCCATCATCGTCGACACCAGGGTCTGCAGAGCGGGTGAGGAGGTGCCGGTGACCGGCAGGTCGGTACGGGTGTTGCGGCGTGTCTGACGGGCGAAGGGAGAACGCGGGGCGGGACTTCGGACCGCCGCTGTCCACCTACCGGCTCCAGCTCACCCCCGACTTCGGCTTCGCCGAGGTCGCCGAGCTGGCCCCCTACCTGCGCGACCTGGGGGTGAGCCACGTCTACCTCTCCCCGATCCTGCAGGCGACCTCGCGCTCCCGCCACGGCTACGACGTGACCGACCACTCCCGGATCAGGGAGGAGTTCGGCGGCCTTGAGGGGCTGCGGGCGCTGTCGGAGCGGCTGACCGCGCACGGCCTGGGCGTCGTGGTCGACATCGTGCCCAACCACATGACGGTCCCGGTCCCCGAGTCGGGCAACCGGCAGCTGTGGTCTGTGCTCAGGGACGGCCCGGCCTCGCCGTACGCGCGGTGGTTCGACATCGACTGGGCGGGCGGCGGCGGCCGGGTGGACATGCCGGTCCTCGGCGACGAGGTCGAGCCGCACGCCGACGGCTCCGTGCTGCGCTACCACGACCACGAGTTCCCGCTGCCCGACACCCACTACCGGCTGGTCGACTGGCGTCGCGGCCCCGGCTACCGGCGCTTCTTCGACGTCTCCTCGCTGATCGGGCTGCGGGTCGAGGACGAGAAGGTCTTCGACGCCACCCACGAGGTGATCGTCGGGCTGGTCCGCGACGGGATCGTCCACGGGCTGCGGGTCGACCACCCGGACGGCCTGGCCGACCCGCGCGGCTACCTCGCCAGGCTCCGCGAGGCCTGCGGGGTGTGGACGGTCGCCGAGAAGATCCTGGTGGGGGAGGAACGGCTGCCCGCCGACTGGGACTGCGACGGCACGACCGGTTACGAGGTGCTCAACCGGATCACCGGCCTGTTCGTCGACCCGGCAGGGCAGGAGCCGCTGACCGACCTGTTCGTCGAGCGCACCGGCATGCCCCGCGAGTACGCCGCCGTGGTCGGCCGTGCGAAACGGGAGGTCATCGACCTGTTCCTGGGCGCCGAACTCGACCGGCTGCACGCGGTCGTCGGCTCCGACCGTACGGCGCTGGCCGAACTGCTCGTCGCGATGCCGGTCTACCGGGCCTACGCCGTGCCGGGTGAGCCGGTCCCCGAGCGGTCGGTGGCGATCGTCGAGGCGGCGGGGCGGGCCGCCGCCGCCAGGCTGCCCGAGGGCGCCCCGGTCGCCGAGGTCGTGGACAGGGTCCTGTACGGCCCCGCCGACGCCGTCGTCCGCTTCCAGCAGACCTGCGGCCCCGTGATGGCCAAGGGCGTCGAGGACACCGCGCTCTATCGGTGGTACCCGCTGGCCTGCCTGAACGAGGTCGGCGGCGAGCCCGACCGGTTCGGCGGAGACGTCGGGGACTTCCACGCCTTCTGCGGGGAGATGTCCCCGGGGACCATGACGACGTTGTCCACCCACGACACCAAACGCTCCGAGGACGTGCGGGCGCGGCTGGCCGTACTCTCCGAGATGCCGCAGGAGTGGGCGCGGGCGGTGGGGGAGTGGTCGGCGAAGGTCTCCTTCGACCCGGCGCTCGACTATCTCGCCTGGCAGAACCTGATGGCCGCCTGGCCGATCGAGCCGGGCAGGTTCTTCGACTACCTGCTCAAGGCGGCCCGCGAGGCCAAGACGGCGATCTCGTGGGCGGCCCCGGACCCCGCCTACGAGCGGGGCGTCCGTGACTTCGTCATGCGGGCCGTCGACGAGTGCGGCCCCTCGGTCGCCGAGTTCACCGCCATGATCGAGCCGTACGCCAGGTCCAACTCCCTCGGCCAGAAACTCGTGCAGCTCATGCTGCCCGGCGTGCCCGACCTCTACTGGGGCAACGAGATCACCGACTTCTCGCTGGTCGATCCGGACAACCGCCGCCC
This sequence comes from Streptosporangium sp. NPDC020145, assembly GCF_040631275.1. Lineage (NCBI taxonomy): Bacteria > Bacillati > Actinomycetota > Actinomycetes > Streptosporangiales > Streptosporangiaceae > Streptosporangium > Streptosporangium sp. NPDC020145. Next base: position 282,323 of record NZ_JBEXZT010000008.1, on the reverse strand, counting down.
GGTCGACTTCGCCCGCCGTCGCGCGCTGCTGGCCGTGACCGGGAGCGGGCCCAGGAGCGGCTCGTGGGACGAGGACAAGCTGCTGGTCACCACCCAGGCGCTGCGGCTGCGCAAACGCCTCGACCCGGCGCTGCCGTACCTGCCGGTCGAGACGGGGGAGCACGCCGTCGCCTTCGCCCGGGGGGACAGGGCGGTGGCGGTCGCGACCCGGCTGCCGGTCGGCCTGGCCGCGCGCGGCGGCTGGGGCGGTGAGACGATCACCCTGCCGCACGGCAGATGGCTCGACCTGCTGTCCGGCGCCCGCCACACCGGGCGTGTCCCGCTGGCCCACCTGCTTTCCGTCTTCCCGGTCGCGCTTCTTGAGAGGGAGTAGCCCGTGTTCGAGGTCTGGGCGCCGCAGGCGTCCTCGGTGGACGTGGAGATCGACGGAGTGCGCCACCCGATGGCCCTGGGCGCGGGCGGCTGGTGGTCTGCCCGGGTGCCGGGCGCGGGCCACGGCACCGACTACCGCTTCAGCCTCGACGGCGGTCCCGGGCTGCCCGACCCGAGGTCACGCAGGCAGCCGGAGGGGATCTTCGGGCCGAGCCGGGTCTACGAGCACGACAGGTTCGCGTGGAACGACGATCTGTGGCGCGGGCGCGCCCTGCCCGGTTCGGTGATCTACGAGCTGCACGTCGGGGCCTTCACCCCGGAGGGGACCTTCGACGCGGCGATCGACAGGCTCCCGCACCTGGCCGAACTCGGCGTCGACTTCGTCGAGGTCATGCCGGTCCCCCCGGTGCCCGGCACGCGCAACTGGGGCTACGACGGGGTCGACCTGTGGGCCGTGACCGAGAACTACGGCGGCCCCGACGGGTTCAAGAGCTTCGTCGACGCCTGCCACCGGCGGGGACTCGGGGTGATCCTGGACGTCGTTCACAACCACCTGGGGCCCTCGGGCAACTTCCTGGCCCCCTTCGGCCCCTACTTCAACCCCTCGGCCGCCTCCTTCTGGGGGCAGGCGGTCAACCTGGACGGCCCCGGCTCCGACGAGGTGCGCCGCTACTTCGTGGGCAACGCCCTGCAGTGGCTGCGCGACTACCACGTGGACGGCCTGCGCCTGGACGCCGTGCACGCCCTGCACGACTCCCGGGCCGTGCACCTGCTTGAGGAGATGGCCGTCGAGGTCGAGGCCCTCTCCACGGCCGTCGGCAGGCCGCTGACGCTGATCGCCGAGTCCGACCTCAACGACCCCCGGCTGATGACCCCCCGCGAGGCGGGAGGGTACGGCCTGGCCGCGGCCTGGAACGACGACGTCCACCACGCGCTGCACGTGGCGGTCACCGGGGAACGGCACGGCTACTACGCCGACTTCGCCGGTGCCGCCGGGGCCGTGACTGGGGCCGAAGCCAGGGCCGTAGCCGGGGTCACGGCCGGAGACACCAGCGGAAGCACGGGCGGAGACGCCACCGGGGTCACAGCCGGAGACACCACCGGTGGCGTCACGGCGACGTTGGCCAAGGTGCTGACCTCGGGTTACTACCACGACGGCACCTACTCCTCCTTCAGGGGCCGCTCCCACGGCCGCCCGGCCGGGCACGTGCCCGCCCACCGCTTCGTCTGCAGCGCGCAGAACCACGACCAGATCGGCAACCGCGCGACGGGCGACCGGATGCCGCCGGAGGCCCTGCGGCTGGCCGCCGGGCTGCTGCTGACCTCCCCGTTCACCCCGATGCTGTTCATGGGCGAGGAGTGGGGGGCCCGCACCCCGTTCCTGTTCTTCACCGACCACGTCGAGCCTCAGCTGCGCGAGGGCGAGGGGGAACGGCGGCGCCGGGAGTTCGTCGGCCACGGCTACGACGACTGGGCGGACAAGGCCCCCGACCCCGGCGAGGAGCTGACGTTCCTGCGCTCCAAACTCGACTGGAGCGAACTCGACGACGACGCCCACCGGGCCCACCTCGACTGGTACCGGGCCCTGATCGCGCTGCGCCGGGCCCACCCCGAACTGACCGACCCCCGGCTCGACCGGACCGCCGTCTCCCACGGCGACGACTGGCTTCTCGTACGGCGCGGCGCCCTGCGGATCGCGGCCAACCTCGGCCCCACCCCCCTCACCCTGCCGACCGGCCCCGGCCACATCCTCCTGGCCCTCGACCCGACCACCACCCTGACCGGCCCCGACCTCCTCCTGCCCGCCAGATCGCTGGCCGTACTCAGAACAGGGTGACCGCCGGCTCCCACGCGGCCGCGGACCCTCAGCCCGTACGGTGGCCACGGGAGGCAGAGTTGGGCCATGACCGGGTACGAGACGATGGCGTTTCATCTGGAGACCGAGCGGTTGACGATGCGGCCGTGGGCCGAGTCGGACGCCGATGAGCTTCGGGACCTGCATGCCGAACGTGGCAAGGGGACACCCACGGTCGAGCACGTCCGGGCGATCATCGCGAAGCAGCTCACCGCGACGGCGACGACGGGGATCGCGCTGCTGCCGATCCGGCGCCGGGCGGAGGGCGACTTCATCGGTTACTGCGGGCTGATCGTCGGCCGCTGCACCGTCGAGGAGCCCGAGATCGCGTATGAGCTGTTCCAGCGCGTGCACGGGCGTGGATACGCCACCGAGGCGGCCCGCGCGGTGCTCGACGCGGCGGTGGCGACCGGGCGGAGACGGCTCTGGTCGACCGTCGGGTCGTGGAACACGCCCTCCCTCCGTGTCCTGGAGAAGCTCGGCTTCGAGCGGGACCACCTTTCCACGGAGGACAGCGGTGAGGTGGTGTGGCTCACCCGCTCACTGCCGTGACGTCGGGTGCGCTCAGGCGTCGACTCCGTGAGCCGGAAGGAACCGTTCTCCATGCTCTTGACGAAGGATTCCGGCCGGTGGTGGCGAACTCCGTGCTTTCCCCAAGGCCGTCGCCCCGGACACCGCTGACAGGCTCCGCACCTCGTCGAGGTGCGTTGACCGGCCGCGCCCCTCGGCGCGAACCCCCAGCGGGCGGCGCCGTTACCGCGAGAGCGACATCGGGGTCCTCCTTGACGCCGACCGAACTCGGATCGCCAGTAAAAGTGCTCATTCGGTGAGCACTTTGGCTGACAGGATCGATCTCACAAGCCACCGAGCGGAAGGCAGCAGGACATGCTTCGCGGACTCACCACCATCAGCTTCTACGCGCACGACGTCGCCGCCGCCCGTGACTGGTACGCCGAGCTTCTCGGGACGGAGGCCTACTTCCAGCGGCCCGAGCAGGGCGATCCGGTCTACGTGGAGTTCCGGGTGGGCGACTACCAGCACGAGCTGGGAATCATCGACGCGCGCTTCGCCCCGCAGGGCTGGAGCGCCGAGAGCGGCGGGGCGATCGTCTACTGGGCCGTGGACGACCTGGAGGCGACCTGGGAGCGGCTGCTGGAGATGGGGGCCGTCCCGTTCGACAAGCCGACCGAGCGCGGCCCCGGATTCGTCACCGCCTCGGTCCGCGACCCGTTCGGCAACATCCTCGGCATCATGATCAACAACCACTACATGAACGTCCTCGAGAGCCGGAAGGGCTGACCACGATGACCGAGAACGCCCTGATCCTGGACGACGCCGCCGCCTGGAAGGCCTGGCTGGCCGAGCACCACGACAGCGCCCGCGACGTCTGGCTGATGATCGCCAAGAAGAACGGCAACGCCACCACCGTCACCCTGGACGAGGCCCTCGACGAGGCGTTGTGCCACGGCTGGATCGACAGCCACCGCAGGGCGTTCGACGGCGACTACTACCTGCAGCGTTACTCACCGCGCGCCCGCCGCAGCCCCTGGTCGGAGATCAACGTCGCCAAGGCCGAGGCGCTGACGGCCGAGGGCCGGATGCGCCCGGCGGGCCACGCCGCGATCGAGGCCGCCAAGGCCACCGGCCGCTGGCCCGAGACCCGCTGACGGTCACGCCGCCATGGGGGTGAGCAGGGCCGAAAGGCGGCGCAGGCCGCGGGCCGTACGGGCCTTGACGGTGCCGAGCGGAACGCTCAGCCGTTCGGCGATCTCCCGCTGGGTGAGGTCGCCGTAGTAGGCCAGTTCGATGGCCTGACGCTGCGGGGCGGGCAGTTCGGCCAGCGCCCGCCGTACCTCGTCGCGTTCGGCCAGGGCCTCCCCGTGGGCCCTGCCGTCCTGACCCGCGGGGTCGGCGACCGCGTCGAGCGGGACCGTCCGCAACGTGCGCACCCGCAGGTGGTCGACCGCCCGGTTGTGCGCGATGCCGAGCAGCCAGGCGGGAAGGCTGCGGGCCGGGTCGAAGCGGTGCCGTGACCGCCAGACCTCGGTGAACACGACCTGCTGGAGGTCCTCGACGTCCTGGAAGGCGACGAAGCGCCGCAGGTAGGAGCGCACGAGCGAGCCGTGCGTGTGGAGGCACTCGGCCAGGGCCGCGTCGTCACCCTCGGCGAACCGGACGTTCAGGGTGTCTGTCATGGTGCCCCCCTTGCCGAAAAAAGCTACTCAAAACTTATTCATACTCTCCGGTGTGCATGAAGGCAAGCGACTCGCGCAGGTCAGCGCAGTGCGGCGTGGACGCCGGTGAGCGCCTCGGCGAAGGAGGAGACCCGCAGAACCGAGGCGGGCAACCCCTCCCGCCAGCCCTCGCCGCCCACGATGAGGCGGCTCGGCGGGCGCAGCGGAGGCAGCGAGGCGAGCGGCGCGGGATCCCCTGTCTCGGGGATCTGGGACCAGACGAAGACCACCGCAGGGCCGAGACGACGCATCGCGTCCCCCAGCGCCGGGTACGGCGTCCGCGCGCCGAGCACCCGCGTCTGGACGCCCTCCAGGGACAGCGCGGCGGCCAGCGCGTGGACCGGCATGCTGTGCAGCTCGTTCTCCGCGCAGGCCAGCAGCACGGGACGGTCGTTGACCGGCAGGGCGGGGGGACGGCCTATCCGGGTCAGCGCGCCGAGCAGCCGTTCGGAGAACAGGTGCTCGATCTCGATGCCCGCGCCGGTCTCCGCCTGCCGCCTGCAGATGGCCTCGAAGACCGGCAGCACCAGGGCGTGCCAGGTCCACTCGACGCCGTGCCTGGCCAGCGCCGCGTCGATCCAGTCGGAGACACCCCCGCTGTCCAGCGCGGTCGCGGCCCGCGCCAGCATCGCCACCGTCGGGATCGCGGCCTCCCCTTCCGAACCCGAACCCGAGCCCGAACCTGAGCCAGGGACCGAGCCCGAGCCCGAGCCCAAACCCGAGGCAGGGACAGGGACCGGCGCGGGCTCCGGCGTCTGGAGGGGCAGGGCGCCGGGCCGCAGGACCCGCCTGGCGGCGTCGGCCGCCGGAACCCCCTGCCTGATCAGCCGGTTCATCTCCTCAAGGCGGCGCAGATCGGCGGAGTCGTAGCGGCGATGCCCACCGGGGCTGCGGCGGCTCGGGCCGACGCCGTAGCGCAGGTTCCAGGTGCGCAGGGTCGGGGCCGGCACACCGAGTCTGCGGGCGACGGCCCCGATGCCGTATCCCGGCTCCTGCTCGTCCGTCACCGTCTCACCCCATCCACGGGCCCCTCCCGTACGGTCTACAGCCTGCCAGTCTCGTCCCCCTGACGATCCCTTCGGACACCCGGCCCCGGCCGGATGCAACCACGCGGAGCGCGGGAACGAAGGTCCCCATGTGACCGAGACCGTCGTCGTCCTCTTCACCCGTGACCTGCGGGTCCATGACCATCCGGCACTGGCGGAGGCGTGCGCCGGGGCGCGCCGGGTGGTACCGCTGTTCGTGCTCGACCCCGCCGTCCGGCCGTACGGCAGGGCGGCCTTCCTCGCCGAGAGCCTGGCCGACCTGCGCCGGTCCCTGCGCGAACGAGGGGGCGACCTGGTGGTCCGCCGGGGCGACACCGTCACCGAGACGATGCGTCTGGCCCGTCAGGTCGGTGCCCGGGCCGTGCATGTCAGCGAGGACGTCAGCGCCCTGGCCTCGCGCAGGCAGCGGAGGCTCGCCGAGGAGTGCGAGCGCGCGCGGACGGCCTTCCTGGCCTTCCCCGGTGTCACGATCGTGCCTCCCGGCGCCCTGCGGCCCTCCGGCGGCGGTGACCACTATCGGGTGTTCACGCCCTACTGGCGGGTCTGGGCGGAGCACGGCCGCAGGCGGCTGCTGGACGCCCCGCGCGAGGTCGTCCTGCCCGAGGGACTCGACGCCGGCACCCTGCCCGAGCCCGGCCCCGAAGGGCCTTTCCCCGGTGGTGAGCGGGCCGCCAGGCAGCGGATGAACACCTGGCTCAGGTACGACGCGGAGAACTACGCCGACAGGCGCGACGACCTCGCGGGCGACCGTACCTCACGGCTCAGCCCCTACCTGCGTTTCGGCTGCCTGTCGCCCCTTGAGCTCGAATCACGGCGGCCCGGTGACGACCTCGTCAGGCAGCTCTGCTGGCGCGACTTCTTCCACCAGGTCACGCGGGCCTTCCCGGGCATCACGCGGGACGACTACCGGCCGCGCGGACACCGTTGGCGCCACGACGAGGAGGCGGCGCGGGCCTGGCGGGAGGGCAGGACCGGTGTGCCGATCGTGGACGCGGGCATGCGGCAGCTGCTCGCCGAGGGCTGGATGCACGGCCGCGCCCGGATGGTCACCGCGTCCTTCCTGGTCAGGAGGCTGGGCGTGGACTGGAGGGTGGGCGCGGAGCACTTCTTCTCGCTGCTGCTCGACGGGGACGTGCCCGACAACTACGGCAACTGGCAGTGGGTCGCGGGGACGGGCAACGACACCAGGCCCAACCGGGTCGTCAACCCGCTGAGGCAGGCGAGACGGTTCGACCCGGCGGGGGAGTACGTCCGTCGTCACGTGCCCGAGCTGCGGGCCGTACCGGACGGGGCGGTTCACCGGCCCTGGCGCCTGCCCGGCGGGGTCGAGGGCTACCCGCCACCCCTGGTGGCCATGGAGTGAGGTCGCGGGCCGTGTTTCGGCCCTGACCGCAAGTGTTGATATGTCGGGAGCGGAACAATTCGCCTGTGCCGTACGTCGCACTGATGTGATGATCTTCGACGGCATCGACGACGACCTGCGCGCGGCCCGTGAGCGGGTACGGCGTCTTGAGCGGCTGACGGCCCAGCGTCAGGGACTGGCCCTGCAACTCGACGAGGTCGGGCGGCTGCTCGCGGAACTTGAGGAACGGCTCGCCGAGGAGGAGAAGGACGTCTCCCGGCTGGAGGCGGGCGGCTTCACGGCGTTCCTGGCGGGGCTCGCCGGTTCGAAGGAGGAGCGGCTCGCCAAGGAGCGGGCCGAGGCGCAGGCCGTACGGCAGCGCCTTGACGGGCAGCGCGGCCGCCTGGGGTGGCTGGAGACGGACATGGCGGCCGTGGAGAGCGGCCTCGCCGAGGTGGGCACGGCGCGCGAGGAGTACGCGGCGCTGCTCGAACGCAAGGAGCGCATGCTGGTCGAGTCGGGCGACCCGAAGGGCAGGGAGCTCACCGACATCTCCCGGCGGCTCGCCGACACCGACGCCGGGCTGCGCGAGCACGAGGAGGCGCGCCAGGCGGGGGTCGGCGCGGTCCAGGCCGTTGGCCAGGTCCTGCACAGTCTCGGCAGCGCCCGGGGCGCCTCCCGCTGGGACATGCTGAGCGGCGGCGGGGGCTTCGCCGACATGGTGGAGAACGGCCACCTGCGCAACGCCGACGAGGCGGCCTGGCACGCGCAGCGGGCACTGGACGTCTTCTCCAGGGAGCTGGCCGACGTCGGGGTGCACGTCAACCCCCAGATGCCCGAGGTGGACACCCGCTGGTTCGCCGACATGTTCTTCGACAACATCATCGTGGACGCGATCAAGCACCAGAAGATCTCCCGCACCGGCGAGGCGGTCGCCGAGATCGCCCAATGGGTGCAGGAGACGGTCGCGACCCTGACCACCAACCACGCCGAGCTGGCGCGTCAGCGTGATCTGCTCATCGCCCGCAGGGAGGAACTCCTCGCGGGCTGAGAGAGGACGGACCGGACGGCCGGAACGGAAGGTGTGGCGGACATGCTGACGTGATCGGCCAACGGTGACAAGCTCTGGGCTTAAGACATCGCATCGTCTCGGTGGAGGGCCGCATGTCGAACCCCAGTGTGGTTCCGTTCCTTCGTTACCAGGACGCCCCGGGCGCCATCGAATGGCTGGGCAAGGTCTTCGGCTTCCGGCCGTCGGTCACGGTGCCCGGCTCTCACGGGGGAGTGGGGTACGCCCGGCTCACTCTGGGGGACGCGGTGATCGTGCTCGCCTCGGTACGGCCCGGCGAGCCCTACCTGCGCAGCGCCCTCGACCTGCCCGCGGTCAGCCAGGGCGTGTTCGTCGTTGTCGAGGATCTTGAGGCCCACTACGAGCAGGCCGTGGCGCGGGGCGCCGAGATCGTGGTCGAGCCCGAGACCACCCCCGAGGGCACCAGGATCTACATGGCCTTCGATCTGGAGGGCCAGCTCTGGGCCTTCGGGGACGGCTTCGAGGCCGACGACTGATCTCAGTGGTCGTGGCCGTGGTGGTCGTGGTCGTCTTCCTCGTCCGAGGGGCCGTCTGAGGGTTCGACCCCCAGCACGGCCTCGCGGGGCTCGACCTGCTCCACGTGCTCGATCAGGCCCAGAACGTGGTCCGGCTCGATGAGCCACTGCAGGGCCGTGGCCCCCGTCTCGTCGGCGGAGACCATCTCCGCCTGTTCCCTGCGCTCGTCGTCGTCCAGGTCGGCGTCGGGGTGGTTGATCTCCTTCAGCGCGGCTTCCTGGAGCCCGGCGAGGTCCTGCACCTCAACGGTCAGCTCGATCGTCAGACGCAGATAGCGTTCGGTGCCCGATTCATCACTCATGGTGGAATCCTAGTGCCCCGACAAGGGACGATCAGACTACGGCAGCTTCCATTCGACCGGTGCCGCGCCCTGCTGCTGCAGCAGGTCGTTGGCACGGCTGAAGGGGCGGGAGCCGAAGAAGCCGCTGCGGGCCGACAGCGGGCTCGGGTGGGCCGACTCGATGGCCGGGGTCGAGCCGAGCATCGGGCGCAGCGAGCGGGCGTCGCGGCCCCACAGGATCGAGACCAGGGGCTGGTCGCGGGCGACGAGGGCCTTGATGGCCTGCTCGGTGACCTCCTCCCAGCCCTTGCCGCGGTGCGAGGCGGGCTTGCCGGGCATGACGGTGAGGACCCTGTTGAGCAGCAGGACGCCCTGGTCGGTCCAGGGGGTCAGGTCGCCGTTGCTCGGCATCGGCAGGCCGAGGTCCTCGGTCAGCTCCTTGTAGATGTTGCGGAGGCTGCCGGGGATCGGGCGCACGTCGGCGGCGACCGAGAAGCTCAGGCCGATCGGGTGTCCCGGGGTCGGGTAGGGGTCCTGCCCGACGATCAGCACCTTCACCTGGTCGAAGGGCTGCTGGAAGGCGCGGAGCACGTTGGCTCCCGCGGGAAGGTACTGCCTGCCTTCCGCGACCTCCTGGCGGAGGAAGTCACCCAGCTCGGCGATCTTGTCAGCGACGGGTTCCAGGGCCTGCGCCCACCCGGCTTCCACGACTTCGTTCAAAGGACGTGCGGCCATGCCGAAAACCCTATCGAGTTTTGCGACCAGGTACGGCTCGCGTGACGAATCACGCGAGCCGTACCTGACCTGCCCCTGTCGTTATTTCACGGAGCCCGCCATCATGCCCTGCACGAAATACCGCTGGAATGCGAAGAACAGGATTAACGGGATTATCAGCGACAAAAAGGCGCCGGGGGCAAGGATGTCGATATTGGTGCCGAACTGCCGCATCTGAGACTGCAGGGCCTTGGTCATCGGCTGGTTGCCGGTGTCGGCGAAGACCAGGGCGACGAGCAGGTCGTTCCACACCCAGAGGAACTGGAAGATCCCCAGCGAGGCCACCGCGGGCTTGGCCAGCGGGAACACCACGGTCGAGAAGATCTTCCACTCGCCCGCGCCGTCCATCCGCGCCGCCTCTAGCAGCGAGCGCGGGATGCCCGCGAAGAAGTTGCGCAGCAGGAAGATCGCGAACGGCAGGCCGAAGGCCGTGTGGAAGAGCACGACCCCGGCGATGGAGCCGAAGATCCCGAGCGTGCCGTACAGCTTCGCGATCGGGATCAGCGCGATCTGGACCGGTACGACCAGCAGGCCGACCACCACCAGGAACAGGGTGTCCCTGCCCCGGAACTCCATCCAGGCGAAGGCGTAGGCCGCCATGGCGGCGATGCCGATCACCAGGACGGTCGTCGGGACGGTGATGAGGACGGTGTTCCAGAACGAGGAGGTGAAGCCGGTCGCCAGCAGGTCCGAGTAGTTCCTGAGGGTCAGCTCGGCCGGCCTGGTCAGGGCCGTCCACCAGCCGGTGGAGTTGTTGGCGGTCTCGTTCCTGATCGAGACCACGAACAGGCCGAGTGTGGGAACCAGCCAGAACAGGCCGATCACCACCATCAGGGCCTGGAGCAGGCCGCCGCCGATCCGGTCGACGGCCCTGCCGAGGGGGCCGCGACTCGGCGCGCCCAGCGCGGGGGTCGTCACTGGTTGTCCCTTCTGAACCGGCGGATATTGATGATCATGAACGGCAGGACCAGGATCAGCAGGAAGATGGCCAGCGCGCTGCCCAGCCCCTGGTTGCCTCCGCCGCCGAAGGAGACCCGCCACATCTCAAGCGCGATCACGTTCGCCTGCGGCTGCACGGAGCCCGGGGCGATCACGAAGACCAGGTCGAAGACCTTGAGCGTATTGATGATCATGGTGACGAACACGACCAGCAGCACGGGGGAGAGCAACGGGACGGTGATCTTGCGGAACACCTGCCACTCGGTCGCCCCGTCGATGCGGGCCGCCTCAAGCGCGTCACGCGGGATGGACGCGAGCCCGGCCGCGATCAGCACCATGGCGAACCCGGCCCACACCCAGATGAACGCCCCGATGATGGCCGGGGTGATCAGGGTCGGCCCGAGCCAGGAGACGCCGTTGAAGGGCTCCTGGAAGTTCGACGGCGGCAGCCGCAGGAGATAGTCGCCCTGGGGCAGACCGGCGAAGCGGAAGGTCCCGTCGGCCTCGGTGGTCGCCGTCGCCGCGACCGCGTCGCCGCGCACCGCCTCGACCGTCACCCCGGCCAGCGCCTTCTCCGTGCCGTCGACCTGGTTGAGCGTGCCGCCGCCGCCCTGGGTGAAGTCGACCCACACGGTGCCGGTCAGCTCGCCGGGCACCGGCTGCGCCGCCTTGGCCGCGGAGGCGGAGGTGAGCGTCGCGGGCTTGACGCCCACCAGCGGCACCTGTACGGCCTGGCCCGGCTTGACGGTCTGCCTGGTCACGACCGCGCCGTCGCGTGGGACGACCGGCGCCGCGTCGTTCTCCCTCGGCCTGGCGTCGGGATAGCCGTGGGAGGGGCCGAAGATCCCCTGGACCGAGGCGATCACGGCGTTGGCCACGCCCCGGTCGGGGTCCTGCTCGTAGACGAGCCTGAAGATGACGCCGGAGGCCATCAGGGAGACGGCCATCGGCATGAAGACGACCAGCTTGAACGCGGTGGCCCAGCGGATCCGCTCGGTCAGCACCGCGAAGATCAGGCCGATCGCGGTGACCATGGCGGGGGCGAACACGACCCAGATCAGGTTGTTCCTGATCGTGGTCAGCGTCGAGGAGTCACTGAAGATCGCGGCGTAGTTCCCGGCGCCGACGAAGGTGTCCCCGGTGGCGTCGAAGAGGCTGCGGAAGATCGAGTAGACGATCGGGTAGATCACCAGCGCGCCGAGGACGACCGCGGCGGGCAGCAGGAAAACCAGCGCCAGCGTCGGGGAGGGACCGAGCCTTCCCCGGCGGCCCGAGGGATTCGAGGGATTCGGGGGAGGAGCGGGAGCCGCAGACCCCCGGGCCGCGGCTCCCGCCGTCGTGGCCTCCGCTGTCGCCCCGGCCGTCTCCGGCGCGGTGGCGGACGGCGGGGGATCGTCCGCTTGGCCCTGCGGGGTCGCGGGGCCGGGCCCGGGCCCGGGGGAGGCGCCCTCGCCCTCCCTCGGGCCCTGCGGGCCGTCCAACCGGTTGGTCACGGCCGGTCCCCCTACTTCCAGGCCTTCTTGGCCTCGTCCTCAAGCTTGGTCTGGGTCCCCTTGACGTCGGAGGGGTCGCGGACGAAGTCCTGCAGGAGCTTCCACTCGCCCTTGCCCTCGGTGCCGCCGAACGCGCTCGGCGCGAGGTCGGACATGTCGTAGCGGACCGCCTCACCGGCGGAGATGATCGTCTGGGCGAGCTTCTTGGTCAGCTCGGCCGGGTAGTTGTCCGGCGAGACGTTGCGGTTGGGCGAAAGGTAGCCGGGCAGCTTGGCCCAGATCTCGCCGCCCTCCTTCGAGGCGAGGAACTCGAGCAGGGCCATGCCCCCCTTGGAGTCCTTCAGCGCCACGGCGATGTCGCCGCCGAGCACGACCGGCTCGGTGTCACCGGCCTTGGGGAAGGGGAAGTACTTGGCCTCCTCGCCCAGCTTGGCGCCCGACTGCTCGGCGGAGGTGGCCACGAAGTCGGCCTCGATGACCATCGCCGCCTTGTCCTGGCCGTACACCTGGGTCGCGCAGGTCGGGAAGTCGGTCTGCAGGGCGCCGGAGGGGCCGCCGAGCAGGAACTCCTTCTTGCCGACGATCTGCGCGATCTTCTCAAGCGCGGTGGTCACGGTCGCGTCGGTCCACGGGATCTCGTGCTTGGAGAGCTTGGTGTAGTTGTCCGGCCCGGCGGTCGAGAGGTAGACGTTCTCGAACAGGTCGGTCAGCGTCCAGCCGGAGGCGCCGCAGAGGGCGAACGGGGCGGTGCCGGAGTCGGCGACGGTCTGGGCCGTCTTGATGAGGTCGTCCCAGGTGGCGGGGGGCTGGGCGCCCGCGTCCTGGAACGCCTGGTCGCGGTACCAGACGAGCGACTTGTGCGCGGCCTTGACCAGCACGCCGTAGACCTGGCCGTCGGCGGAGCCGAGCTCCTTCCAGTACGGGGTGTAGTTGTCGTCGATCTGCTTCTGGACCTCGGCGGTGAGCGGCTTGAGGGCCTTCTCCTTGGCGTACTGCTGGACGAGGCCGGGCTGGGGCAGGATCGCGATGTCCGGCGGGCTGCCGCCCTGGATGCGCGGGCCGAGGTAGGCGCCGGTGTCCTCACCGGTCGAGGCGTAGGTGACCTTGGCACCGGTCTTGGCCTCGAACGCCTTGAGCACCTGCTGGAAGTTCTCCTGCTCCTGGCCCGTCCACTTGGCGGCGACCTCAATGGTCACGCCGTCCAGGGTCTTGGCTCCCGCGGCGGCCGAGGAGGCCGGGGCGCTGTCGCCCGGGGCGGGCGTCGAGGACGCGTTGTCCTGGCTGCCGCACGCGGCGAGCGCGAGCGCCAGGCCCGTCAACGTCACCGTGGCGATGGTCTTACGCATTCTGGCGAACCTCCTGTGCTGACGGAACGGAGATGGGGGGACAGGCGATCGGTGCGGGGGGACCGCCTGTCCCCGGTCCTGGGGTGGTGAGGTGAGGCGTGAGGTACGGCGGACGCCGCGCGGTGGGGATGCCCACGGGCGTCCGCCGAGAACGGAGAGAGACGGAAAGAGACAGAAACAAGGGGAAGGGAAGGGATGACGACTCGCGGAACGGAGGGGTGACCCCCGTCATCGAGCCCGGATGATCTCGTCGAGCTGACCCTTCATCGAGGTGACGACGTCGCCGCTGTCCTCGTCGAAGGGCGGGGTGAGCGCGTTGGAGACCGCACTGGCGATCACCAGGCTCAGCTGGTTGTAGTTGGCGCTCGTCGGCCTGGGCCGCGCGGACAGCAGGCTGTCCTTGAGCACCGGCAGGTAGGGGAAGCGTTTGATCAGAGCGGGGTCGTCGTAGAGCTCGGCCCAGACGGGGGGGAAGGACCCGTCGGCGAGCACCCGGCGTTCGTTCTCAAGCCCGGTGAAGTAGCGGATGAACTCCAGGGCGGACTTCTGCCGCTTGGAGTAGGCGCTGATGGCGAGGTTGATCCCGCCCAGCGAGCTGGAGCCGGGCCCGTTGAGGCCGGGCAGCCGGGTCACCCCGAACCTGCGGCCGATCGGCGAGGTCGTCGCCGGGCCGTAGGCGTGGGGCCAGTTGCGGGAGAAGGCCAGGCGGCCCTCCTGGAAGGCCAGCCGTGACTCCTCCTCCTTGTAGGAGAGGGACTCGCGGGGGATCCAGCCCTCACGAAGGCCGTTGACCAGGAAGTCGAGCCCGGTCGTGGCCTTGGCGGTGTCCATCGTGACCTGGGTGCCGTCGCGGTTGAGGATCTGCCCGCCCGCAGACTGCACGGCCTCGGCGAAGTTGACGGTCAGTCCCTCGTAGGCGAGGAACTGCCCGGCGTAGCCGCCGATGCCGTACCTGTCGTGCAGCGCACGGGCCTGCCTGCGCAGCTCCGCCCAGGTCGTGGGCGGAGTGAAGCCCTCCTTGGCCAGCAGGTCCTTGCGGTAGTAGAGCAGCCCGGCGTTGCTGGTGTACGGCACGGCCCAGAGCTTGCCCCGGTGGACGGCGGTGTCCGTGACGGACGGCAGGAACCTGTCCAGCGGGAACATGCCGCGTTCGAGCGGCACGATCCAGCCGGCGTCGGCGAACTCCGCCGTCCAGACCACGTCCAGGCCGAGCACGTCGTAGCGGTCGCTCTTGGCCTGCAGGTTGGCGACCATCTGCGCGCGTTGCTCGTCGGCGGCCTCGGGAAGCTCAAGGAGCGTCGCCTGCTCCGCCGGGTGCGTCTGGTTCCACCGGTCGATCAGCGGTCGCAGATAACCGGTGGTGTCACGGCCCGTCACGAAGGTGAACGGACCGCTGCCGCCGGAACGGTCGGCGTCCCGCGCGACCGCTCCCGAACACCCCGTCACCAGAACGACGACGAGAGTGACGAGAAGGAGGTGGCGCACGATTGCCTCCCTGTTTCCTGGCGGCTACATACATGTTAGGTAGATGCATGCATGTTATGCACAGCGTTAATGTGGACGTCAACGGATAGTCCCGTAACGCTCAGGTAACGAGCATGTCGAGGAGGTGGGGGGTGAGACAGTCACTGCTGGCGCTCCTCGCGAAGGAACCTGCCCACGGATACGAGCTGAAACAGGCGCTTGAGCAGATCTTCGGCCGGGCCTACCCGTCACCGAACATCGGGCAGATCTACGTCACGCTCGGCCGCCTTGAGAAGGACGGCCTGATCCGCGCCGTGGACGTCGAGCAGTCGAACCGGCCGAACAAGAAGGTGTACTATCTGACCGCCGCGGGCCGGGACGCCCTGGACGCGTGGGTGGAGGAGCCGACCGAGGGCCCCAGGGTCCGCGACGAGTTCTTCATGAAGCTCGTCCTGGCCCCCATGACCGGCATCGCCGACCGGATGGCGCTGATCAACCGCCAGCGCCGCCACTATCTCGGGCTCATGCGCGACCTCAACGAACTCGCCGACCGGACAGACCGGGAGGACTACGTCGCACTCCTGCTGATCGAGGGGGCCATGCTGCATCTGCAGGCCGACCTCGACTGGCTCGAACGATGTCAGGAGGACCTTTCGTGAGTCACCCCCCGGTCGTCCGTACGGTCAATCTGGTCAAGATCTACCAGAACGGCGCCGTGCCGGTGCCCGCGGTGCGCGGGGTCGACCTGGTGGTCGAGCCGGGACAGTTCGTCGCGATCACCGGCCCCTCCGGCTCGGGCAAGTCGACCCTGGTGCACATGCTCGGCGGCCTCGACCCCCGCACCAGCGGGGAGATCTGGCTGGACGGCAAGCGGGCGGACACCATGAGCGAGAGCGCGTGGGCGCTGCTCAGACGCCGGAAGATCGGCTTCGTCTTCCAGTTCTTCAACCTGGTCGCCAACATGACCGTGGCCGACAACGTCGAGCTGCCCGCGCTGCTGGCCGGGGCCTCGGCCCGCGACGCCAGGGAGCGCAGGGAGCACCTGCTCGGCGAGCTCGGGCTGACCGGCCGCGCCGACGCCTCACCCGCCCAGCTCGCCGGCGGTGAGCAGCAGCGGGTCGCGCTGGCCCGCGCGCTGGCCAACAAGCCGAGCCTGCTGCTGGCCGACGAGCCGACCGGCAACCTCGACAGCCGCAACACCCGTGACGTCCTGCGCCTGCTCGGCCAGGTCCACCGCGACGGGCAGACCATCGTCCTGGTCACCCACGACGCCCGGGTCGCCAGCCTGGCCGACCGGGTGATCACCCTGCTCGACGGCGAGATCGTCGACGACGGAGCCCTGGGAACCGCCCGCCGCCGCCCGAGGGGCACGGCGGGCGACGTCGTCGAGCTGCGGGGATAGCCCGCGTTGTTCCCGAACACACCCCCGAGCGGAGCGGCCACGTGAGCACCCTGCGGGCCTCGGCCAGATGGGTCAGGGCCGACCTGAGGGCACGACGGGGGCAGGCGCTGCTGACCGTGCTCGCCGTCGCCGGGATCGTCACCGCCCTGATCACCGCGGCGACCCTCCTTGAGGACGGGACCAACCCCTGGCGGGGCCTGTTCACCGAGTCCAAGGGCGCCCACGTGTGGATCCACACCAGGGACGCCCCCCAGGTGGCGGCGCTGGCACGCCTCCAGGGGGTGGTCAGGGTCGCCGGGCCGTACCGGGCGGCGCCGGTGATGCTCACCATGAACGGCAGGCGGACGCCGGTCACGCTGCGCGGGATGGAGGCCAGGCCGCCGGACGTGGCCGTGCCGCTGGTCCGCGCCGGACGGTGGCTGCGCCAGGGGGACGACGACGGGGTGGTCGTCGAACGGTCCTTCGCCGAGGCGCTCGGCCTGCGGGTCGGCTCCTCGTTCACCGTGACGGCCCTCAACGGCGCGCTGCACCCGCTGAACGTGGTCGGCCTGGCGGACACGGCCGACCAGGGCTTCTACCCGGAGACGACGCCCGGCCTCGCCTGGACCCTCGGCACGACCCTCGTCAAGATCGAGCCCGCGCCCGGCCGCAGCGAGATGGTCACCGGGCTCAGGCTCGCCGACGGCGAGGACACCCTGCCGGTCGTGCACGGCGCGGTCACCTTGCTGGGCGGGCAGATCCAGCGCATGTCCACCTGGCGCGAGGTGCGCGCCTCGATGGAGCTGGACAACCGGCTGCTCGGCCTGCTGCTGGCGCTGTTCGGCGGCGTCGGCATGGTCGCCGCCGCCCTGGCCATCGCCAACGCCGCCGGCGGCCGAGTGCTCGGCCAGATCCGCGACCTGGCCACCCTCAAGTCCCTCGGCTACACCAGGGGCCAGATCTTCGGCCTGCTCATGGCCGAGCACGGCGCCCTCGGCATGATCGGCATCGCCGCCGGGCTCGTCTGCGGGCAGCTCGCCTCCTCCTTCGCGCTGCGGGGCGTGCCGATCCTGCCGCTCTCCCCGATGCCGCTGCTGGCCATCACCGCGGGCACCGCCGTGGTCGTCCTCGTCGCGGTGGCCCTGCCCGCCTGGCGCGGCGGCCGTACCGCGCCCATCCCCGCCGCCCCGGCCGCGCCGCTGCGGGGCCACCTGTCGCGCATGGCCAGACTCGCCCTCCTCGTACGGCTGCCGCCCGCCCTGGTGCTCGGCACCCGGGACGCCTTCAGCAGGCGGGCGCCCGCGTTCCTGAGCATCTTCGGCCTCGCGGTCCCGATGATGATGATCGTGGTCGGGCTCGGCTGCTGGGCCACCCTGGACGACTTCCTGAGCCACCCGGAGCGGGTCGGCCAGGCCGCGGCCCTCACCGTCCGCTCGGACCGGCTGCCGGCCGAGGACGTGGCCAGGCTGGCCAGGGCCGACCCGGACGTCGCGGCCGTCTATCCGGGCAGCGAGGTCGCCGCCCTCGAACCCGAGCAGACCAGAAGCGTGCTCGTGCGTGCCGTCGGCACCTCGGCGCAGCCGTACCCCTTCTCCGTGGTCGAGGGGCGGATGTTCACCGCAAGGGGCGAGGCCGTGGCCGGGCAGGGGCTGCTCGACCTGATGGGGGTGCGCATCGGCGACCGCGTCAGGATGACCGTCGGCGGCACACCGCTGATCGTGCACATCGTCGGCCGGGTGATCGAGCCCGAGCAGGACGGCGAGGTGCTCTCCCTGGGGCTGGACAGCCTGGCGGCGAAGGACGCCGTGCCACCGCAGTTCCACAGCCTGGTGCTGAGGGAAGGGGCCGACCCGGCGACGGTCAGGGCACGGCTGCTCGCGGCCTCGGGCGAGGCGCTGGAGGCGCGGCGGGTGGTCAACCCCGCCGAGCGGCTCTCGGTCATCCGCGGGGTGATCGTGGCGCTGATCGCCGTGCTCGCGCTGCTCGGCCTGGCCAACCTGCTGACCGCCAGCGCCCTGGGCCTGCGCGACCACGCGTTCGACCTGGCGGTCCTCAAGGCGATGGGCCTGACCCCGAGGCAGGTCGCCGCGACCCTGGTCACCGGAACCGGCCTGCTCGTCGTGCTGGGCGTCGTCACGGGAACCGCCGCCGGGGTCTCGGTCGTCGGCGGCCTGATCGACCTTCAGGGGCACAGCAGCGGCGTCGGGGCGGGCATCGGCCGTACGCCCTCCGCGCTCACCCTGGTCCTGGCGGTGCTGGCCGCGATCGGGGCGGCGCTGCTCGTCGCGCTGATCCCCGCGAGAAGAGCGGCCCGCGCCCGGGTGCCCGTCACGGCCCGCTGACACGCCGACGCCCGCCGCCCGGGATCACCGGACGGCGGGCGTCGGTACGCGGGGTCACCCCTGCAGGGAGAACCAGTAGAACCCGTGGCCCGGCAGGGTCAGCAGGTAGGGGAGCTCCCCGACGACGGGGAACGGCACGCCGCCCCTGGCCTCGACCGGCGTCATGCCCTCGAAACGACGCAGATCAAGCTCGACCGGCTGGGGGTACTTCGACAGGTTGTTGACGCACAGCATGACGTCGTCGCCGTCCTCGCGAACGTAGGACAGCACCGCGGGGTTGCTGGACCACAGCTCGTTGTAGACGCCGGTGCCGAAGACCGGGTGGTTACGGCGGATCTCCAGCATCCGCTTGGTGAAGTGCAGCAGGGAGGCGGGGTTGTTCTGCTGCGCCTCGACGTTGACCGCCTGGTAGCCGTAGATCGGATCCATGACGGCGGGCAGGTAGAGCCGTCCCGGGTCGGCGGTCGAGAACCCCGCGTTGCGGTCGGGGCTCCACTGCATCGGGGTGCGGACCGCGTCACGGTCCTCAAGCCAGATGTTGTCGCCCATGCCGATCTCGTCGCCGTAGTACATGACGGGGGAGCCGGGCAGCGACAGCAGCAGCGCGGTGAACAGCTCGATCTGGTCCCTGTGGTTCTCCAGGAGCGGGGCCAGGCGGCGCCGGATGCCGAGGTAGGCCCGCATCCGCGGGTCCTTGGCGTACTCGGCGTGCATGTAGTCGCGCTCCTCCTCGGTGACCGTCTCCAGGGTGAGCTCGTCGTGGTTGCGCAGGAAGATGCCCCACTGCGCGGTGTCGGGGAGCTTCGGGGTCCTGGACATGATCTCGGAGATCGGCTCGCGGCTGCCGCGCCGTACGGCCATGAAGATGCGCGGCATGAGCGGGAAGTGGAAGGCCATGTGGCACTCGTCACCGCCGACCGAGGGGTCGCCGAAGTACTCGACGACGTCCTCCGGCCAGCCGTTGGCCTCGGCCAGCAGCACCCGGTCGGGGAAGAGCCGGTCGACCTCGGCGCGGACCTTCTTCAGGTAGGCGTGGGTTTCCGGCAGCCCGGAACAGGTGGTGCCCTCACGCTCGAACAGGTACGGCACCGCGTCCAGCCGGAAGCCGTCGATGCCCAGGTCGAGCCAGAAGCGCAGCACCTCCAGCATGGCCTCCTGAACCGCGGGGTTGTCGTAGTTCAGGTCGGGCTGGTGGTGGAAGAACCGGTGCCAGTAGTACTGCTTGCGGACCGGGTCGTAGGTCCAGTTGGACTCCTCGGCGCCGATGAAGATGATCGGCGCGTCGGGGTAGCCGGTCGGCTCGTCGGCCCAGACGTAGAAGTCCCCGTAGGGCCCCTCCGGGTCGTGGCGCGAGGCCTGGAACCAGGGGTGCTTGTCACTGGTGTGGTTCATCACCAGGTCGGTGATGATGCGCAGCCCGCGCCGGTGCGCCTCCTCGATGAGCTGGATGAAGTCTCCGAGGTCCCCGAAGTCCGGAAGGATCTTCATGTAGTCGGAGATGTCATAGCCCCCGTCGCGCAGCGGCGACTCGTAGAGAGGCAGCAGCCACAAACAGTCCACGCCGAGCCACTGGAGGTAGTCCAGTTTCTCGATCAAGCCACGCAGGTCCCCGGTGCCGTCGCCGTTGGAGTCCTTGAACCCACGGACGAGCACCTCGTAGAAGACCGCTCGCTTGTACCACTGCGGATCGGCCGAGACGAAATCCTCGGGCACGGAATCCGGGCAGGGGGATGCATTCATCGTGTTCTCGCTCACAGTGAGAAAGGGCAGGACGAAGTCACCGGAGTGTCCGGCTCATGATGTTTGATGACTGCGCTGGGAGGAGCCGTCATCCCCACGTGCTCCATGCCCCCGGCGGACCGAATTCGTGGTTCGGTGCCATCCGTTGTGGCGCTTTCTGGGCCGAAGACTACCAGCCGTGTGAGTGCTGCGAAGCCCTCCCAAAGAGGTACCTCTCCCCGAGGGGACACGGAATCCCGTCAACTTAGC
The DNA here is from genome assembly GCF_040631275.1 of Streptosporangium sp. NPDC020145. Classification (NCBI taxonomy): domain Bacteria; kingdom Bacillati; phylum Actinomycetota; class Actinomycetes; order Streptosporangiales; family Streptosporangiaceae; genus Streptosporangium; species Streptosporangium sp. NPDC020145. Next base: position 261,860 of record NZ_JBEXZT010000008.1, on the reverse strand, counting down.
GTCGTCGGCGCGTAATCGTCCGCTCACCCAGTGTCCTTCGGTGTGAAGAACGCGATGATCAGGGCCCTGACCTCGGTGGACGACCCGCGCTCGGTACGGCCTCGCCGGGGGCGCCGCATGCCCTTGCACGCCGGGTTTTCGAGGGTGAAAACCGGCTTCCGTCCCCTCCCGCGTCCCGCTCCGGCGGTGGATTCGGACGCTCACCGAGAGTCATGTAAAGGTCGGACGATCCCCTCGCCTGGATATGCCATCAAAAGGCATGAATTTTTACCTTAAAAACACAAGAAGCCGTAAAATCTACATAAAGAGGATCAAGACCAGGGTGGGGTGAGTTCGGTCAGCCGGTTCTCGTAGTCGCCCAGCCACGCTCCGAACAGCACCAGGCTCCGCACCCAGAACCGGTCGTTCCACCCGTTGAACCGGGCCAGGGCGTCCGGCCCCTCGGCGACCACGGCGTGCAGCTGCTCCGACAGCAGGGTGGGCACCAGCTCCGCGACCCGGCCCAGCATGCGGTGGCCGTACTCCCTGGCGGGGGCGGCGGCCGAACGCAGCGGCACCCGGCGCAGCGGCTGCTTGACCACGTTGGTCGAGGGCAGGGCGGCGACCCGGGGGTTGGCCGCGTGCAGCAGCTCCCGGTAGAAGGCGCCCCGGGCCTTGCGGGCCACGCCGACCGAGAGCGCGGCGTCGAAGAAGGCCGGGTGCATGAACGGCGCCACGAAGGAGACCTCGGGGCCGACCAGGTTGACCGGGGAGCGGGCGATGCCCCGCGCCGTCCTGGTGTGCAGGACCGACAGCGGCAGCTCCGCCCGGTGGCCGTTCAGCATCGAGGTCGCCTGGGTGAACGCGGCCCCGACCGAGGAGGCGATCCAGTCCGCGGCCTCCTCGGCCAGGAACGGCACCGACGGGGTGCCCAGCGCCAGCGAACCGAGCAGCGCGGCCTTGCGCTCGGCCTGCGAGGAGGCCTCCAGGGCGGCCCCGCTGACCATGAAGTTCTTCAGCAGCGGGCCTCCGGCGAGCCCGTCGACCAGGGTGCGCCCCGCCCGGTGCACCTCCCTGGCGAAGGGGGAGTACCAGGCGTGGTGCGGGGTGAGGAACTCAAGGCGCCGCGCGACCGCCAGCGCGTCACCGGGGTAGGCGGCGGGGTCCTGCTCGATCACCCGGTGCGGTACGCCCAGCTCACGGGTGATCGCCTGGGCGAAGGGGATGTCGGTGTCGGTGCCGTCGTCCGGGCTGGTCGTCCACGACTCGACGTCGGCGCCCCTGGTCACCGCCACCGAGCACAGCAGCCGCGAGTCGTAGCCGCCGCTGACCGGCACCAGCAGGGGCCGCCCGTCGAACTCCTTGTAGACGTCGTGCAGGATCTCCAGGATCTCCCCGGCCGTGTGCCCGGCGTCCAGCGGCTCCTCCCGCAGCCACCTGGGCAGCTCCCGGCGGGTCGAGATCCGCCCCGTGGCCCGCTCGAAGACCAGCGCGCCGGCCCCGGCCAGCCGCCTGACCTCGGCGTAGGGGGTGTCGTCCCGCAGCGGGAAGGTCAGCTTGATGATCGAGGCCCAGGCGTCCCAGTTCACCTCGTACGGCGTGCGCGCCAGCGACAGCAGCGGTTCGAGCAGCGAGGAGAAGTAGACCGCGTCCCCGCGCATGACGTAGTAGACGTCGACCAGCCCGAGCCCGCCCGCGTGCAGGACGATCCGCTCGCCGTCGTCCATCAGCCCGGGCGTCTCGAACTCCTCGGCCACGGAGATCCACGACCCCGCCCCGACCGGTCTGCGCTCGCCCCAGGCGAAGGCCCACGTCCGCTCGTCCCGCCGGTACGGCGGCAGCGGCGCCGAGCTGAACAGCGCGGCCTCCGGCGTCCGCAGAGCGGGCCTGACCCGCGGTCCCGCGCTCCGCAGCGTCTCAAGGGCGGCCTCGTCGAGGTGACCGATGCCGCCGCAGACGTACGGCCTCACATTGAACGTCGGCCACTGCACCGTGCTGACTCCTCTGTGTCGCGATTGAGCAAAGGGTATCCTTTGCCCGGCTCAGAAAACGGAGGACGGCGTGGCGGACGAGCAATTGGAAAGCACCCGGCTGGCGTTGCGGGAGGCCATGGCCCAAGGAGAGCGGGCCGCTGAGCTGGCCAGGCTGCTCGCCGCGGCGGAGGCCAGGCTGGCCGAGGCACAGGACGCGACGGCCGAGCTGCGAGGTCTCCAGGAGCGGCTGGAGGAGGCCGAGGAACGGCTCCAGAAGGTCCAGGCGGCCGAGGAGAAGCTCCGCAAGGACCTTGCCGAGCAGCGCTACCAGGCCGAGGTGGCCAAGTGGAAGCTGTCCTCGGTGCAGGTGGCCCGCTGGTCCAGGCTCGGCGACGCGATCAGGACCGGCAAGAGCAACCCGGTACGGCTGGCCCGCGGGCTGCGCGGAGCCGCGAAACCCGCCAAGCGCCCCGCGGCGCCCAAACGGCAGCCGATCCCGCAGCGGGCCACCGGCAAGCCGGTCCCCGGCGCCTCCTTCCAGGCGACCACCTCGACCAGGACGGTCGGCGGCGCCTCGGTCAAGCTCAAGCCCTTCCGCGTGCCGACGGGCCCGAACACCCGACCGCACCTGACCGTCGCCGTCGTGGCCGAGCCGCACGCCGAGGCGCTGCTGCGCTACGAGTGGCGCCAGAGCACCGGCTTCACCCCGCGCGACTTCGCCAGGGTGCTGGCCGCAGAGGTGCCGCACCTGCTGCTGGTCGAGTCGGTCACCACCGGCCCCTGGGCCGAGGAGCTCGCGGGGGCCGGTGAGGGGCTGCGCGCGCTGCTGGCCTGGTGCGCCGAACGGGGCATCCGCACCGTCTTCTGGCACACCGGAGGCGAGGTGGCCGCCTTCTCCGCCGCCGCCTCGCTGTTCGAGCACATCGTCACCGCGCTGCCCAGGAGCGTGGGCGAATGGGGGGCGGCCCTGGCCTCCTGCGAGCCGGAACCGGGCCGTCGCACCCCCTCACTCGGGCTGCTGCCCTTCGCCGTGCAGCCCCGCGTGCACAACCCGCTGCCGCTGGCCGGAGACCGCTTCGACCGGGTGCTGACCCTGGAGGAGCTGCTCCCGGCACACCTGTCCTATCCCGACGTGCTCACCTCCTACCGCTGGCCGAAGGCCGTCGACTGCCCGCCGGGCACCGACCCGTGGCGGATGGCCGAGCTGGCCGCCTGCGGCACGCCGATCGCCGCCTCGCCCTTGGCGGCGCCCGCGCAGCCCGCCGAGCCCCTCCCGCTCGGCGCCACACCCGACACCGGCGCCGAGGCCCGCAGGGCGCACGCGGCGCTGCGCCAGGCCTACGCCTCGGGCACGATGAGCCAGAAGGTGGACGACCTGCTCGGCGTGGTCGGCCTGCCCAGCGCGCGCGCCACCCTGAACATCTCGGTGATCATGATCGACAGGGGCGACCTCGACCACACCCTCGCCCAGGTCGTGCCGCAGAAGGGCGTCATCCAGCTCGTCCTGCTCTCCGACGCCGAGGACGCCCTGAAGCGGGCCCGCGACGCCATGCCCACCGGGGTCGAGGTCGTGGTCCGTCCCGGCGACCCCGAGCTGACCACGGGCACCATGCTGAACCGGGCCCTCGACCTGTGCCAGGGCGACCTGGTCGCGGTCATGGACGCCCAGGACGTGTACGGCGAGCACTACCTGACCGACCTGGCCCGCGCCTTCCTGTTCACCACCGCCGACATCGTCGGCAAGGCCGCCTACTACGCCCACCTGCGTGACGTCGCCGCGACGGTGTTGCGCCAGCCGTCCGCCGAGTACTCCTACCTGCCCGAGGTCGCGGGAGCCACCCTGCTGGCCCGCCGGGCCGTACTGCGCGGGATCGGGTTCGCCGACGTCTCCGAGGGGTGGGACGAGGTGCTGATGCGGCAGTGCCGTACGGACGGGGTGAAGGTCTTCTCCGCCGACCGCTTCGGCTACATCCGCATGCGTGACCGTGACCGCTGGCTCCTCGGCTCCGCCCAGCTCGTCGACTACGGCCCCCCGGAGCCCCACGCCCTGGCCTGAACCGTACGGCCTGGCGTCGTCCCGAGAGGGGATCGTGGCTGTTCGAATACTCTGAGTCGTCGGGCGCGCTTGGGGTGACGTACAGCTCAAGATCGTTGCAGACTTCGGCGACCCGTCCATGGTGCTCGACACGCCCCGTGACCGCCGTACACGTTGACGGCGACGGGGCTTCGGTGGCGACACGTCGTTGAGCGCCCGACGGGTTCTCGCGGGGATGGAACCGGTGTGCTCGGGTATCGTGCCTTTCATGTCGAGCCCTGAGGCATCCAGGACGGGGGCTTTCGGTCACCCGTCAGCCCCCTGAACCACTCAAGACCCTGTCCCGCCGTACGGCGGTGGCGACAGGAGCGGCCGGGCCGCTGACCGCGGTGACGAGACGTCCCATCCGATCTCTCATCACCCCGGGGTCTCTCGATGCCTCTGCCCGTCTACCTGCTCTCCATGGCGATCTTCGCCATGGGCACGTCCGAATTCATGCTCGCCGGTCTGCTGCCGGACATCGCCGCCGACCTCGGTGTCCCGGTCGCGACGGCGGGGCTGCTCACCCCGGCCTTCGCCGCCGGGATGGTGGTGGGCGCCCCGCTCACGGCGGGACTCGCACGCCGCCGGCCACGGCGGGCCGGCCTGCTGGGCCTCCTCGGCCTGTTCCTGGTCACGCACGTCGCCGGTGCCCTCACCGGCGATTTCACGGTCCTGTTCGTCACCCGGTTCCTCGCGGCGCTCGCCAACGCGGGCTTCCTGGCGGTCGCGCTCACCACGGCCACCGGGATGGTGCCCGCCGACCGGAGGGGCCGGGCCCTGGCCGTCCTGCTGGGCGGCGTCACGATCGCGACCGTTGCCGGGGTCCCGGGAGGCGCCCTGCTGGGGACGCTGCTCGGCTGGCGCGCCACCTTCTGGGTGGTCGCGGCGCTGTGCGTGCCCTCGGCGCTCGGTGTGGTGCTCGGCGTCCCCCCGGGTACGGCGCGGCCCGACGGACCGGTTCCCGACCTGCGCCGAGAGCTCGCCGAGCTGCGGCGCCCCAGGCTGGTGCTGGTCCTGTCGCTGGGCGCGCTGGTCAACGCCGCGACCTTCGGCACCTTCACCTTCCTGGCCCCGATCGTCACCGGTGTCGCCGGGCTCGACCCGCTGTGGGTCCCCGTCGTGCTGGTGCTGTTCGGCCTTGGTTCCTTCATCGGAGTCACCGTCGCCGGGAGGCTGTCCGACCGGAGGCCCGGCCTGGTCGTCGCGGTCGCCGGGCCGTCGCTGCTCTGCGGCTGGGTCGTCCTCGGACTCACCGCCGTCCATCCGGCCGCCCTGCTGGTCCTGGCCCTCGTCCAGGGGGCGCTCTCCTTCGGCCTTGGGAGCACGCTGATCGCACGTGTGCTCCACGAGGCTCCGGGGGCACCCACCATGGCGGGGTCCTACGCCACGGCCGCCCTCAACGTCGGAGCCGTCGCCGGTCCGGCCCTCGCCGCGGCCACCCTGGCAACCGGCTCCGCAGGAACGGGCCCCGTCTGGGTCAGCGGCGCCCTGGTCGCGACCGCGCTCCTGCTGGTCCTGCCGTTCCGCCGGGTGGTCGTCCGGCCGTGAGCCGTTCGGGGCCTTAGGCTGCCGGGCGTGACGGTTGATCAGCTCGGGGCGCCGCCCGTGCCCGGGGGCATGGGAGCGGGCGGCGCTCTGCGTTTCAGTCACCGTGCGAATTTCAACCAGGACGCCGGTCCTCTTTTCCGTCGTCCGGCAAAGAAACGGAGAAGAGATCTCTGTAACGTGAGATATCGCTGAAGCCTCTTGTGTAAAGACTTGTCTCCGAGGACAGATCGTCATACAGGGCGGCCCGAACGTCCGCGGTTCCGAGGAATTTCCATTCCACGGTCTCTCCGTACTGGTTCCTGTACGACGTCTCCTCCTCGCGGCCCATCGCCTCGGCGGCCGCGTGGGCCTTCTCGTCCGACTCCTCGTACAGGACGACGAAGTCCTCGGTGTACTCAGAAGGAGTGCGGCCGTCCTTCACGATGACCTCGAAAACCAGGATCGCCATATAAGGAAGCCGGCTCATCTGGACTCCTGTCGCATTTCCTGTGTGTCTCGCGGGGCGTCCTGCTCCAGGGTGCGGACGACGATGAGCTTTTTCAACCTGGTTTCGCGGGCCGTGGACGCGACGCGGTGTACGGCATCTCATCGAAAAAGAGGAGATCCCCTGGTGATGCGGGTCGCTGTCACAGGCGGCGCCGGTCACGCATGGCCGTCACCGAATCCGCGGTGGTCGCGTTCCCCGGTGCCTTCGCGTCACGGCCTCAGGCCGGGAGACGGACGTCGGTACGGGAGTCCACACGCCACCGCGCGGCCCCCGCGAGTCACGGCCTTACTAGGCTGCCGTGCATGACGCCGGGTCAGCTGGACGAGGTCCTCGGTACGCCGCCGGTCCCGCGTGGGACGTGGGAGAAGGAGGCGCTGTACGTCTCGGCGGCTGCGCTTCGAGGGCGGGAGGAGCCCGAGGCGCTGGCGGCGCGGGTGCGGGCCCTGCCGGGGGTCGCCGAGGTCCGGGTACGGCCCGGCGGCTTCCTGGAGATCGTGGTCACGGCCCCCGGGGAACTGCTGACCGAGATCGGGGCCGCCGGGGCGGTGGCTCCCTCCCCGGGAACGGGGTCGCCGTGGCCCGACTTCCCCAGGACGTGGCGGAACCCGGGGTTCACGGTCAGATACGCCTGCGTCAGGGCGGCGGCCGTACAGCGTTGGGCGGACGAGCTGGGGGTCGGGGGTCCGTTCCTGCCCGAGCTGCTGGACGGGCGGCAGGACAGGGCGGTGCTCAGGTTGCTCGCCGAGCTGTACGGCAGGCGCGGCAGCCGTGACCCCGGCTGGGCCGCCTACGCCGAGCAGCTCGCCCTGGCCTACCACGACGCCTTCGAGCACGCCCCGGCGTTGCCCGCCGGGGATGAGGAGCCCACGGCGCTGCACACGGCCCGGGTACGGCTGGCGCAGGCCGTACGAGAGGTGCTGACCGAGGCGTTGGCCGCAGTCGGCGAGACAGTTCCCGACAGATTGTGATAAATCCGGTAGTTCAGGAAGACCATAAGGGGGACGGGTGGGAACCGGATTACGGCGCCGGGGCATCGTCGGGTGGGTGCCGGTGGTCCTCATCGTCCTGGTGATCGTCGCCGGTGCCGTCTACATCATCAACAACCTGGAGAAACCGGCCGAGCCCGTACGGGCGGCGGCCGTACCCATGGCGTCCACGGCGTCCCCAACGCCCACGCCGACCAAGCCCGCGTGGTTGCGGGTCTCCCACAAGTCCTACCGGGGACTCGGTCCAATGGACGCCTCGTGCGACCTGCCGGGGCCGCTGAGGGACTCCCTGATGCTCGGCACCGAGCCCGAACCGGCGCTGCGGGCCCTGGCGCTCTGCCTCGACCGCATGTGGGCGGACACGCTGGCGAAGGTGGGGGTCGACTACGTCAAACCCGAGGTGCGTCTGGTCCACACCCAGGAGGAGGCGGCCTGCGCGTCGCTCGCCTTCGAGTGGGGCGGGATCTACTGCCCGGGGAAGAACGTGATCAACGTGATGATCACGGACGGGGATTCGACCTCCTGGTTCACGCTCGCGCACGAGTACGCCCATCACGCGCAGTTCATCGGCGCGATCACCGACAGGTGGATGACGCGGCCTCGCGATGATGACATCGTGCGTCGCTCCGAACTGCAGGCCAGTTGCCTGGCCGCGGTGACGCTGCGCACCGCGCTGCCGGAGGAGCTGGAATTCATGCGGAAGGCGTACACGGCGGCCATCGGGACGAAGGTGGAGCCCGGGAAGGCCGAGGAGACGGCGGCGATCCTGCGCACGCACGGCTCCTGGGCGCACAACGCCGCCTGGATAAAGCGGGGAGAACGCCAGGGAACGGTGGCCTCCTGTGACACCTGGGTCGCCCCCGCCAGACAGGTGTCCTGACGGCGGAACCGTCCACGAGCACAAAAATATCCTCCTATACCCCTAGAAACCGTGAAAAATACGCGGTTTTTAGGATGATCACGTCTCGATACGTGGGCACGCGTCCCATGGGGATCACCGGGTCCGATAGCCTCGATAGGGTGAGTCGATTCGCCCATCCCGCCGGTGACCGGCACGCCGAAGTGCTGCCCGAGGACCGCCCTCCCCACGTACCCGCCGACCTGAACACGCTCGACCCCACGATCTGGCCGCGAACGGCCGGCCGCGTCGACGGTTCGGTGACGATCGGCGGCGCGGACGTCAGGGATCTGGTGGCACGGCACGGCAGCCCGCTCTACGTGGTGGACGAGGAGGACTTCCGCTCCCGCTGCCGCGACTACCGGGAGGCGTTCGCCGGAGGCGAGGTCCACTACGCGGGCAAGGCGTTCCTGTGCCGCGAGGTCGCCCGCTGGATCATGCAGGAGGGCCTCGGCCTCGACGTGTGCAGCGCCGGTGAGCTGGCCGTCGCGCTGAGCGTCGGCTTCCCGCCCGAGCGGATCACGATGCACGGCAACAACAAGTCCCCGGCCGAACTGGAGAAGGCCGTCGAGGTCGGCGTCGGGCACATCGTGGCCGACTCCTTCGAGGAGATCGCCCGCCTCGGCTTCCTCGCCGACAAGCACGGCAGGCGCCCCCAGGTCATGATCAGGGTGACCGTCGGCGTCGAGGCGCACACCCACGAGTTCATCGCCACCGCGCACGACGACCAGAAGTTCGGCTTCTCGCTGAGCAGCGGAGCCGCGGCCGAGGCGGCCAGGCGCATCCTCGCCCTGCCCCAGCTCGAACTGGTCGGCCTGCACTCCCACATCGGGTCCCAGATCACCGACACCGCCGGGTTCGAGGTGGCCGCGCGCCGCCTGGCCACACTCCTGGTGCAGATCAAGGAGGAGCACGGCGTCGTCCTGCCCGAGCTCGACCTCGGCGGCGGCTACGGCATCCCCTACGTCGAGGGCGACGTCGCCCCCGACGTCAAGGAGATCGCCGACGGCCTGCGGGAGATCGTGACCAAGGTCGCCCAGACCGCTGGGCTGCCCGTCCCCAAGCTGACCGTCGAGCCGGGGCGCGCCATCGCGGGCCGGGCGGGCGTGACCCTCTACGAGGTCGGCACGATCAAGGACGTCGAGGGGCTGCGGACCTACGTCAGCGTCGACGGCGGCATGAGCGACAACATCCGCACCGCGCTCTACGGGGCGGAGTACACCGCGCGGCTCGCCTCGCGCGAGAGCACGGCCGAGCCGATGCTCTCCCGCCTGGTCGGCAAGCACTGCGAGAGCGGTGACATGGTCGTGCGTGACCTGTGGCTGCCGGGAGACCTGGCCACCGGAGACCTGATCGCCGTCGCGGGCACCGGCGCCTACTGCCGCTCGCTCGCCAACAACTACAACTACCTCCCCAAGCCCGCCGTCGCCGCGGTCAGGGACGGGGAGTCCCGCGTGATCGTCCGCCGCGAGACCGAGGACGACCTCCTGAGGGGACAAGCGTGAAACGATCCGGAAACGAGAAGAGGAGTGCGGCCGTATGGCTCTGAAAGTTGCCCTCCTCGGATGCGGCGTCGTCGGTTCCCAGGTGATCCGGCTGATGCACGAGCAGGCCGACGACCTGGCCGCACGTATCGGGGCACCGCTTGAGGTGGCGGGCGTCGCCGTACGGCGCATGGGCCGCAGGCGGGACACCGACGTGGACCCCGCGCTGTTCACCACCGACGCCGAGGCCCTGGTCACCCGGGACGACGTGGACATCGTGGTCGAGGTGATCGGCGGCATCGAACCGGCCAGATCGCTCATCCTGGCCGCGATGAACAGCGGCAAGTCGGTCGTCTCGGCGAACAAGGCCCTGCTGGCCGAGGACGGCGCGACCATCCACGCCGCGGCCAAGGCCAACAACGCCGACCTGTACTACGAGGCGGCCGTCGCGGGTGCGATCCCGCTGCTCAGGCCGCTGCGCGAGTCGCTCGCCGGTGACCACGTGCACCGGGTGCTGGGCATCGTCAACGGCACGACGAACTACATCCTCGACAAGATGGACTCCTCGGGCGCCTCCTTCTCCGACGCGCTTGAGGAGGCCCAGGCGCTCGGTTACGCCGAGGCCGACCCCACGGCCGACGTGGAGGGCTTCGACGCCGCGGCCAAGGCCGCCATCCTGGCCGGGATCGCCTTCCACAGCCGGGTGACGGCCGCCGACGTGCACCGCGAGGGCATCACCGAGATCACCGCGGCCGACGTGGCCAGCGCCAAGGCCATGGGCTACGTCATCAAGTTGCTGGCGATCTGCTCCCGTTCCGACGACGGGCGTTCCTTCGGCGTCCGGGTGCACCCGGCCATGATCCCCAGGACGCACCCGCTGGCCGGGGTGCGCGAGGCCTACAACGCGGTCTTCGTCGAGGCGCGTTCGGCGGGGCAGCTGATGTTCTACGGCGCGGGCGCCGGTGGGGCCCCCACCGCGAGCGCGGTGCTCGGCGACCTCGTGGCCGTCGGGCGTAACCGCCTGGCCGGGACCAGGGGCCCGGAGGAGTCCACCTACGCCGACCTGGGCGCGCACGCGATGGGCGAGACCGTCACGCGTTACCACGTCTCCCTGGACGTCGCCGACAAGCCGGGTGTCCTCGCCCGGGTCGCCGACATGTTCGCCAAGCAGGACGTCTCCATCCAGACCGTCCGGCAGGAGGGGCACGGCGACGACGCACAGCTCGTCCTGGTCACCCACCGGGCCAGCGACGCGGCCCTCTCGGCGACCATCGAGGGCCTGCGGGAGATGGACATCGTCCGTGACGTGGTGAGCGTCATGCGCGTCGAGGGTGAGGACGCCTCCTGACGAGGCCGAAGAGCGCCCTTCCCGGCGACGGGGAGGGCGCCTGCGTCGTAGGGGAGGGCGGGCCGTCGTGAGGATCGCATACCGGCTGGGCGCGCCGGCGGTCGCGCTGGCCGTACTGGCCGGGGCACTTCCCGCCAGAGCCGAGACCGCCGAGACCGCCGGGAAGGTCAGGACCGTCGTCTCGCTGACCTTCGACGACGGGGACGCCACCCACGTGGCTGCGGCGCGTCTGCTGGAGCGCAGAGGGATGCGGGGAACGTTCTACGTCAACTCCGCGACCGCCGGACGCGCGGGCAAGCTGACCCGCAAGCAGGTCGTCGCGCTGGCCCGGGCGGGGCACGAGGTCGGCGGCCACACCCTGACCCACGTCCGGCTGGACGAGCTGACCCGTGCCGAGCAGCGCGGGCAGATCTGTGACGACCGCAGGAGGCTGCTCGCCTGGGGGCTGCGTCCCGTCACCCTCGCCTACCCCTTCGGCGCGGTCGACGCCCAGGCCAAGAAGGTCGCGCGGGGATGCGGCTACGACGCCGCCCGCACGGTCGGCGGCCTGCGGCAGTGGAGCTGCTCCGGCTGCCCGGAGACCGAACCCCGGCGCCCCCGGGACCGGTACGGCATCCGCACCCCGGGCTCCGTCCGTGAGGACACCTCGCTGCGGCAGCTGAGACAGCTGGTCCTCAACGCGGAACGGGCCGGTGGCGGCGTCCTTCCGCTGGTGTTCCACCGGGTCTGCGACGACTGCGGCCTCTACTCGGTGCCGCCGAAGGTTCTGGACGGCTTCCTGGCGTGGCTGGCGGCCCGCGAACGCCGTGGCACGGTCGTCATGACGCTGCGGGACGCGGTCGGCGCCCGCGGCTGACCGTACTGTGGACCGTCACGGTGGGCCTGTCAGCCCGTCACGGGGCGGGCGGTGAGCGTGAGGAAGACGTCGTCGGGGTCGGGGGCGTGGACCGAGAGCCCGTCCACGGCGAGCAACTGGTGGTCGATCCTGTCGAGAAGGGCACGCAGGGAGCCGACGCTGCCGTCGTTCGGGACCCGCAGGGTGAACGCCTCGTCGTCGCCGGGCACGCCGCCCAGGACGCGCACGGCCCATTCGAGCTCCTCGGCGTCGGCGAAACGCAGGTGGGCGTGGCCGCAGGAGGCCAGGCGCCCCAGCTCCCGCGGGGTCCCCTCGGCGACGATCCTGCCCTGGGACAGGACCGCGACCCGGTCGGCCAGCTCGCCCGCGTCCCGTGGGTGCCGCGTCGTCAGGAAGACCGTGACGCCCTCCGCGGCGAGATCGCGCAGGACCCGCCGTACGGCACGGCGGCCACTCGGGTCGAGCCCGCCGGTCGGCTCGTCGAGGAGGACCACCTCGGGGGAGCCGACCAGGGCCGTCGCGATGCCGAGCCGGTGCCGCATGCCGCCGGAGTAGGCGGCGACCGGTATTCCTGAGGCCTCTGTGAGACCGAGGCGGCCGAGCAGGTCGGCGGCGCACCGCGCGGCCTCGGCGTGGTCGAGCCCGCGCCGCCGTGCGACCGCGAGCAGGTTGTCCTCACCGGTGAGCGAGTCGTCCAGGGGGGAGCGGCGGCCCACGTGCTCCCCGGTGATCCGCACCAGGCCTTCGTCGGCCCCGGTCACCCCGGACAGGATGCGGATCACCGTGGTCTTGCCCGAGCCCTCGGCGCCGAGCAGCGCGAAGACCGTCCCCGAGGGGACCTCAAGGTCGACGCCGTCCAGGACGGTCCTGTCGCCGAACGACACGCGCAGCCCGGACGCCGAGATCGCGAAATTGTGCATTCTGTCCCTCGTTTCGCCTTTCAGGACTTCAGGAACGGTGGATCACGACGTCGCCGTAGTGGGTGCGGGCACGCACCTCGACGGTCTCGTCAGAGGGGGAGGGGCCGTCCACGGCCTCCAGGGTGTTGCGCACGCTGCCGTAGGGCGTGCTCAGGTCGAGCCAGGCGGCGGTTCCCTCCCGGATGCCGACCTTCAGCTTGCCGTAGGAGGTCTCCAGGACCACCGACCCGCGTACGGCCTCACCGATGCGGATGTCTCCGGAGACCGTCCTGGCGTCGACGCCGGCCAGCGCGCGGCCCACGGTGATGTCGCCGTAGGCCGTGTTCAGCCGCAGGTCGCCGGTGACCTCGCCGATGGTGATGCCGCCGTTGGCGGTCCTGACCATCGCGGGGCCGTCGATCTCGCCGATCCTGATCTCACCGTTGGAGGTGGTGACCTCGGTGCGCCCGACGGAGCGGATCACCGTGATGTCGCCGTCGGCGGTGTTCAGCCGCAGTTCGCCGGTCTGGCCGAGCCAGATGTCGCCGGAGACCGTGCGCAGCGTGGACTCGCCGAGCCGCCCCTCGCAGTGGAGGTCGGCCATGGCGCTGACGTCGACGCGGGAGCCCTCGGGCAGGTCGATGACGACCCTGACCGAGCCGTCCCACCCGAGCAGCGAGCCGATCCTGGTCTTGGGGGCCTTGACCAGGAGCCTGCCCTGGTCGTACTCGACCCGGGTCTGCTCGGCGGCCCTGATGTCGGCGCCGCCGTGCTCGTCGGCGGGCTGCACGTCGACGACCGTGTCCGCGCGTTCGGCGGCGTTGAGCCGGATGTGGCCCGCCCCGATGTCGATGACGACGAAGATCGGTTCCGGGGTGTCGAAGGTGGGCATGGCGCTCTCTTCCTGACGGTCGGCTACCGCACCCAGCCGGTGTAGCGCCGTTCGCCCCGCTGGGAGACCCGGGGAGGCGGCGAGGGGCGGGCCCCGGCCTCCAGGGCGGCGGAGACGGCGCGGACCAGCCAGGCGTTGACCGAAAGCCCCTCCTTGCCCGCCGCCTCCTCGATGCGCGGCTTGAGGTGCTCGGGGACCCGCAGGGACAGGCGTGTCGTGCCGCCGTCCTCCGCCTCGGGCGAGGTGGGGGCGGGGCCCTGGGCGGTGGGCGCCCCGGCCTCGAAGCCCTCCTCGAACGGCCTGGCCGCCGGAGGAGGCGTCACCACGAAGTCGGGGTCGCGTCTGCGCAGCCGTACCTCGACGGAGCCGGGGGCGAGGTCGCGGCTGATCTCGTCGGCGGCGGTGGACAGCGCCTCAAGCAGGACGAGCCTGGTGGTCGACTCAAGGGCGGAGGTGAGCTGCCTGGCGGCGGCGCGCACCTCCTCGCCGCCTGTCTCCGCGACGACCGTGAGCTCGCGGCGCAGGTGATCGACGTAGGGCGTCAGGTCCATGACGCCACTATGACGCCACGATGGCGCCATGGCAAGTCCGCGGTGGTGTCACCATGGCGCCGTTCCGGGCATGCCAGGGGGAAAGCCAGGCGTGTCAAGGGGAAAGCAGGGGAAGGCGCGGGTCAGCGGCCGCCCTCGGCGAGACCCCGCAGCCTGCGGGCCGCGCGGCGCAGCAGGGAACGGTCCCGTTCCCTGCGCAGGGCCACGGCTTCGAGGCGGCGCTGCTCGGCCTTCTCCTTCCACCGGGCGGCGGCGCGGTCGCCCTTGGCCGCCTGGGCGCGCAGTTCACGCAGCTCGGCCTTGAGCGCGGCGACCCGCTGCCTGGCGCGCTCGGCCTCCCGCCCGCGTCTCTCCGCCTCCGCGCGCCAGCGCACGGCCTCCCTGTTGCGGGCCGAGGCCCAGGCCGGATAGGCGCGTGAGGCGGGCCGGAACCGCCAGGTCTCGGCGTCCAGCCAGGTCGCTCCGTACAGGTCGGCGATCACGTCGTCCAGGGACTCGCCCTCGGCCGCGACGCGCAGCGCCCTGGCGACGGCCGAGGTCCGTTCGAGACGCGCGGTGACGACGCCGGTCTCGTTCTCGTCGAGCGCGACGAGCAGCAGCCCCTCGTCGTCCCCGTCGGCCTGCTCGACCAACATGGCCAGGCTCTCGGCCCCCGGCACCCACCCCGGCGGGCAGGTGAGCCTGAAGGGAGCGGGAAAGGAGGTCGCGGGGACGCGCTCGGCCAGGCGCACCCGGCCGTCGCCCGCGTACTGCCCGCGCACCAGCCTCAGGTCGAGCAGCGGGTCGTCCAGCGGCGTCCGGCCCTCCTCACCGGGCGGACGCGCGTCGAGCAGGGCCCACGGGCCGGTCAGCACCACGCTCACGTCGGACAGGGTGCTCGCCAGCGCGCCGTCCACGCTCGCCCTGACGTCCTCGAAGGAGGCGTCCGCCGCGTCCACGACCACCTCGACGTACGGCACCAGCCACTGGCGGCCCGGGTCGGAGCGCAGATTGCGCCGGTACGGCACGCGGTCGGCGATGAACGGCCCGTTGTGCCGTCTGACCTCGGCGGGCCTGCGCATCGCCGTCGTGGTGCCCAGGTGCCAGCACACCGCCTCGGCGTCGGGGACGAAGACCGCGCCGGTCTGGGTGAGCCGGTAGCCCAGCTCGGTGTCCTCGCCGAGCACCAGGGAGGTGTCCAGGCCGCCAGCCTCCTTCAGCAGGGCGGCGGGTGAGGAGACCGTCGCCCCCACGTGGACGCGGTGCAGCAGGGGGCTTGGCGCGTCGCGCAGGCCGCGATGGGCCGCGACGAGCTCGTCGATCCAGTCGTGCCCGTGCTCGGGGTCCTCCGCGAAGAGGCCGTGGGCGCCGCCGTCCGCGACGACCCCGCTGACCTGGGCCGGGGCCGGGAGGGGGCCCGCCGCGGCGGTGAAGCGCAGCCTCCCGAGCACCACCAGGTAGTCGGCCAGATGGTGCCAGCGCATGTGCGCCTCGACGTGGTCGTGGTAGGGGACGATGTCGGCGTCCATCCTGTGGATCACCTCGCCGTCGGCGGCGGCCGTACCGGTCTCCATGGCGCTCGCGATGCCCCGCCTGCCCTGGGGGGAGCGGACGATCCTGGTGCGTTCCGGGGCGATCCCGGGGACACGGAGCGGGGGAACGCTTCCGTCGTCCACGACGACCACCTCAAGCAGGTGGGCGGGGTAGGTCTGGGCGGCCAGGGCGGCCAGGGTGAGGTCGAGCCTGTCCTGCCCGCCCCTGGCGGGGATCACCACGCTCACCGCCATGCGGGGCCGCCACGTGCCGGGCGCGGGCGGCTCCAGCACCCCGTAGTCGTTGCCGGGGATCCGCGCGGTCATCCCGCCTCCACGGGCAGCTCCATCAGCGCGCTCGGCCGGAAGCCGCGCCACTGGCGTTTGTTCCTGCGCAGGAACGTGCCGATGGGCTCCCGCCAGGTGTGCCCCGCGGCGTTGCCGCGCCGCAGCACGTATCCCAGCCCCTGGGTGCGGTAGATCCGCCCGCCCGCGCCCTGCACGGCGTGCTGGAACTGGGCGTCGATCGTGCCGGGAAGCGGGCGGAAGCCCCCCACCGCGTGGAAGGCCGAACGCTCGGTGAGGATGGTCCCTCCCGCGATGAAGTTGGTGATCTGCTCGGTGACCTGTTCCCGGTGGACGGTCACCCCGATCGAGGCGAGGTAGACGAACTCGGGCACCATGCCGACCACCTCGGCCCCCGAGTAGGAGTGGGCCAGCAGCAGGTCGGAGACGAAGTCGGGGCCGTACCAGTCGTCGTCGTCCATCTTCAGCAGGAACGCCCCCGACGCCCTGGCCGCGGCCTCGTTGAGCACCGTGCCGAACACGCTCGCCCGGTCCGCCTCGAACACGGTGAGCGGCCGGTCGAAGGACGCCGTCGCCTCCGCCACGTCCGGATGTCCGGCGGGGATGCCGTGCAGGGCGAGGATCACCTCGAACTCGGCGCCGCGCTGCCTGGACAGCTGCTCGAACGCGAAGCGCACCATCTCGGGACGCCGGGTCGCCAGCAGCACCGAGACCAGGGGGACGGGGACGGCGGGAGCGCCGAGCTGCTCCCAGCGGGCCCGTACGCCGTGGACGCGCAGCGCCCGCCTGCGCAGCCGTACGCTGTACTCCTCACGTGTCAGGTCGTCGGCGAGCGCGGTCTCGTCGGCGGAGGTGACCAACTCGGCGAGGTCCCGGCCGAGCGCGCCCGCCCACGGGGGCACGGTCTCGCAGACCAGCGGAACCCCGGCCGCGGCGAGCCCGGTGACGACCCGCAGCGCGGCGACCGGCCCGCTGTGGCCCCGCCGCCAGTCCACGCGCACCCCTCTGACCTGCCTGATCCTGGTGACGTCCACGTCGGTCACGCAGCCGGAGGCGCCGAGGACGGTGAGCGTGCGCCCCTCACAGGTGATCGCCCAGCGGCCCGACTCGACGGACAGGTCGGCCATGCCGAGCGACGGTACGGTGACGAAGCCCGTCGGGTTGACCGAACGGTCGTCGACCGGCGGGATGGTCCTGGGCTCCGACAGGTCTCCCAGGCCGCTGCGCAGGATGCCCGCCCCTCCCGGACGGCCGAGCCGTTCCCAGCTCATCAGCGCGGCGGCGGGGCGGTCGATCGGGGTCTCCGCGCCCTCCCAGGAGGGCGGCTCCTCGTCGGTGACGCGCAGGACCAGGTCGGCTCCCGCGGCACCGAACCGCTCGGGGACCGGGCCCGTCACCTCGGCGGGGGCGGCGTTGGGGTCGCCGGGACGCCAGTGGGCGGCTCCGGGGCCCGCCAGCCCGGCCACCGGGGCCGCGACCGCGTCCATCCCGTGCCCGCCGAACGCCCTGGCGGTCGCGGCGAGCGTACGGCCCGCGGGCGTGGGCTTGGCGAACCTCGCCTCGACCGCCCAGGCGTCCTTCGCGGGACGGTGCACCCGCAGTTCGGTCAGGGACCGCCAGCGGTGCGCGGGGACGGGGGAGATCACCGGCGCGGTGTACCAGTACGGGGCCTCCTCGACGGCGACCGTGACCCGTGAGGCCGAGGGGAGCAGGGACTGCAGCGCCGCGGCCCTGCGGACGTCGGTCGGCGTCCTGGCGACGACGAGGACCTCCGTCACGCCGTCCTGGGCTCCGGGCAGCCCGCCGAGGTCGCCGTCGAGGTCCGTCACCTGGTACGGCTCCAGGTTTTCGAGGGTGTCGAACCCGGCGTGGCAGACCAGCAGGCCCCGCGCGTCCCGGCCGCCGAGCAGGTCGGTCAGGAACGACATCAGCCTGCCCTCCTGTGCCGGACGGTCGCGATGATCTCGCCGATCGGGCCGCGCCGCCGTTCGGCCCCGGCCTGTTCGGCCCGCTCGCGCGCCTCCTGCGCCTCCCGGCGCAGGCTCCGCACCTCGTCCTCAAGGCGTTCGGCCTCGCGCCGCCACCTGGCCGCCTCCGCCCGCCACCTGGCGGTGTCCCCGGCGACGGGCTGGGACCGGTCCGCGGGGGTGAAGCCGAACTCCTCCCCGCCCACCCACAGGGAGCCGAACATCTCGTGCACCAGGTCGTCCCGGTCGTCCCCGGCGACGAGCGCCGCCCTGGCGAAGGCCGAGGTGCGTTCGAGCCTGGCCGCGGTGACCCCGTTCTCCCGCTCGTCGAGCACCACGCTCAGCAGGCCGTACCCCTCGCTCTCCGCGTGTTCGACCAGCCTGGCGAGGGTGTCGGGGCCGAGGGCCCATCCGGCGGGGCAGGTGAGGCGAAAGGGGGCGGGGGCCGCGTCGGGGACGGTCTCGGCGAAGGAGACGCGCGGCTCGCCGCCGTACAGGTTGCGCACCAGGCGAAGGTCGAGCAGCGGCTCGTCGAGGGAGGAACGACGTCCCCGGGGCAGGGCCGACCACGGTCCGGTCACGGTGACGGCGACGTCGGCGAGGGTGCCCGCGAGCGCGGCGTCCACACTCGTCCTGACCTCCTCGTAGGTGGCCCCGGCCGCGTCCACGACGACGCGCACGTACGGCACCAGCCAGGTCCTGCGCGGGTGGGCGCGCAGCCAGCGCAGGTCGGGGATGAGGTCGGGCAGCACCGACCAGTTGTGCCGGTGCACCTCCTTCTCCCTGGTCATGACCGTCGAGGGGCCGAGGTGCCAGGCCGTGGCGCGCGGGTCGGGGACGAAGACCGCCCCCGCCTGTGCCAGCCGGAAGCCCAGGTCGGTGTCCTCACCCATGTTCAGCGCGGTGTTCACCCCTCCCGCGGCGCGCAGCAGCGCCAGCGGGACCGAGGTCGCCGCCCCCGAGTGGAGCAGGTGGGCCCGGGAACCGGCCTCCCGCAGCCGCCGGGTCTCGGCGAACCGCTCGGCCCGCCAGGCGTGCGGGGCGGAGACGGGGAAGAGGTCCTCGGCACGCCCCCGCCGTACGGCCGCGAGGACCTCTTCGGGTCCCGGCGCGTCCCCGGACGGCTCGGGGGTGAAGCGGATGTCGCCGAGCACGACCGCGTACGGGGCCAGGTGGTGCCAGCGCATGTGCGCCTCCACGTGCTCCCGGTCGAGGACCACGTCGGCGTCCACCCAGAGCAGGACGTCGCCGGTCGCCGAGGCGGCACCGGTCTGGCGCGCCCAGCCGCGTCCCCAGCGGCCCTCGGGCACCCGGACGATCCGGGTTCCGGCCGGGGCGGGGCCGTCGATCCGCAACGGCGGTTCACTGCCGTCGTCGGCGACGACCACCTCCGTGAGATGGGCCGGGTAGGTCTGGGCGGCCAGGGAGGCGAGCGTGCGGTCGAGGGACTCCTGGCAGTCGTAGGCGGCGATCACCACGCTCACCCCGAGCCGGGGCTCCCAGTGGCCGGGTTCCGGCGGGGTCAGCGAGCCGTAGTCGTTGTGCCTGACCCTCGCAACCCCTCCGGTGTTCCGGGCGGGGGGAACGGCGACCTGTCCCGTGCCGTCCTCCCCGCCCGTCCTGAGCGCGCCGTCCTCTCCGTCCAGGGACGGGCCGGCCGTACCGGAACCCGCCTCCCGGCGCTCTCGGGCCTCACTCACGCCGCGCCCTCCGGCCTGGCCCGCCAGGGCCTGGCCTCGGCCGCGGCGAGCTTGGGGAGCAGTTCGCTGACCAACTCCTCCATCTCCCTGCGCCGGGGAACGGCCGTCAGCCGGTCCTCGCCCAGGGAGACCAGGATCGCCCGCAGGTCCTCCTCGTGCCTGCCGCTCTCCTGCCTGAGCAGGGAGACGATCTCGTCGAGCCGTCCGTCCAGCCGTTCGACGGCCGTCCTGACCTTGGCCAGCTCCGCCTCCTGCCGCTTGACCCGGTTGTCGACACGCTGGGCCTTCCCGTCGGTCCTGCGCAGGGTGACGAGGGTCAGCGCCTGGGCGGCCAGCACGGCCACGGCCGCGGCGAGCCCGAGGGCGCCCACGACCGGGACGGCGCCGAGGACCGTGAGCAGGGTCAGCGCGATGACGACCAGCGGGGCCGCGATCGTCGTCAGTAGCGTCAATTTTCGGGGCGTGGACATCCGCGCTTACCTTCCGTGCCGCTCTGTCGTTCGTTGCCTGTTCTGTCGGGGGGAGTGTTCGAGGCTATCCACTCCACATGAGTGGATATAGCGATAAACGGTAAACCTCAAGGTTTTTGTGACCTGGGTGAATGCTGTGAGTGACTGTCGGTGAGCGCCCGTGTCAACCCTGGAACGCGCTGGGAAGTGATCTCCCGGCCTCGATATCCTGCGTCGGTGCCCTCCCCCGCTCTTTCCGCGTCACCGCCCACGTCCCCGCCCCCATCAGGGCCCGTTCCGGCCCTTTCCGCGACCCCGGCGGGCTTCCTGCGGACGGCGAAGGAGGGGATGGCCGAGCTGACGTGGTCCGGCTCCGGATGGCTCGCGGCGGGTGAGCCAGTCGGGGAGCGCCCGGAGGCCGCCGAGATCGACAGGCTCAGGCCGCTGCTCGGCCTGAACGTCGGCTGGCCGGATCAGGAGGTCCCCACGGGCGCGCTCACCGCGCTCGCCGCCGCCGGAGTCCCGCTGCGCGCCGCCGCCTCGCCCGGCTGGGCCGAGCCCGGCCTGGCCCGCCTGCTGGCGGCCTGGACCCCCGGAGAGCCGGAGGAGAACCCGCCGCCGCACTCGGTGACCGCCCTGCGCAGGGAGGAGCACAGCGTACGGCTGCGCCGCCACGGCCTGTCCCTGCTGGGCGTCCCTCCCCGGGGCACCCCGTCCGTCAGCGTCGTGATGTCCACCATGCGCCCGCACCTGCTCGGCGGGGCGCTCGCCCAGATCGCCGCCCAGCGCCGGGTCGAGACCGAGGTCCTGCTCGGCCTGCACGGCGTCCCGGCCGACCACCCCGAGGTACGGCGCGCGGTCGAGGACAGCGGTCTGCCGGTCAGGGTGACCGAGGCGCCCGCGGCCGTGCCCTTCGGCGAGGTGCTCAACCTGGCGGCGGCCGGAGCGTCGGGAGAGTACGTCGCCAAGTGGGACGACGACGACTGGTACGGTCCCGAGCACCTGGCCGACCTCCTGCTGGCCAGGGCGTACTCGGGCGCCGACATCGTGGGCACCGCCGCCGAGTTCTTCCACCTGGAGCCCCTGGGCGTCACGGTCCGCCGCACCGACTACACCAGTGAGATCTGGTCCGACCACGTCGCGGGCGGCACGATCCTGAGCGGCAGAGACCTGTTCACGCGGACCGGGGGTTTCCCCGCCCTGCCGCGCGGGGTCGACGCGGCCTTCCTGAAGGCCGCACACGCCGAGGGGGCACGGATCTACCGCACCCACGGCCTCGGCTACGTGCTGCGACGCTCGGTGAGCGCCGAGCACACCTGGCGGCTGCCGCTGGCCCACTTCCTGCGTGTCGCGTCGTACCAGTGGTACGGCTTCGCGCCGAGCCTGATCCTGGAGGCCTCGTGATCGCGCGGGTCGTGGGCAACGACTACCGCAGCCTCACCCCGCCGGAGCCGGGGGCCTGGGCCCCGTCGCTGCGGGTCAGCGTGGTCGTGCCGGCCTACGGCGGCCAAGACAAGCTCGACCTGGTGCTCGCCGGGCTCGCGGGCCAGACCTACCCCGAGGACCTGACCGAGGTCATCGTGGTCGACAACGGCAGCGACCCGCCGCTGCGCCTGCCCGAGCTGAGGCCCGCGGGCACCCGGCTGGTCGCCTGCCCGATCCCGGGCAGGGCGCACGCGCGAAACGCCGGGCTGCGGGCCGCGACCGGCGACGTGGTCCACTGGCTCGACTCGGACGTGGTCCTGGACCGGCAGGCCGTCGAGGCGCACATGCGCTGGCACCACGCGGCGCCGTACCTCGTGGTGACGGGGCGGCTGCGTTTCACGCCCGCGCCGCTGCCCACGGCGCGGGAGGTGGCCGAGGCGCCGGACCTGGCCGAGCTGTTCGAGCCCGCCGAGCCGCACGCCTGGCTGGTCGACCTCATCGAACGCACCTCGGGCCTGACCGACGGCCGCAGCCGGGCCTTCAGCCTGCACGTCGGCGGCGCGACCTCGGTCAACGCCGCGTTGCTGGCCGAGGCGGGCCCCATGGACACCGATCTCGTCCTCGGTCAGGACACCGAGATGGGCTACCGGCTCGCCCAGGCGGGCGCGGTCTTCGTGCCCGAGCCGCTGGCCCGCGCCTTCCACCTGGGGCCGACCATGAGGATGCGTGACAAGGCGCCGATCGACCGGGTCAGTCACGCCTTCGTCGCCGACCGGATCCCGGCCTACCGCTGGCTGCGTTCCCACCCGGCGCGGCAGTGGAAGGTGCCCTACCTGGAGGTGGTCGTCGAGAGCGACGGCGACCCCGGCTACGACGAGGTCAGGGCGAGTGTGGACGCCGTGCTCGCGGGCACCGTGCCCGACGTCGCGGTCACCGTCCCCGGCCCCTGGGAGCACGCGGGCGTCGAGGGACGTGCCCCGCTGCGCGACCCCCACCTCGACCTGACGCTGATCCTCGGCCACTACGCGCACGAGGGCCGGGTGCGGTTCACCTCGTCGACCCCGGGACAGGCGGGACGGCCGGGGGAGTCGTCGTGGGGGGCGGTGCCGTACCGGCTGCGGCTGCCCGCCGGATGGACGCCGGGGGAGGACACCCTCGCCAGACTGCTCGACCTGGCGACGGACGGAGGATACGGCCTGGTCAGTGTGCTCCTGGCGGAAGACGCGGAGCGGGGACTCATCGTCGCCAGGCTGGAGCGGACCGCGGCCTTCGCCCGCGCGGCCATCGTGGCCGCCGACGGCGAGCCGCTCGACGACGCGGTCCAGGACACCTTCGGCACCTTCTGGGCGGACGGGGAGACCTACGGCTTCCTGCGGGAGGCCAGGACCCCGGCCGGGCGCAGGGGGGCCTACCGGGCCAGGGTGGAGGCACAGGCCGAGATCGCCCGCCTCACCAAGGAGGCCGAGCGGTTGCGCGGCCAGGTGACCCGGTGGCGCGAGGAGGCGGGCCGCTGGCGCAGGAGCGCCGTCGAGCTGCGGCGCGAGGTCGGCACCCTGCGCAAGGAACTGGCCGCGGCCAGGAAGGTCGTCCAGTACGGTCTGCTGTCCTCGGTGAAGCGGGCGATCACCCGTCGCCGTTGACCACTCCGACCCCGCCCAGGAAGTAGGACCCGATCCCCTTGTACGGCACGGTGTCCCCGGGGGTGGGGCGCCACTCGGGCAGGTTGACGATGCCGGGCTCGACCACGTCGAAGCCCTCGAACAGCCGGACGATCTCCTTGCTGGTCCTGGCCACGAACGGTGAGGAGGCCCGGTCGTAGACCTTGGTGACCCCGTCGGCCGCCGCGGGCCTGGCGTCGATGGCGACGTGTGACATGACCAGGTGGCTGCCGGGGGCCATGGCCTCGCGGAACGTCGCGAGGATCCCGCAGGGGTCGTCCTCGTCGGGCACGAAGTGCATGATCGCCAGGAGCAGGACACCGACCGGCCTGTCGAAGTCGATCGCCGCGCGGACGTCCGGGTGCTCCAGGATCTCGCGGGGGCGGCGCATGTCCCCCTCGACGATGGTCACGTTCTCGTTCTTGCCGAGGATCGCCCTGCCGTGGACCAGCACGGTCGGGTCGTTGTCGACGTAGACGACCTTGGCGCCGGGGGCGACCTGGTGGACGTTGTTCTGGGTGGGCAGCCCGGCTCCGAGGTCGAGGAACTGGTCGATGCCCGTCCTGGCGACGAAGTCGACCGTGCGGCGCAGGAAGGCGCGGTTCGACCTGGCGCTGTGCCTGATCTCGGGGACGACCGTCAGGGCCCGTTCCGCCGCCTCCCGGTCAGCGGGAAAGTTGTCCTTGCCGCCCAGATAGTAGTCGTACATGCGTGCAACGTTAGGTATCTGGGTGTTGATGCCTTTTAGTGCCTGATCGGTCACGTGCTGCTCCCCGGTAGAAATATTTCCGGAATTGTCGTGATCATATCGAGCGGTAACGCTGGAGAAGTGATCAGGCGGCTGGCAAGATCGCCGCATGGCCGCCCTTCCCCCGCGCCGTTTCGCCGGGCTTCACCTGTCCGACGGCATCAGCCCAGGCAACCTGGTGGCGTCCATGATCATGGCGTTCGCGGCGACCATGATCATCACATTCCTGCCCGCCGCCCAGCCGCTCCTGCTGCTCGGTGTGCTCGACGGCCAGGGAGCCGACCAGGGCAGGGTGGTCGCCCTGCTGGCCGCCGCCGCCGAGATCGCGATGATCCTCAGCCTCCCCTGGTACGGCGCGCTCGCCGACCGCTTCGGCAGGCGGCCCGTCGTGGTGACCGGGTTCGCGCTGTGCGGCCTGTCCACCCTGCTGTTCCCCTACGCGGGCAACGTGACCGCGCTCGTCGCGCTCAGGGTCGTCTTCGCCCTGGGTGTGGCGGCCCTCAACGGGATGCTCGCCACGGTCGCCATCGACTACGTCCGCGACCGCTCACGCGGCAAGTCATACGGACTGATCGGCCTGTTCAGCGGGCTGGGCGCCATGGTGGCCGTCCTCGGCCTGGTCCGCCTGCCCGCGATCATCGAGAGGAACCTCGGCGGGGACGGAGGCAGGGCGGCCACGGTCGACGCGGCCCGCTACTCGTTCCTGATCGTCGCCGTGATCGTCCTGGCCGTCGCCGCGCTGATGTGGGTCACCATCTCCAGGATCAGGGTGGACGCCGCCTCGGCGCGCATCCCGCTGGTCCGCCTGGTCAGGGAGGGGTTCGCGCTCGCCCGCGACCCCGGGGTCGCGCTGTCGTACGCGGCCTCCTTCGTGGCCCGCGCCGACCTGTCCATCGTCGCGGCGTTCCTGCCGCTGTGGGTCGTCGTCCACGGCGTCAGGGAGGGCGGCCTGTCCCCCGTCGAGGCCGTGGCCAGAGGCGGAGCCGTGGTCGGTGCCGCGCAGACGGTCGCCACCCTCGGGGCCCCGCTGTTCGGCTGGCTCGGCGACCGGCTGCGCCGCCAGGACGCCGTCCTGGTCGCCCAGGCCCTGGCCGCCGTCGCCTACCTGTCCACGCTGCTGGTCGACGACCCGCTCGGCTCGGGCATGATGGCCGTGGCCGCGCTCATCGGCCTCGGCGAGATCGCCGCCATCGTCAGCGCGGGTCCGCTGCTGGCCCAGCAGGTCCCCCCGGCGGTGCGCGCCTCCGCCTACGGCGTGCAGACGCTCTGCGGCGCCGTGGGCATCCTCGTCATCTCCACGGTCGGCGGGACGCTCTTCAGCTCCTGGCGGCCCGCGGCGCCGTTCGCTGTCGCGGGTGTCGCGGGCCTGCTCGTCGTCGCCTTCGGCCTGGTCGTACGGCGGCGCGTCGTTCCCCGCCCGCAGCAGGAGCAGGGCGAGACCTCCGCCGTCAGGCCCGCAGTTCCCTGAAGGCCGCCCCCAGCCTGGAACGCAGGGACCGGGTCGCCCTGGAGGCGGAGGACTGGTTCGCGCAGGGCTTGGCGGCCTTGGCCGGGGCCGGCCTGGGTGCCTGACGCCGGGGAGCGGGCCAGAACTCCGCCTTCGTGCCGTGCCGTACCCCGTGGGTGGCCTTGATCGAGGTGACGACGTCGTCCGCGCCGAGCAGCCTGGCCCTGCCCAGCGCCTCCGCCCGTTCCAGTGTCGCCGACCCGTCCTCACCGAGATCGACGACGAGCATGCCCGACCGGTCCTCCTGGACCGCGGCGATCATCCGCTCCAGCGTCTCCCTGCCGAGCGGGACCGAGACCGGCCCCGTGTAGCGGAACGGCGTCGGCCCCGGCGTCGGGACGACCTCGTCGGCCAGCCTGATCCGCTCGTCGTGGGCGAAGTGCTCCCGCATCACGCGAAGCTCGAACGACGGGTCGCCGAGCACCGAGTGCCGTCCGGGCGACAGACGCGACCAGGGCGCGACCAGGGTGACCCGGACGTCGGAGACCGAACCCTCAAGCGCGGCGCTCACCGCGGCCCGCACCTGCCTCTCGTCCCCGTCGACATGGAGGACCACCTCCACGTACGGCACCAGCCACCGTCTGCCCCCGTCCTTGCGCAGGTCACGGCGGAGCGGAACCCGGTGGGCCAGGTAGGGGGCGACGGCCCTGACCGTCCGGTCCCGGTCGACCCGCTGCGCGGGAAGCCCCAGGTGCGCGGCCCTGGCCGCCATGTCCGGGACGAAGACCACCCCGTGGGTGGCCAGCCGGTAGGCGAACTCGGTGTCCTCACCCCTGAGCACGCCGGGATCGACCCCGCCCACGGCGTGGAAGGTCTCCCGCCGCATCGAGACCGTCGGCCCCGTGCACACGTGGTAGGGGTTGCGGCTGCTGCGCAGGCCGTCGGTCCGGGAGATCGTCTGCTCCGTCGAACTGGCCAGCGCGTTCGACAGGTCGAGGACCTCGCCGAGGGAGCCGGCGCGCGCGTGCTCGTAGAGCCCCTCGGGGGAGAGGTCCGGGGGCGGCTCCTCGACGAACCTCTTGGCGCCGATGGTGACCAGGTAGTCGCTCAGGTGGTGCCAGCGGGCCAGCGCCTCGATGTGCTCGGGCCAGACGACCATGTCGGCGTCGAGCCGCTGGATGATCCGCCCCTCGGCCACGGCGGCACCGGTGTTGAGCGCGTGCGCGATGCCCCAGCCGTCCGAGGCGGAGGAAACGATCCTGGCGCCCTCGGGGGCGATGTCCGGCAGGCGCAGCGGTGGATCGCTGCCGTCGTCGACCACGATCACCTCCATGAGGTGACCGGGATAGGTCTGCGCGGCCAGGGAGGCGAGGGTGAGGTCGAGCGCGTGCTGCCCGCCGTACGCGGGGACGACCACGCTGACCGACAGGGAGGGAGCCCAGTCGCCCAGTGGCGGCGGATCGAGAGGGGAGTAGTCGTTGTGCCGGATCGGGGGCCGTCTGGTCGCCACTCCGCCCGCCATGTTCCGCCGCTCCTTGTCTGCGTTCCCGCTTCTCAGGACCCGATGACACTACCCACGCTTCCTGAGCGTTTCCTGGGGAGACGCTTGAGGTGTCCAGTTGGTGGACGGCAGATCCCGGTTCAGATCCCATTACCCGTAGACTTGCTGCCTAACACCGCAGGTAGAACGCGCGTGCTGGGAACGCGCGGGAGGAGCAATGATGAGCAGGGCGTGGCGTGGCCTCATCGAGGAGTACCGTGACCGACTTCCGGTGACCACGGCGACGCCCGTCGTCACGCTGCTGGAGGGCGGCACACCGCTCGTTCCGGCGCACCGGGTCTCGGCGCTGACCGGCTGCGACGTCTACCTCAAGGTCGAGGGGGCCAACCCGACCGGCAGCTTCAAGGACCGTGGCATGACCATGGCCATCAGCAAGGCCGTCGAGGAGGGCGCGAAGGCCGTCATCTGCGCCTCGACGGGCAACACCAGCGCCTCGGCCGCCGCCTACGCCGTCCGCGCGGGCCTGACCTGCGCCGTGCTCGTGCCCCGCGGCAAGATCGCGATGGGCAAGCTGGCGCAGGCGCTCGTCCACGGGGCCAAGCTGATCCAGGTCGAGGGCTCCTTCGACGACTGTCTCGACATGACCAGGAAACTCTCCGAGAGCTACCCGATCGCGCTGGTCAACTCGGTCAACCCGTTCCGGCTCCAGGGCCAGAAGACCGCCGCCTTCGAGATCGTGGACGCCCTCGGCGACGCCCCGGACATCCACTGCATCCCCGTGGGCAACGCGGGCAACATCTCGGCCTACTGGATGGGCTACACCGAGTACGCCAAGGACGGCGTCGCGACCAGGAGCCCGCGCATGTTCGGCTTCCAGGCCAGCGGCTCCGCGCCGATCGTCAACGGCGCCCCGGTGCCCCACCCGCACACGATCGCCACCGCGATCCGCATCGGCAACCCCGCCTCCTGGCAGCTGGCCGAGGCGGCCCGTGACGACTCGGGCGGCGTCATCCAGGCCGTGACCGACCGTCAGATCGCCGCCGCCTACAAGCTGCTGGCCCAGGAGGAGGGCGTCTTCGTCGAGCTGGCCTCCGCCGCCAGCGTCGCGGGCCTGCTGCAGGCCCACTCCCAGGGCCTGGTCGACCCCGGCCAGCGGATCGTCTGCACGGTCACCGGCAACGGCCTCAAGGACCCCGACTGGGCGATCTCCGGGGCGCCGACCCCACTGACGATCTCGGTCGACGCCCACGCCGCGGCCCAGGCGCTGGAACTCGCCTGAACCGTCCGTCCGCAGGGCACCTCCCCGACCCGCGTGCCGCGGCGGCCCCGCCGCCGCGGCTCTTCGCGCGCACTCCCGAAGCATCAGGCAGACCGTCCCGCGTCAGGCGGACAGCAGGCAGATAGGAGGAGGGGCCTTCCACGCCCATGGCCACGCCAGGGGCTCGCGCCCCAGATTCTCGATGACCGAACGCACCAAGGTCACCGTCCGGGTCCCGGCGACATCGGCCAACCTCGGGCCCGGGTTCGACACCCTGGGACTCGCCCTCGGCCTCTACGACGAGGTCGAGGCGAGCCTGTTCACCCCGGACGGTTCCCATACCGGGACGGTGGAGATCGCCGTCTCGGGAGAGGGCGCCGGCGAGCTGGACCAGGGTGAGGGGCACCTCATCGTCAGGACGATGCGCACGACCTTCGAGCGGATGGGCCTGCCGCAGCCACACGGCATCCGGCTGAACTGTCTCAACCGCATTCCGCACGCCCGGGGCCTGGGCTCCTCCTCCGCGGCGATCTGCGCGGGCGTCCTGGCCGCCAGGGCGCTCGCGGGCACGTCCTCGCTCGGCGACGACGACGTCTTCGCCCTGGCCACCGAGATCGAGGGACACCCCGACAACGTGGCCCCCTGCCTGGCGGGCGGCCTGACCGTCGCCTGGACGGACCGGTCGAACACGCCGCATATGCTGAAACTGGTTCCGCACGCCGACATCCGGCCCGTGGCCATCGTTCCCCGACAACGCCTCTCGACGGAGGTCGCGCGGGGACTCCTCCCTGAGAGCGTGCCGCACGCGGACGCGTCCGCGAACGCGGGGCGGGCCGCGCTTCTCGTGGCGGCGCTGACCGTCAGGCCCGAGCGGGAGCTGCTGCTCGCCGCGACCGAGGACCGGCTGCACCAGGACTACCGCGCGCCTGCGATGCCGCGTACGGCGGATCTGGTACAACGTCTGCGCGGCATCGGGGTCCCCGCCGTGGTCTCGGGAGCGGGTCCCACAATTCTTGCGTTTTCCACAGTGGATACGCAGGATTTGATCGCACCGGAAGTGGGTACGGATTGGCTCATCCAGCCACTGGATGTCGAAACCCGCGGTGCCCGTGTTGTCTCTCCCGAGACACGCTGATACCTCTTCGACCTTCAGGGAATAGCTGTGTGCGCTGGTGATGTTAGGCTGGTAGCCGCACCAGGTGCCCCCTTGTTGGGTGCGTGCTTGTCAGCCACACATCGCTGTCTCATTTCCCACACCGTGGGGCATGAGGGCCGCAGTGGCCTCCCCGAATCCGTCGCCTCCGAATGCTCCACATTCGGTTGGGGCAACGAGAGGCGGCGTTTGAGGGGACATGCGCGTTCGAACTACCTCGACATCTGGTTGCCGGTAGCAATCCGGGGGGTGTCCTCCAAGCCCCACCGTCGGCGAATCTCGATGGTGACGGCATGGATGTGCCCTTCCCCGACAGTGGCGGCGGTCCCCAAGGGCCGTCGAGGATCGCGACGTGCAACCCGACCCGGTCTGTCCCACCGGGTCGATCGCACCACCGGGACGATTGGCTGATCATGGCCACGCCCGACCCCTGGGAAGGACCCATTAGTGAGCGACACCACCGAACTCCTCTCCGACGCCGCCGGCGCATCGCCGACGGCCGGCGACACCCCCACCCGCGCCGCGGCCAAGCCGCGCCGTCGCTCCGGCACCGGCCTGTCCGCCATGGTGCTGCCTGAGCTGCAGGCCATCGCGTCCGGCCTCGGCATCAGCGGGACCGGGCGGATGCGCAAGAGCCAACTCATCGCGGCGATCCAGGAGAAGCAGGGCGTAGCCACAGAGAGCGCCCCGGCTCCCGTCGCGGCCAAGGAGGCCTCTGCGGCTCCCGCTCCCGCCGCCGCTGCGGCCCCCGTGGCCGAGCCGGTCGCCGAGCGTCCGGCCCGCAGCCGGAGGGAACGTTCCCGCGCCGCCGCCCCGGTGGCCGCGGAGCCGGTCGCCGAGCAGGCGCAGCCCGCTCCCGTCGTCCAGCAGGCCCCCGCTCCCGTCGCCGCCGAGCCCGTCGCGGCTCCCGTCGTTGAGCAGCAGGCCGAGCCGGTTCAGGCGGAGACGCGTCCCGAGCGCGGCGAGAGCCGCCGTGAGCGCGGCGACCGCCGCCGCAACGGCGACCGCGGTGAGCGCGGCGAGCGCGGCAACGACAGGCGTGAGCGCGGCGAGGGCCGTCCCGACCAGCGCGCCGCCGACGCGGGCCAGAGCCGCGGGGAGCGGTCGAACGACCGCAACGACCGCGGTAACGACCGGGGCGAGCGGTCGAACGACCGCGGTGACCGCAACGACAGGAACCAGCAGAACCGCGGCCCGCAGGACCGCAACGACCAGCACGGTGTGGGCGACGACGACGACCGTCGCGGGCGTCGCGGCCGGTTCAGGGAGCGCAACCGCCGTGGGCGCGACCGCTTCGACGGCAACGAGCCCGTGGTCGGTGACGACGACGTCCTGATCCCGATCGCCGGCATCCTGGACATCCTCGACAACTACGCCTTCGTGCGGACCAGCGGCTACCTGCCGGGCGCCAACGACGTCTACGTCTCACTCGCCCAGATCCGCCGCAACGGCCTGCGCAAGGGTGACGTCATCACCGGCGCGGTGCGTCAGCCCCGCGACGGCGAGCGCCGCGAGAAGTTCAACGCCCTCGTCCGCCTCGACACCGTCAACGGCATGGACCCGGAGCAGGCGCGGCAGCGGCCCGACTTCAACAAGCTCATCCCGCTCTACCCGCAGGAGCGGCTGCGCCTGGAGACCGAGCCGAACATCCTGACCACCAGGATCATCGACTTGGTCGCCCCGATCGGCAAGGGCCAGCGCGGTCTCATCGTCTCCCCGCCCAAGGCGGGCAAGACCATGGTCCTGCAGGCCATCGCCAACGCGATCACCAGGAACAACCCCGAGTGCCACCTGATGGTCGTCCTGGTCGACGAGCGTCCCGAAGAGGTCACCGACATGCAGCGGTCGGTGAAGGGCGAGGTCATCCACTCGACCTTCGACCGTCCCGCTGAGGACCACACCACGGTCGCCGAACTCGCCATCGAGCGGGCCAAGCGCCTGGTCGAGCTGGGTCACGACGTCGTCGTGCTCCTCGACTCCATCACCCGCCTCGGCCGCGCCTACAACCTGGCGGCCCCGGCTTCGGGACGCATCCTGTCCGGTGGTGTCGACTCGACCGCGCTCTACCCGCCGAAGCGCTTCTTCGGTGCCGCCCGCAACATCGAGAACGGCGGCTCGCTGACGATCCTCGCCACGGCGCTGGTCGAGACCGGCTCCAAGATGGACGAGGTCATCTTCGAGGAGTTCAAGGGCACAGGAAACCTGGAGCTCAAGCTCAACCGTCAGCTCGCGGACAAGCGCATCTTCCCCGCGGTTGACGTCGACGCGTCCGGCACCCGCAAGGAGGAGATCCTCCTGGGCAAGGACGAGCTCCAGATCATCTGGAAGCTGCGGCGTGTGCTGCACGCGCTGGACATGCAGCAGGCTCTGGAGCTTCTCCTGGAGAAGATGAAGGAGACCAAGTCCAACGCGGAGTTCCTCCTCCAGGTCAGGACGACGACCGTCAGCTCCGATCGCGACTGACCCACCCGTCCCGTACGGCGAACGCCCCGGCCCTCACGGCCGGGGCGTTCGCCGTTGTCCGGCCCTTGTGAGATCCGCCTCCCCGGGATATCCATACCTCGGGAAGACCCGTCGAGGGCACTTACAGGGCACAGCGGACAGGGCGTGGGGAGGCGCGCATGACGGCCGGGACGGCGCCCGTGGCGCGGACACCGCTGAGACTGCGCGTCCCGCTGGGTCCCAACGGTCCACTGGGCATGTTCGTCGACCCGATGACCTGGCGGGCGTTGCCGTACCTCCTGGGGAGCGTGTTCCACGGCCTGGTCTGTTTCGCCGTGCTGGTCTCGGTGATCCCGTTCTCGCTGACCCTGGCGGTCGCCTGGGTGGGGGCGCCGCTGCTCGCGCTGACCATGGTGGCCTGGCGTGGCGCGGCGATGCTCGAACGCCGTCTCGTCGGGCTGGCCTTCGGCGTCAGGATCCCCGACCCCTACCGGCCGGGTAGGGGCGGCAACCCGCTGCTGCGCTGCGGAGGGGCGCTCGCCGACCCCGCGACCTGGAAGGACCTGCTGTACCTGCTGCTGTTACCGCTGGTCGGCCTGGTGGAGTTCGTCGTCTCGGCCGCCCTGTGGGCCGTCGCGCTCGCCCTGCTCGTCACGCCGCCGCTGGTGCTGTCCGGGGTGACGGAGGTGCGGATCGTCGGCGAGCTGACGGTCGACGGCCCGGCCGGGGCGCTGGCGTGTGTCCCGGCGGGGCTCGGGGTGCTCGTCGCGGCGCTGTACGCGACGCGGGGGATGGCGCGGCTGCACGGGCAGCTGGCCATGGCGCTGCTCGGCCCGGGGGAGAGGATCGCCGGATCGGCCCGGCTGCGCGCCAGCAGGGCGCGCGGGGCGGACGCGGCCGAGGCCGAACGGCGCAGGATCGAGCGTGACCTGCACGACGGCGCCCAGCAGCGGCTGCTGTCGGTGGCCATGGATCTGGGGCGCGCCCAGGTCAAACTGGACAGCGACCCGGAGACCGCCAGGCGGCTGCTCGCCCAGGCCCACGAGGGGGCCAAGGCCGCAATCGCCGAACTGCGCGATCTGGCGCGGGGCATCCACCCGGCGATCCTCACCGACCGGGGCCTCGACGCCGCCCTGTCCGCGCTGGCGGCCAGGGCACCCGTGCGGGTCGCCGTTTCGGTGGAGCTGGCCGAACGGCCTCCGGCGGCCGTGGAGAGCGTCGCCTACTTCGTGGTGGCCGAGGCGCTGACCAACATGGCCAAGCATTCGGGGGCGACCGAGGCCTCGGTCCGGGTCGGCCTGCGCGACCGGCGGGTGTCCGTCGAGGTCCGCGACAACGGTTCCGGCGGCGCGCTCGCCCGTCCGGGAGGAGGGCTGGCGGGCCTGGCGGACCGGGCGGCGACCGTTGACGGCGTCCTCGGGGTGGACAGCCCACCGGGCGGCCCGACCGTGATCCGCGCCGAACTCCCCTGTGACTGGTGAACACTTGGACCATGCGCGTGGTGATCGCCGAGGACTCCGTGTTGCTCCGGGAGGGCCTGGCCAGGCTCCTCGATGACGGCGGGATCGAGACCGTCGCGGCGGTCGGCGACGGCCCGTCGCTGGTGGCCGCGGTCGCCGAGCACGATCCCGACCTGGCGATCGTGGACGTGCGGATGCCGCCGACCCATCGGGACGAGGGACTGCGTGCGGCCCTCCAAGCCCGTGCGCTGAAGCCGGCCCTGCCGGTCCTGGTGCTGTCGCAGTACGTCGAGGAGCGTTACGCGGCCGAACTGGCCGGTGGGGGAGCCGCACCGTTCGGCTACCTGCTCAAGGAGCGGGTAGCGGATGTGACCGACTTCCTCGACGCCGTGCGCCGGGTCGCGGCAGGAGGGACGGTCCTCGACCCCGAGGTGATCGACCGGCTCCTCGACCGCCACCACACGGGCGGTCCGCTGGGCTCCCTGAGCGGGCGGGAGCGCGAGGTGCTGGCCCTGATGGCGCAGGGCCGCTCGAACTCGGCGATAGCCGTCCGGCTGGCGGTCACGGCGGGGGCCGTCGAGAAGCACGTCTCCGGCATCTTCACCAAGCTCGGCCTCGATCCCGCCCCCGGCGACCACCGCAGGGTGCTGGCCGTACTGGCGTATCTGGGGTTGTGAGGTGTTCCCGGCCGGGAACGGCGAAGCGCCCGGCGGTCCGTGCCGCCGGGCGCTCCCGGTCCTCGTCGGCCGGTCAGTCCTCTGTACGGCTTGCGCCCGGGGTTGGGGACGCGAGCGGTACAGGTGACGTGGGGCTCGTGGTCAGCGGACGTCCACGAACTCGTAACCGGAGGTCGACCCGGAGGTGGTGCTGTTGCCGGTGACCACGGCGCGCCAGTAGGCGTCGGCCTTGGGCTTGACGACCTTGCTGTACTTACCGCTGCGGTTGGCCTTGGCGATGGCGAAGAACACCCACTTGGTGGAGCCCTTCTTGCGGTAGTAGAGCTCGACGCCCTTGCCGGAGTAGGCCGAGCTGCCCCGGTAGGCGGCGCCGTAGAAGCGGACCGTCTTGCCCTTGCGGACCTTGTTCGCGTTGACGTCGAAGGAGACCTTGGTCTTGGCCTTCTTCTTCTTGGCCTTCTTGAGCTGGACGGTGAAGACGTCGGCCCGCTCGTACTTGATGCTCTCGTTGCCGCGCGTGACGGTCACGTCGAGGGTCCAGGAGCCGGTGTTGAAGTCGCTGTCGAACCAGGTGTCCTGGTACCACGAGTTGGCGGAGTTGCCCTTGTCGAGGTTGAGGTCGACGGAGTCGTTGCCGTCGTTGCTGTAGAGGTGGGCCGAGACCGAGGTGGCGCCGCCGAGGACGGTGGCCTTGACGGCGACCTTGGTGTCGTCGTTCGTGGTGACGACGACCGGGTCGGTCACCGAGGCACCCGCGAGCTTGAGCTGCGGGCCGACCGCGATCTCCTCGACACACGGCTGCGCGCTACCGCGGACGGGGTTGAGCTTGAGCAGCCACTTGCCGTCCTTGTCGTCCTTGGTGACGGTGAACTTACCGGTCACCTTGGCCTCGCCGAGGGTGGCCGACTGCTCGTTGTCCGCGGTGATGGTGGGAGTGGCGGGAAGGTCGAGCTCAACCTTCGCGCCGGTGGTCGCCCCGGCCTTGACGATCTCCCCGCCGAGGGCGGTGATGTCCCGTACAGCCTTGTTGTCCTGGTCCTTCGCCCACTTCCCGTCGGCGCCCTTCTTGAAGGGGTTCTTGAGGGTGGCCGTGACGGTGACGTCGTTGTTGTCCTTGAGGGGGACGAACGCCTCGGTCCACTCCACCTTGGAGAACTCGGCGGAGCCGGAGCAGCGGGTGTCCGCGCGGGCGCTGGACTGGGCGGACTGGGAGGCGAGGGCTGTGACCGTACCGTTGGCGAAGACGGCTGCCCCCGTCGCGGTGGCCAGAAGCAACCGCATTCCGTTCCTCATCTTTGGGCCCCCAACTTGGGTGAAGATAGTGATAAAAGTTACGGTTTGGGCACCGGAGCCTAGTGGTACGAATGGGACCCGTCCATACGAACCCGATCATGGTCTCCGGGAATGTCCCGTGGCCTGGGATGGTTGGAGCATCTGGCACACTGGTAGCCGAACCGCAGCGGTTCCGGTTCCCGCCCGCGCGCACCTCGGTGTGCTACAGCGCGTAAGCCTCGAACAGGCGAAAGACAGTGGCGACCCGGCGACCGCGCATTGGAGAGGAACCGAAGGACATGAAGCCCGACATTCACCCGGAGTACGTCACCACCGAGGTGACCTGCACCTGTGGTAACACCTTCACCACCCGCAGCACCGCGAAGTCCGGCGTGATCCACGCCGACGTGTGCTCCGCCTGCCACCCGTTCTACACGGGCAAGCAGAAGATCCTGGACACCGGCGGCCGGGTGGCGCGCTTCGAGAAGCGCTTCGGCAAGAAGACCACGGGCCAGTAGCTCTCATCCCGACGCCGGCCCGGAACGCTCCTCGCCCGCGAGGAGTACCCCGGGTCGGCGTTCGTGGTGATGAGGCAGGTTTCGTCAGGACTTCGAGGAGGACGCACGGTGAATCTCGACGAGCTGCTCAGTGAGTACGCCGAGCTGGAACTCAAGCTCGCCGATCCCACCGTGCACGCCAACCCCACGCAGGCGCGTACGTTCGGCAGGCGCTACGCCGAGCTGACTCCCATCATCAACACCTACCGTGAGCTCCAGGGGGTCCACAACGACCTGGAGACGGCCAGGGAGCTGGCCTCGGAGGACGAGGCGTTCGCCGAGGAGGCCAAGGAGCTCGAGGCCCGTGTCCCCGAGCTTGAGGAGAAGCTCAGGCACCTGCTGATCCCGCGTGATCCCAACGATGACAAGGACATCATCATGGAGATCAAGGCGGGCGAGGGCGGTGAGGAGTCGGCGCTGTTCGCCGGAGACCTCCTGCGGATGTACCTCAGGTACGCGGAGCGGGTCGGCTGGAAGACCGAGCTGATCGACGCCACCCATTCCGACCTGGGCGGATACAAGGACGTCACCGTGGCGGTCAAGGCCAGGGGCGACGACGGCGTGTGGTCGAAGCTGAAGTTCGAGGGCGGTGTGCACCGGGTCCAGCGGGTGCCGGTGACCGAGTCGCAGGGGCGCATCCACACCAGCGCCGCGGGCGTCCTCGTCTACCCGGAGGCCGAGGAGGTCGACGTGCAGGTCGACCCGAACGACCTCAGGATCGACGTCTACCGTTCCAGTGGTCCCGGCGGCCAGAGCGTCAACACCACCGACTCCGCCGTACGGATCACGCACATCCCGACCGGTGTGGTTGCCTCCTGCCAGAACGAGAAGAGCCAGCTGCAGAACAAGGAGTCGGCCATGCGCATCCTGCGTGCCCGTCTCCAGGCCATCGCGGAGGAGGAGGCCAACGCCGCCGCCATGGCCGAGCGCAAGTCCCAGATCCGCACCGTCGACCGCTCCGAGCGCATCCGCACCTACAACTTCCCCGAGAACCGCATCTCCGATCACCGCGTCGGTTTCAAGGCTTACAACCTCGACCAGGTGTTGGACGGCGACCTCACGGCTGTGATTCAGTCCCTGCTCGACGCCGAGATGGCGGAGAAGCTCGCAGACCACTCATAGAACGCGCCCATGACCTTTCTGCTGGACGAGATCGCCCTCGCCACCGCCCGGCTCGCCGAGGCAGGTGTGCCGTCGCCGCGCACGGACGCCGAGGAGATCGCCGCCTTTGTCCACGGAGTACGGCGCAGCGAGCTGCACAACGTGACCGACGCGGATTTCGACGCGCTGTTCTGGGAGGGCATCGCCCGGCGTGAGGCCCGCGAGCCACTCCAGCACATCACCGGCCGCGCCTACTTCCGCTACCTGTCCCTTGAAGTGGGGCCCGGGGTGTTCGTCCCGCGTCCGGAGACCGAGGTGGTCGCGGGATGGGCGATCGAGCGGCTGCGGGAGATGGACGTCGCCTCGCCGGTGGTCGTCGACCTCGGCACGGGCTCCGGCGCCATCGCGCTGTCCATCGCGCAGGAGATCGCGCTGGCCATCGTGCACGCCGTCGAGGTCGATCCCGACGCCTACCGCTGGGCCAAGCGCAACATCCTCGAACACGGCCAGGGCCGGGTCCACCTGCACCCCGAAGACCTGGCCGACGCGCTGCCCGAACTCAACGGTCAGGTCGACCTGGTCATCTCCAACCCGCCGTACATTCCGCCGGGTGCGATCCCCAGGGATCCCGAGGTGCGTGACTACGACCCGCGCCGCGCGCTGTACGGCTCGGGCAGCGACGGCCTCGACGAGGTCAGGGCCGTCGAGCGGACCGCGAGGCGGCTGCTGCGTCCCGGCGGGTTCGTCGCCGTCGAGCACGCCGACGAGCAGGGAACCGCGGTATATCTGCTCTTCCCCGAGGACAACGGCTGGCGTGATGTGCGTAGCCGCCAAGACCTGACCCGCAGGGACCGCTTCGTTACCGCCCGTTTCGGCCAAGAATAGGCAAGAATAGGATGGTTTGCCGTGAGTCGACGTTATGACTGCTCAGACCCTGATCAGCGGGCTATGGGGCTGGCCGACGCGGTAATAGCCATCCCGAAGTACGAGCTCATAGTCTTCCCGACCGACACCGTCTACGGGGTCGGGGTTGACGCCTTCATCCCGCCGGCCGTCACGAAGCTGCTGGAGGCGAAGGGGCGCGGGCGCGACATGCCCCCGCCGGTGCTGGTCGGAACCGTGCGCGCGGCCACGGCCCTGGTGGACAGCCTCGGCCCGTACGGCCAGGACCTCATCGACGCCTTCTGGCCCGGCCCGCTCACGCTGATCTGCCGCGCCAACCGGTCCCTTTCCTGGGACCTGGGCGACACCAAGGGCACCGTGGCCATCAGGATGCCGCAGCACCCCCTGGCCCTCGAACTCCTCAAGCAGACCGGTCCGCTCGCGGTCTCCAGCGCCAACCGCTCCGGAGCCCCCGCGGCGACCACGGCCGCCGAGGCCGAGGCGCAGCTGGGCGACTCCGTCGGGGTCTACCTCGACGGCGGCCCGACCGAGGACAACATCCCCTCCACGATCCTCGACCTGACCACGGCGGTGCCCAGGCTGCTGCGCAGGGGCGCCATCCCGGTGGGACGGCTGCGCGGCGTGGTCGGCTACGTGGCCACGGACGGGGACCCTGAGCCGGACTCCGAGCCGGACGCGGCACCGAAGCCGGAGGTCAAGCCAGACCCGGCGCCGGAGGCGAAGCCCGAAGCCGGGGCCGAGGCGAAGCCGGAGGCCGGTGGGAAGCCGGATTCCCGCGACTGAACGGTGGATCCGCGCTCCATATCGTGATCCATACAGTCTGATTATGATCGTGACGCCGGGCTGCCCCGCCGGTACCTTGAGGTGGCCGACACTTCCGGGAGACGTCCATGGGCAAGTTAGACGGAATGGACCCCAAGCTGGTCCGTGATCTGCTGTCCGAGGTCCGACAGGCGGCGGAGCGCATGCGGACGACGGAGGGCCGGGTCGCTCGCATGATGAGCGCCGCGGGGCTGTCCGCGCAGTCCACGCACCGTCCCGTCCAGGTCGCGGAGTCATGCGACATCATGGTCCGCGACGTCTCCTCCCGGGTCGAACTCCTGGAGAAGAGGGTCAAGCAGGAGGGCGGCTCCCCGGCGGGACAACCGGTGTCGAGCGGCGAGAAGGCCGAAGACCACAAGGAGAAGACGTCCGGGGTCGCGGACGCCAGGGGTGAGGCCTCCAAGGAGACGGACGCCAAGGGCGCCGACGCGAAGGATCACGCGAAGCCGGCCGCCCCCAAGGCGGAGGATCTCAAGCCCGCCGTACGGCCGGACGACGACCAGAAGCACAAGCCGGACGCGGGACCGAAGGACGGACACTCGGGTTCCGACACCAAACCCGACCCCAAGCCCGACGCGGGCTCCAAGGGCGACGAACGTTCCCCCAGAGAGGGGCATTCGTCCTCTTCCGGTGGTCGTACGGACTCCGACGCCAAGCCCGACGCGGGTTCCAAGGGTGATGAGCGGTCTCCGAGGGACGGGCATCCGGGTCCCGACACCAAGCCCGACACCAAGCCCGAGGCCAAACCTGACGCGAAACCGGATGCCAAGCACGACACGGGTTCCAAGGGTGACGAGCGGTCTCCGAGGGACGGGCATCCGGGTCCCGACACCAAGCACGACGCGGGTTCCAAGGGGGACGAGCGTTCCGACACGAAGCCGGACAACGCCTCCAAGGATGACGAGCGTTCGCCGAGAGGCGGCCATTCGGGTCCCGACGCCAAGCCCGATGCCGGTTCCAAGGGTGACGAGCGGTCTCCGAGGGACGGGGATTCCCCCTACGGGTCCTACGAGGACGCTGGCTCGAAGGGTGACGAGCGGCCTTCCGGAGAGGAGGACTCTTTCTACGGGTCCTCTGAGGGTGATTCCTCGTCGGACGCCAAGCCCGACGCCGGTTCGAAGGGTGACGAGCGGTCTCCCAGGGGCGGGGACTCTCCCTACGGGTCCTACGAGGACGCCGGTTCGGAGAGCGACGAGCGGTCTTCGGGAGAGAGTGGCTCTTCCTATGACTCCTCGTCGGACGCCAAGCCCGACGCCGGTTCCAAGGGCGACGAGCGGTCTCCCAGGGACGGAGATTCCCCGTACGGGTCCTACGAGGACGCCGGGGACGACTCCTCCTCGGACGCCAAGCCCGACGCCGGTTCCAAGGGGGACGAGCGTTCGCCCAGAAGCGACGGGAAGGTCGACATCCTCGACACCCCGCAGAAGGACCATCCCGACGACGTCGACCAGGTCGGTGGAAGCAAGGCGAAGGTCGTGGAGGTGGACGGGGCGAAGGTGCTGCAGATCCCCCTCGACTCGCCCACCGCGGAGCAGGTCAACACGCTGCTCGACCACATAGAGGACGTCCCGCTTCTCGACGCGGCGGACGGCGACCCGGACCCGGGCGGTACGGCCCCGCAGGCCTCCGGCCTCCAGACAGGAGACACGGGCTCCCTTCCGCAGGGAGACGACGGCAACCCCGGTCTGCACAGCGGCCCCAGCGGTGCCGACTCCCACCAGGCGGGCAAGGCGGATCCGTATGAAGCGTTGCCGTCGGCCAAACCGGCCCTGCCCATCCCCGACACCGTCGAGCAGGCCCTCGACCCCGCCCCCCAGAACACGGGCACCCAGGCCGTCGGCGCCTTCTACGACGGCGGTACGACGGAGCAGGCAGGCACCCACACGACCACCGCGAACACCCACGCGGCCGGAAGCCATGGGACGAGCACCCATGCCACGGGCACGTACGCGGTGAACACCCACGCGGCGGGTACCCATCCGGCCTCCGACGGCGCTCACAAGACGATCATCAACACCGGGTCCGTTCACCCGGTGGCCCACTCCGCGGACCCGAAGGACGGGGTGCTCGCACAGTGGGCCAAGGAAGCCGATGAGGTCGGAGGCAAGGGAGGGGCCGACGGGTTCTACGGCGACGACTGGGAGGAGGAAGGGACGTGGAAGTCCACGAGCGACGGACAGGGTGACTCGCGGGGGGCCGTCCTGCGGGAGGACCCGTCACGGCCGTCCACGCCGTCCGGTCCCGGTGCGGTGAAGTGAACGTGAGGAGTCTGTGATGTTCGTCGATCCGCCCGCTCCACAGCCGTTGCAGCCGGGGGAGACCCCGCCCGTCTCCGGGAGCCCGGGACTGCCCACACCGGACATGGCCGTCTCCTGGGAGTTCAATCCCGACTACCAGCGGCTGGTCATGATGTGGCGGCAGGTGCTGCCAGAGCTTGACGCGCTGACCTCAAG
This sequence comes from Streptosporangium sp. NPDC020145, assembly GCF_040631275.1. NCBI lineage: Bacteria > Bacillati > Actinomycetota > Actinomycetes > Streptosporangiales > Streptosporangiaceae > Streptosporangium > Streptosporangium sp. NPDC020145. Next base: position 221,072 of record NZ_JBEXZT010000008.1, on the reverse strand, counting down.
CCTGGACAAGGCTTATCAGATGGCCAGGAGCAAGGACGTCTGGGACGCCCCTGTCTCCGGGCGCTACGTGGAGGAGATGGCCGAGTGGCGCACCCGGCTCGGCCTCTACCGGCAGGCGATCCTGACCTCCATCAGTGATCAGGCGGCCGACACGCCCAGGTGGATACCCGTCAACGCGGGGGCACCGCACGCCTTCTCGTGAGGCGCCCACGGGCCTGCGCCCACGGGGAAACGCTCCCCTGGCGTGGGGCGTAGACGGCGGACAGGCATACAGTGGGGTGAGTCGTCATCCCCGGGATGTGAACCATGGGTGCTGAGCCGTACTACGGGCCCGACTTCGGCCTCCTGCAGAGACAAGATCCCGAGATAGCGCAGGTCCTCGTCGACGAGCTCGAACGGGTCCGGGACGGTGTGCAGCTCATCGCCAGCGAGAACTTCGCCTCGCCCGCCGTGCTCGCCGCGCTCGGGTCGACGCTGACCAACAAGTACGCCGAGGGCTATCCCGGCAGGCGTTACTACGCGGGGTGCGAGGTCGTCGACCGCGCCGAGCGCCTCGCGGTCGAGCGGGCCAGACGCCTGTTCGGCGCGGACCACGTCAACGTGCAACCCCACTCCGGCACCTCTGCCAACCTGGCGGCCTACGCGGCGCTGCTCCAGCCGGGCGACACCGTGCTGGCCATGGCGCTGCCGCACGGCGGCCACCTCACCCACGGCTCCCGGGTCAACTTCTCCGGCCGCTGGTTCGGTGTCGTGGCGTACGGCGTGCGCAGGGACACCGAGCTGATCGACTACGACGAGGTCAGGGAACTGGCGCTGCGGCACCAGCCCAAGATGATCATCTGTGGTGCCACGGCCTATCCGCGGCGGATCGACTTCGCGGCCTTCAGGGGCATCGCGGACGAGGTCGGGGCCTGGCTGCTCGCCGACATCGCGCACACCGTGGGGCTGATGGCCGGAGGGGCCATGCCGTCCGCCGTGCCGTACGCGGACGTGGTGACCTTCACCACGCACAAGGCGCTGCGCGGGCCGAGGGGCGGCGGGATCATGTGCACCGAGGAACTGGCGGGCAGGATCGACCGTGCGGTCTTCCCGTTCACCCAGGGTGGCCCGCTCATGCACGCGATCGCGGCCAAGGCCGTCGCCTTCGGGGAGGCGCTCAGTCCCGAGTTCGCCGAGTACGCCCGTCAGGTGGTCGCCAACGCCCAGACGTTGGCCGACGGACTGGCCGCCGAGGGCATGCGGCCCGTTTCCGGGGGCACCGACAGCCATCTCGCCCTGGTCGACCTGCGGGACACAGGGATCTCCGGAGCCCTCGCCGAACAGCGGTGCGCCTCCGCGGGCATCACGCTCAACCGCAACGCGATCCCCTACGATCCGGAACCACCCACGGTGACCTCGGGAATCCGGGTCGGCACCCCCTGCGTCACCACCCAGGGGATGGGAGCCGAGGAGATGAAGGAGATCGCCTCGATGGTGGCGCGGGTCGTCAAGGACCCGGCCGCCGTGGCGGAGACCAGAGAGCGGGCGAGGGAGCTGGCACACACCCACCAGACATATGCCAGGGAACTATGAGGCGTTCTGTCACGGTTTTCGGTCACAGATGGCCCGACTATCAGAGAAACTAGGTCCGTGCGCGAATACCTACTCATGGCACTGGTCGCGGCGGCGGCCACGTACCTGCTGGTCCCACTGGTCCGCGTGTTCGCCATCCGCATCGGCGCGATGCCGGAGGTCCGTGACCGTGACGTGCACACCGTCCCGACCCCCAGACTCGGCGGCCTGGCCATGTACGGCGGACTCGTCGCCGGCCTGCTGATCGCGAGCAGCCTGCCGTACGCGGGAGGCAAGCTGGGGGAGGAGACCTTCGCCGGCGGCAACACCGCGATCGCGCTGATCGCGGCGGGCGGCCTGATCACGCTCACCGGCTTCCTCGACGACTGGTGGGGGATGAGCGCGCTGGTCAAGCTGGCCGGGCAGATCGGCGCCGCGGGCGTCCTGGTGGCCTTCGACGTCACCCTGCCGTGGCTTCCGCTGCCCAACGCCATGGGCGGGCCGTTCGGTCTCGATTCGACGCTCCGCCCGTTGATCACCATCCTGGTCGTGGTCGTCGCGATCAACGCGGTGAACTTCGTCGACGGGCTCGACGGGCTCGCCGCCGGGATCGTCGGCATCGCCGCGATGGCCACCTGGGTCTACTCCGTCGTCCTGTCCAGTTACTACGGCAACACCAGCATCAACGTCACGGCGGTCATCGCCTCGGTGCTGATCGGTGTCTGCCTGGGCTTCCTGCCGCACAACTTCCATCCGGCGAAGATCTTCATGGGTGACACCGGGGCGATGCTGCTCGGGCTGGTCCTGTCCTCCACGATGATCACCATCACGCCGCTCGACTCGACCACCATCAACCGCTTCCCGGTCATCCTGCCGCTGCTCGTGCCCGTCGCCATCCTGGTGCTTCCGCTGCTCGACCTGATCATGGCGGTGATCCGGCGCACCTCGAACGGTCTGTCGCCTTTCGCGCCCGACCGGGGCCACCTGCACCACCGGCTGCTGGACATCGGCCACTCGCACCGGCGCACGGTGCTGATCATGTACGCCTGGACGATCCTGTTCGCCTTCACCGTCGTGGCGATGGCCGTTGAGGGCCTCCCGCTTGTGCTGTTCCTGCTGACCTTCCTGCTGGCGGTCGTGGTGCTGGTGGTGATGGCGCTGCCCAGCTGGCGCGCGCGCAGGAACGCGGGGAGCGGCCGCCACGTGCGTTCGGACGCGGAGCCGTCCTCCGTCCAGCCGGCACCGCCGTTCCCCGCTCAACCTCCGTATCCCCCCGGCCCTCCCGGCGCCCCCATGGCCGCTCTGGGAGCACCGGTGGCCTATCCGCCCGCCCCTCAGGTGCCCGGTGTGGGAGAGGACACGGCTGTGCTGTCGGCGCTCCCCGGACCCGGTTTCTCCAACCCGGAGACGCTGCCCTGAGGTCGTTCGGTGTGTGATCCGTCACTGTACGGCTGGGGCCGGTGTCTCCCCGTGCCCCTTCCCGGGCGTGTGATGCCCCTGTGAGGACGCCGGGCGTGGGCCTCGGCCGTCCCGGCGACGGGAACGGCGGTGACCTCCCGCACACGTCCGGTGGCGGGATATCGGACACGGATTCCCGGTAGGGGAAAAACAGAGCGAACCCCGAGAAGTGATCTCTTTCTTCATGAATGCCGGTCAGTTCATCGTGCTTCGGTGGGAGATCGCCCCGCAGGGTGATGCATGGGATTGTCGTCCTATGCGATGCGAAGTCTGAATTGTTGCTGGAGTGATCTCCGCGTGGGGTCGATGAGAGGTATGAAAGCCGCAATTCGGATGCGTTCTTCGGTGCCGTCGTCCGGTCCGGGCGGGACGGCCCCCTCCGGGAGCGTGAGTCGCTCCTCATGACGGGGGTGGGGGGCTCCGTGGAGAGATCGCTGATCAGAGGTGGGCGGTGCCGTACGTCGCGGGGGCGTTGAGGGGCCGCCGCCGACGTCCACGGTGAAATCCGGGGTAAGGTCATGACTCCGTATAACGAATCCCTGATTCGGGTGCCGCTTTACTCCGGGCTCGGAAGGCCGTGTTCGATCCCGGTCAGGCAGAGTTCGTATTCGTTTGATTTGGCGCATGAGAGGCATTGAGGGAAAACAGTTCTTTTTCCCTGGTGAATGGTGCGGCGAAATCGATTGCGAACCGCGGGAGCGGAAAAGGGTATGCTCGTTCGCCGGGGTCGGTGGCCTGTATCCACCGGTCCGCAGGGGTCGGGTGAGCCGTCAGGGGTGCCGGCGGCCCGGTGCGGCCGAATGCCGCTTTCCTGTGGAAGGCGCGCCGGTCGTTCCGGAGGGCGCCGGGTCGTGCCGGGTCCGGCCGCCGGACACTTCTTGATCGTTTACTTGAAACGGCAGGTAAAGGCGGCCTTCGAGAGCTTGTGATAGCTTTCACTAGCAGGCAGGCGTCATGAACGCATCCTGCGCCGTAGCAATTGCTCGCTTGATAACCGTACCTGGAGCACCGATGCAGGCCAACGATCTCCAAGTTCTCAAAGCCGCCGCGATCCCCACGGCGCTACTGGGGCTGGTCGCCGTTGTCGTCTCCGCGGTCCTCTCGGGCGGCAAGGGGGCACTGGGAGCGGGCATAGGCGTCCTCGTGGTCGGCGCCTTCTTCACGATCGGCCTGCTGGCCGTCGTCTACGCGGCCCGGATCTCGCCCACGATGATGATGGCCGCCGCGATGGGCGTCTTCTTCACCAAGATCCTCGCGCTGGTGGTGCTGCTGACCGCCTTCGAGGACACCACCGTGTGGAGCCCGATGGCCTTCGCCCTGACGGTCATCGCGTGCACGATCTGCTGGACGGCCGGTGAGGCACGCGGCTTCCTGAAACTCCGGATCCTCTACGTCGACCCCGACGCGACGGTGCCCGGCCAGTTCGGGAGCAAGCGATGACAAGTCGCGATCTTCACAGCCCGTCCCCTAAGCTCGTCATGGCAGACGAGGCGGGACCGGTCACGGTCGGCCCTCCCGGGAGAGAGAACCCTGGAGGCTGGCCCGGTATGACTAGTCAGAGCCCCGCCTGCTATTGTCGCGTGCGCGATAAACATCGCGATAGACGAAGGTAGAGGAACGTCCTTCGGAGCCATCGAGCCCTGGTCTCCTCACCATCTTCACCCTCCTCGTCCGGCCGGCCTGCATACGGCGCGGCAGCCGGATGACACCCTCTTGACCAATCATCACGACGAAGGGAACGCCGAGTGAGCGCCGCGCTGACGCCTCTCGCCTCCGAGGAGTTCCATGCTCCGGGGCTCGGCATATTCGACTGGCCGCCGCTCGTCGAAGGTCAGGCCTGGTTCAACAAGCCCGCTCTCCTCGCCTTCATCGGCGGATTGCTGGTCATAGCCTTCGCCTTCGCCGCCTTCTCCCGGCCCAAGCTGGTGCCCAGGGGCGTGCAGAACGTCGGCGAACTCGCCTACGAGTTCGTCCGCGAGCAGATCGCCAGGCCGAACCTCGGCAGGGACAGCGACCGGTGGATGCCGCTGCTGTTCACCATGTTCCTCTTCGTGTGGATCATGAACCTGTTCGGCTCCATCATCTTCATCCAGTTCCCGGTGATGTCACGCATCGGTTACCCCGCGGTCCTCGCGATCGGGGTGTGGGTGCTGGTGATGTACCTGGGCATCAAGAACCAGGGCCCCATCAAGTTCTTCACGAACGTGATGTTCCCTCCCGGCCTGCCGACCTGGATCTACTTCCTGGTCGCGCCGATCGAGCTCGTCTCCACGTTCTTCCTGCGCCACATCACGCACGCGATCCGGTTGTTCGCCACCATGATGGCCGGTCACCTGATCATCGGCCTGTTCTCCGAGGTCGGCTGGCACTTCCTGTTCGTCCAGCTGACCCCGCTTGGGGCTCCGGTCGGCGTGCTCGGCGTCGTCATGACGCTCCTGCTGACGGCCTTCGAGTTGTTCATCCAGGCGCTGCAGGCCTACGTGTTCGCGTTGCTGACCGCCATGTTCATCAACGACGCCCTGCACGCCGCGCACTAAGACTTTTCCCTCTCACCGCCAGAGAACCCCGGTGGACACTCCACTGGTCGATAGAAAAGGAAACCAACCAATGAGTGGTCTGCTCGCCGAAGTGACCGGCAACCTCGGTTCCATCGGCTACGGCCTCGCAGCGATCGGCCCCGGTGTCGGCATCGGCATCATCTTCGGTCAGGGTGTGCAGGCCATCGCCCGCCAGCCCGAGGCCTACGGCCTGATCCGCCAGAACATGATCCTGGGCTTCGTGTTCGCCGAGGCGCTCGCGCTGATCGGTATCGCGCTCGCGTTCGTCTTCCGGACCTGAGAAACACCACCCCGCTCTGACGGAAGGCAGCACCCATGTATCTCCTAGCGGCAGAGGAAGCAAGCAATCCGCTTGTGCCCAACGTGGCCGAGATGGTCGTCGGCGGGTTCGCGTTCCTGGTCGTCCTCTTCATCGTCGGGCGTCTCCTGGTTCCCCGTATCCAGAAGACCCTGGCCGAGCGCGTCGACGCGATCGAGGGCGGCCTGAAGCGAGCCGCTGACGCTCAGGAAGAGGCGCAGCGGGCCCTCAAGCAGTACCGCGACCAGCTGGCCGAGGCTCGTCACGAGGCGTCCCGCCTGCGTGAAGAGGCCCGGGAGCAGGGCGCGCAGATCAAGGCCGAGCTCCGCGAGGAGGCACAGGCCGAGGCCCGTCGTCTCATCGAGGCCGCGCACGCCCAGATCGAGGCCGACCGCCAGCAGGCGTTCGCCCAGCTTCGCACGGAGATCGGCCGCCTGTCGGTCGACCTCGCCGGTCGTATCGTCGGTGAGTCCCTCCAGGACGAGGCGCGCCAGCGCCGTACCGTCGACCGGTTCCTTGAGGAGCTTGAGGCCGGCAGCAGCGCGGCGGTTCGCTGATGCGAGGTCTGAGCAGGGCTTCGCTGGCCGAGGTCGAAGAGCGCTTCAACGCCGTCGCGGGAAGCGCCGACCTCGGCTCGCTGGCCGACGAGCTTTTCGCGGTCGCCGACCTGTTCGACCGTGAGCACGGGCTCCGGCGCTATATGTCCGACCCGGCCCGCCCGGCGTCCCAGAAGGCCCAGGCCGTACGGGTTCTGCTGGAGGGCAAGGTCAGCGGTGCCGCCCTGGAGACGGTCATCCAGGCCGTCTCCGTCAGGTGGTCCGGCTCCGGAGACCTGGCCGACGCCCTTGAGCGGCTCGGCGTCGTCGCCGCCTCGGCCGAGGCCGAGGCACAGAGCAAGCTCGACGACGTCGAGGACGAACTGTTCAGGTTCGGGCGCATCGTCGCCTCGAACCTGGACCTGCAGCGCGTCCTGGCCGACCCCGCCGTCACCGGACAGGCCAAGCAGGAGCTGCTCGGCTCCCTGCTCGACGGCAAGGTCGCCCCCACCACGCTCCGTCTGGTCACGCAGCTTGTGCTGCATCCGCGAGGACGTAGCCTGGACAGAGGGCTGGACGAGTTCGGCAGCCTGGTCGCCGCCCAGAGGCAGCGCCTCGTCGCGGTGGTGCGCAGCGCGGTCGAGCTTTCCGAGGAGCAGAAGCGGCGTCTCGCCACGTGGCTCCGCACCTCGTACGGCCGCGACGTTCACCTGAACGTCGAGGTGGACCCGCGAGTGCTCGGAGGGTTCTCGGTGCGGATCGGGGACGACCTCATCGACACCACGATCGCGGGACGAATCGAAGAAGTCCGCCGCCGGTTGGCCGGCTAGGCGAATAGGGAGACTGAAGAGAGATGGCGGAGCTTACGATCCGGCCGGACGAGATCCGGGACGCGCTTGAGCGCTTCGTCCAGGCGTACGAGCCGGAAGGCGCCGCGCGCGAGGAGATCGGGACCGTCGTCGACTGCGGCGACGGTATCGCCCATGTCTCCGGCCTTCCCTCGGCGATGGCGAACGAGCTGCTTGAGTTCGAGGACGGTACGCGCGGCCTGGCACTGAACCTGGACGTCCGGGAGATCGGTGTCGTTGTTCTGGGCGACTTCAGCAAGATCGAGGAGGGCCAGTCGGTCCGCAGGACGGGCGAGGTCCTGTCCGTGCCGGTCGGCGACTCCTTCCTCGGCCGAGTGGTCGACCCGCTGGGTGTTCCGCTGGACGGCAAGGGTGCCATCGAGTCCGAGGGCCTGCGCGCCCTTGAGCTCCAGGCCCCGTCGGTCGTTCAGCGCCAGCCGGTCAAGGAGCCGCTGCAGACCGGCCTCAAGGCGGTTGACGCCATGACGCCGATCGGCCGCGGCCAGCGTCAGCTGATCATCGGTGACCGTGGCACCGGCAAGACCGCCATCGCCGTGGACACCATCCTCAACCAGCGGGAGAACTGGCTCTCCGGCGACCCCGAGAAGCAGGTTCGCTGCGTCTACGTCGCCGTCGGTCAGAAGGGCTCCACGATCGCGCAGGTCAAGGGCCGCCTTGAGGAGGCGGGCGCGATGGAGTACACCACCATCGTCGCCGCCCCGGCCTCCGACCCCGCCGGTTACAAGTACCTCGCCCCCTACACCGGCTCGGCCATCGGCCAGCACTGGATGTACCAGGGCAAGCACGTCCTCATCGTCTTCGACGACCTGACCAAGCAGGCCGACGCCTACCGCGCCGTCTCCCTGCTGCTGCGCCGCCCGCCGGGCCGTGAGGCCTTCCCCGGCGACGTCTTCTACTTGCACTCCCGTCTGCTGGAGCGCTGCGCGAAGCTGTCGAAGGAGATGGGCGCGGGCTCGATGACCGGTCTGCCGATCATCGAGACCAAGGGCAACGACGTCTCGGCGTTCATCCCGACCAACGTCATCTCCATCACCGACGGTCAGTGCTTCCTTGAGACCGACCTGTTCAACTCGGGTGTGCGTCCGGCCATCAACGTCGGTGTCTCCGTCTCCCGAGTCGGTGGCTCCGCGCAGATCAAGGCGATGCGCAAGGTCGCGGGCACGCTGCGTCTTTCGCTGTCGCAGTTCCGTGACCTGGAGGCCTTCGCCTCCTTCGCCTCTGACCTGGACGCGGCCTCCCGCGCCCAGCTGGAGCGCGGCCAGCGCCTGGTCGAGCTGCTCAAGCAGCCGCAGTACGCCCCCTTCCCCATCGAGAAGCAGGTCGTCTCGGTCTGGGCCGGCACCACGGGCGAGCTGGACGACGTCCCCGTCGAGGACATCCGCCGCTTCGAGGCGGAGTTCCTGGACTACGTCGCCAGGGAGAAGAAGGGCGTCTTCGACAGCATCCGCGAGACGAAGGACCTCTCCGACGACACGGTGACCGCCCTCAAGGACGGCATCACCGAGTTCAAGAAGACCTTCGAGACCTCGTCGGGCGAGCTGCTGGTCAACGAGGAGCCGGTCGCCGCGCTGTCCGCGGACGAGGTCGGCCAGGAGAAGATCACCAAGCACGTCCGCTCTGCCGAGAAGAAGTAGCCGATGGGTGCCCAGCTAAGACTGCTGCGGCGGCGGATCAAGTCGGTCAGGTCCACGGCGAAGATCACCCGCGCCCAGGAGCTCATCGCCTCGTCGCGCATCGTCAAGGCGCAGCAGCGTATGCAGGCGGCCGTGCCGTACGAGCGTGAGATCACCCGCGCCGTCACGGGCGTCGTCAGCAACACCAGCAGCGTCGACCACCCGCTGACGGTGTCGAAGGAGCGGCCCGCCAAGGCGGCCGTGCTCATCGTCACCAGTGACCGCGGGTTCTGCGGTGGCTTCAACGCCAACATCCTGCGTGAGGCCGAGGCCCTCGGCACGCTGCTGAAGGGCAAGGGCATCACGCCGGTTCCCTTCGTGGTCGGTCGTAAGGGCATCGCCTGGCACACCTTCCGCGGCCGCGAGATGGGCGGGAAGTGGGACGGCTTCTCCGACAACCCGTCCTACACCCACGCCAAGCAGATCGCGGACACGCTGATCGAGGCGTTCTCGGCGCAGGACGGGGTGGACGAGATCCACATCGTCTCGACCGGGTTCGTCTCGATGCTCACGCAGGAGGTCGCGGTCAGGCGGATTCTCCCGCTTGAGATCGAGGAGACCACCGCGAAGCCGGAGACGCCGCTGCCGTACTTCGAGTTCGAGCCCACCGCGGGCGCCGTGCTCGACACGCTGCTGCCGCGTTACGTGGAATCGCGTATCTTCAGCGCGCTGCTCCAGTCGGCCGCCTCCGAGCACGCCTCGCGTCGCCGGGCCATGAAGTCGGCGACCGACAACGCCAACGAGCTGATCCGTGTGTTCACCATGCAGATGAACCAGGCTCGCCAGGCCGAGATCACCCAGGAAATCAGCGAGATCGTCGGTGGCGCCAACGCGCTGGCTGACGCCGCAGCGGGGAAAGAGTGAAATGACTGCACAGACTGTTGAGACCGGCGTGGGCCGCGTCGCGCGGGTCACCGGTCCCGTCGTCGACGTGGAGTTCCCCGTCGAGGCGATGCCCGATATCTACAACGCGCTGAAGGTCGACGTCCTCCTCGCGGGGGAGACCAAGACCCTGACCCTGGAGGTCGCCCAGCACCTGGGTGACAACCTGGTCCGCGCCATCTCCATGCAGCCCACCGACGGTGTGACCCGTGGCGCTCCGGTGACCGACACCGGTGCCGCGATCTCCGTGCCGGTCGGCGACGTCGTCAAGGGCCACGTGTGGAGCACCCTGGGCGAGTCCCTGGACGTGCCGACCGCGTCGCTGAAGATCGAGGAGCGCTGGGGCATCCACCGCCCCTCGCCCTCCTTCGACTCCCTTGAGTCGCGCACCGAGATGCTGCCCACCGGCATCAAGGTCATCGACCTGCTCACCCCGTACGTCAAGGGTGGAAAGATCGGCCTGTTCGGTGGCGCCGGTGTCGGCAAGACCGTTCTGATCCAGGAGATGATCCGCCGAGTCGCGCTGAAGTTCTCGGGCACCTCGGTGTTCGCGGGCGTCGGCGAGCGCACCCGTGAGGGCAACGACCTCTGGCTGGAGATGGAGGAGGCGAACGTCCTCAAGGACACCGCCCTCGTCTTCGGCCAGATGGACGAGCCCCCGGGCACCCGTCTGCGCGTCGCGCTCTCCGCCCTCACCATGGCGGAGTACTTCCGTGACGTGCAGAAGCAGGACGTGCTTCTGTTCATCGACAACATCTTCCGGTTCACCCAGGCCGGTTCCGAGGTCTCCACCCTGCTCGGCCGTATGCCGTCCGCGGTGGGTTACCAGCCGACCCTGGCCGACGAGATGGGTGTTCTCCAGGAGCGCATCACCTCGACCCGCGGTCACTCGATCACCTCGATGCAGGCGATCTACGTCCCCGCGGACGACATCACCGACCCGGCCCCGCACAACGCGTTCGCGCACCTCGACGCGCAGACCGTTCTGTCCCGGCCGATCTCGGAGAAGGGCATCTACCCCGCGGTGGACCCGCTCGACTCCACCTCGCGGATCCTCGACCCGCTGATCCTCGGCGAGGAGCACTACCGCGTGGCCCAGGAGACCAAGCGGATTCTGCAGAAGTACAAGGAACTGCAGGACATCATCGCGATCCTGGGTATCGACGAGCTCTCCGAAGAGGACAAGGTCACCGTCAACCGGGCCCGCCGTATCGAGCGCTTCCTGTCGCACCCGATGTACGCCGCCGAGGCGTTCACCGGTCAGCCGGGTGAGTTCGTGCCGCTGGACGAGACGATCGCCTCGTTCAAGGGTCTGTGCGCCGGTGAGTACGACCACCTGCCCGAGCAGGCGTTCTTCATGGTCGGTGGCATCGAGCAGGCCATCGCCAAGGCCAAGGAACTCGCCCGCTAGTCGCCATCGGCACCGGTACGGCCCGGCCGTACCGGTGCCTGGTTCGAAAGGAACTCAGGAAAGTGGCGAAGCTGCGAGTAGGCGTTGTCTCGCCGGAGCGTGAGATCTGGTCGGGCGAGGCCGACATGGTGATTGCCAAGACCATTGACGGCGAGATCGGTATCATGCCTAAGCACGCGCCCGTGCTCGGCGTCCTCGTTGAGGGCGGCGTGCTGACGGTCAAGCGCGGCGGTGGCGAGCCCGACCTCGTCGCCGCGGTCCACGGAGGCTTCCTCTCGGTGGCGGACAACGAGGTGTCGATCCTGGCCGAGCTGGCCGAACTCGGCTCCGAGGTGGACGTCGCCGCCGCCAAGGACGCCCTCCAGCGGGCCCAGGCATCCATCGATGCCAACCAGGAGGACGCCGACGCCGCGATCGAGGTCAAGCGCGCCAGGGCAAGGTTGCGCGCGGCGGGCGAAGAAGTCGGATAAATTCTGCTTCTGAGCGCGGTATCGGTTGTTGGGGGCGGGGACATGGTGGTGCTGGACGTACTCATCGTCGTGGCGCTGCTGGCCGCCCTCCTCGCCTCCCGCGTGCTGATCCTGACCCGATCTCGGGGTTCGGTGCTGTGTTGCCTGCGTCCGATGTCGGGAGAACGAGGCTGGCGGGTCGGTGTGGCCCGCTACGCCGACGGTCACCTCAACTGGATTCCGCTCATAGGTCTGCTTCCAAGGCCGCGCCACGTGATCGTGAGGCGCGGCCTTGTCATTTCTGGACGACGCAGGATCGGGTCGGACGAGTTCTACGGCTTCATCGAAGGTGTGACGGCGCTGGAGTGCCGCAACGAGCGTGTGGCGTTCGAGCTCGCGATGGGGTACCGGGCCTTGACCGGCTTCGTCGCCTGGCTGGAGTCCGCCCCGCCCAGCGCCCATCTCGACGTGGCCTGACCCTCCTGGGTGAGGGCGGTCCACCCCGGCATGGAAGATGGCCCGGACCTGGTGTGGTCCGGGCCATCCGGCGTTCTCAGGGGAGAACGCGGCCCCGGGGACGACGTCCTATGAGTGACGGTGCGGGTTGTCACCCATACGGTGCCGTCCAACCGGGTCCACACGCCGTCACCGAGCCGGCGGCGGCTTTCGCCCTGAGGCGATTCGCCGATGAGGGTGCCGGGGGTTTGCCCGATGACGGGAGCCGACGGGCCTCGCGCGTGCCGGCGGGATCACCACCGCACACATCCGGTGCCTGTCACGGGCAGGTGGGCTCACCACTCTGCGCGCCGACGTTGATCGCGCTCCAGGCGGCCTTGACCGCGTTGAACTCGGCGCAGGTGTAGAGGGACTTGGCGGCCTTCAGGGTCGCCACGCGCGCCTTGCCGTGCGTCCAGGGGATGGTCTTGAGGTTGAGGCCGCCCTGGAAGATCCGTCCGGCCTTCTGGACGCCGATGCCGGTCAGGCTCGACGGGCCGGAGCAGACCGGGCTCGCGGGCTTGCCGCCACCGGGGTTGGTGCCCTCGGCGAGCAGGTAGAACCAGTGGTTCTGCGGGCCTGCGGCCTTGTGCACCTCGGTGCTGGGGATGGAGGAGCTGTAGCAGTTGGGGTCACCGTTGGTGCTCGGCTTGTACATGTAGCGGATCGGGCCGCTGCCGACCAGGTCGACCTCCTCACCGACGGTGTAGTCCGGCGGGTCGTAGGCGTTGTTGGCGTAGGCCTCGGTGAGGGCTCCGAAGATGTCACCGGTGGACTCGTTCAGGCCGCCGGTCTCGTTACCGCTGCCGGAGCCGCCGGAACCGGAGAACTGGAAGATGGCGTGGCCGTACTCGTGGGCGACCACGTCGATCGGAGTGGCCTGCCTGCTGTTCGACTGGTTGTGGCCGAAGTTGGTGTAGGAGCCGTTCCAGAAGGCGTTGACCTGGTTGAGGCCGACGCGAGCCGGGAAGGCGCCGCCGCTGCCGTTGAAGCCGTTGCGGCCGAGCCAGTTCCTCAGCAGGTCCCATTCCTTCTGGGCCGCGTAGAGGGCGTCGACGCAGGCGGTCTCAAGGTTGGTGCCGGAGCCGTTGCCCCAGGAGTCGGAGCTCTTGGTGTAGGCGGAGCCGCTCTGACCGCCACACTTCAGGCCGGGCCTGGTGCCGTCGGTCATGGAGTAGGAGCCACCCGAGCCCGAGGTCTGGATGGTGACCGGGTTGCCGTTGTAGTAGCTGTTGCCGGTTCCCTCCTTGACCTCGTCCACCTTGTCGATGACGGCGCCGGTGCGCGCGTCGACGTACACGTGGAGAACACTCTCGGCGTTGTCCGAGCGTCCGGTTACCCCGACCTCCCAGGCCAGCGCCGGGGTCTCGATCGCCGCGTGGACGACGAGCACCGGCGCGGAGGCGGTCGCGACGGTGGTGAGCTGGCCGCGGGCGGTGGCCGCAGCCGCGTCCGCGCTGACGACGGGGGTGGTGTCCAGGTTGAGCGTGGCCTGCTGCCCGGAGACGACGTCCCGTGCCTGCTCGCCCGTCCGGTCGGTGGCGACGATCACGTCACCGCCGTAGACGGGAAGGCCCCGGTAGCTGCGCTTGTAGTGCACGTACTGGAGGCCGAAGGTGCCCACGACGGTCTTCTCGCGGACGAAGCTGTCTTCCGGAGCCTTGTGCAGTGCCTGGGACTGCGCCACCAGCGCCCTGTCCGCGGTGGCGATCGCACGCTCACTGCTCTGGGCGTCCGGCGGGGCGTAGGCGCCATCGGAGTTCGCGGTGGCCGAAGGGCCGGTGCCGTTCGGCTGGGCGTACGCGCCGGTCGCGCTCGTGAGCGCGGATGTGGCCAGGGCGGCTGCCGCCAGTACGGCGACGCCCCCCAACCTTGTCTTGGACCTCACTACGGATGACTCCTCTCACAAGTCCCACAAAGGGGGGAAGGGACTAGCAGGAGCCCGTGGCCGGCCAGGGCTGCACTAAAGGTGACATGCAACAGATAGATTGACAAGCCTCGTAAAGGCATAGCATTTTCGTATGTCAAGGCAAACGGTAAGTAACGACCCTCGGAACCCTCCGTCGCCACCCGTCCACGCTGCGCATGTGCGACGGGGCGCGTCCAAGGGGCGGGAGGTCGGGGCCCATATCGCCTCCCCGGCTTGGCGCGCTGCGCCCGGTCCGTGCGCGGACGGCGGCGCGGCGGCCATAACGCTCGGAGAATGGAACCCGGCTCCGGAACGGAGATCTCGGCCCGGACGGGGAAGGGGCGGGGTCACGGCGCGTGTGCGGGATTCGCGCTCCGGGCCCGGCCTGGCCGGTGGGGGATTGAGGTGATCCCGGTCGGGATGGGCCCGGCGTTCGAACCGGGTGGATCTCCGCTGTCGCGCGTCGCACCGGCCTGTGGGTTCGAACCCGTCCGGCCGGGCCGTCGCCGGTTCCGGCCGGTAGCCGGGTGGTGGGAACGTTCCGGCCGGTCCGTGGACGGCGGGGCGTTCTATGGGGATTCGCGTCGGCGGACCCCGCCCATTCGGCGATAAGTGTCACCCGCCTATAAGGGACAAGCCATGACATTTTGCCATCGCGGGGATGGTGGTCGACGGCGAGGTCAAAGCCCGACTTGTCGGCTGCTCGTGCCGTTCATGGAAACCCGGAGACGTGTCCGCCGGCCCGTCCGCGGCGGTCGTGCCCGTGGGGCGGCCTCTCGGGGAACCGCCAGGTGAAGGCCATTGCCGTAGGCTCCGGTCTCCTGTTTCTCAATTGTGAGAAAGCCGTCCGCCTTCTCCTTCTCTTTCGGCTCCAAACAGATTTAACCGCTCCGGATTCGGCCGCCGTTGGCCTTTCGGTGAACCTCCAGGAGGCTCATTCCCGGGCACGATGACCCGTCTCACCCAAGATCTTTAAGCCCTCCGGCGAAGCGCCCCATCCCATGACGGCAACCAACCAACACACGAAAAATGAACTTTTGGCACCCATCGCGCCTACGCGGGGAGCCCCCGATCCCACCCAGCCGACGACACAGGCGACCACCCCCACACGGGAGCAGGAGGCGCGAGGCGACTCTCTCTCATTCCGCCTTCCCGGACGCCCCGACCCCAAGCGTGAAGAGTTCCACCCGGACACCGGGACGCCGCTTCCGAAGGGTTTGATCTTGGCTTTCCCGGCCCCAAGTGTGAGGAGTGTCGGCTTGGGCGCGTCGGTGCTTGGACTGAGGAACGCAGGAGCGCAGCGACGGAGTGACGAGGGAAAGCGCCGACTCGGGGCGCCCAAGCCCCGCGGCGCCGAAGGCGGCGCAAAGAGACACAGCGACGAGGGAAAGCGCCGACGCGGAGCGCCCAAGCCCGCGACGCCGTCAGGCGGAGCAAGGAGACACAGCCCGCGACGCCGAAGGCGGAGCAAGGAGACACAGCCAGGCGGAGCAAGCGCTAGCGCGTACCCCCCGGCTTCCACAGGATCTCATCGCCCCCGGCGGCGACGCGGCACAGGATGAACAGCAGGTCGCTGAGGCGGTTGAGGTACTTCGCGGTCAGCGGGTTGACGTCGTCGTGCTCCTCAAGGGCCGCCCAGACGGTCCGTTCCGCGCGCCGGGCCACGGTCCGTGCGACGTGGAGCTGGGCCACGGCGAGGGTGCCGCCGGGCAGGATGAAGCTGCGCAGTGGCCTGAGCCGTTCGTTGAACTCGTCGCACCTGGCTTCGAGCCACTCGACGTAGGAGGCTTCGACGCGCAGCGGGGGGAACTCGGGGTTCTCGGTGATCGGCGTGGACAGGTCGGCGCCGAGGTCGAACAGTTCGTTCTGCACCCGGGTCAGGACCGTGGTGACGTCCTCGTCGAGGGTGCCCACGGCCAGGGCGACACCGATCGCGGCGTTGGCCTCCTCTACGTCGGCGTAGGCGGCGAGCCGGGAGTCGGTCTTGCGGGTGCGGCTCATGTCGCCGAGTGCCGTCGTGCCGTCGTCGCCGGTGCGCGTGTAGATCTTGGAGAGCACCACCGGGTTGTCTCTGTCAGCTCGGGTCATGAGACTCAGCGTATCTTGCGCAGAATTACTCCTGATTAGTTAGATAGCTGACAATATGATTTACCGATGGTTTCCGGTTTTTACCTGCGTTTCCCGCACATCTCCCGGGAGACTCTGACCTTCGTCGCCGACGACGACGTCTGGACCGCTCCCGCCGAAGGCGGCAGGGCCTGGCGCCTGACCTCGGACAGGGCGCCGGCCTCGCATCCCCGGCTCTCTCCCGATGCGACCAGGGTCGCGTGGACGAGTGTCCGCGACGGCCACCCCGAGGTGCACCTCGCCGACCTTGAGTCCGGGTCGGCGGAGAGGCTGACCTACTGGAACGACCCCAGGACCCGCACCCGCGGCTGGACTCCGGACGGCAGGATTCTCGCGATCAGCGCGACCGGCGAGCCGTTCGTCTGGCGGAACTGGGCCTACGCGCTCGGCGACGGCCACGTCGAGCGGCTGCCGTACGGGCCGGTCTTCGATCTGTCGGCCACGGGGGACGGCGGGGGATCGGGGGAGGCGGGGGCGACGGTCGCGTTGCTCACCGCCTCACTCTCCCGCGACCCCGCCGTCTGGAAGCGTTACCGAGGCGGTACGGCGGGCCGCCTGTGGGTACGGCGCGGCCTGTCGGATGAGTTCGAACAGGTCCTGCCGGAGGTGAGAGGCACCTTCGCCAACCCGATGCTGGTCGGGGGACGGCTGGTCTTCCTCTCCGACCACGAGGGCGTCGGCAACCTCTACTCCTGTGAGCTCGACGGCAGCGGACTGCGCCGCCACACCGACCATGACGTCTTCTACGCCCGTCACGCGACCACTGACGGGACCAGGATCGTCTACCAGAACGCCGGGGACGTCTACCTGCTCGACGATCTCGACGGCTCCTCGCGCAAACTCGACGTGACGCTCGGTTCGCCGCCGAGGGGGCGGCAGCCGTACCAGGTCAATCCGGGGTGGCGGTTGCACGATCTGGCGGTGGACGCGACGGGGCAGGCGAGCGCGGTCGAGGTCCAGGGGACGGTGCACTGGCTCACCCACCGGGACGGGCCCGCGCGGCAGCTCAGCACGGGCCTGGCCGCCGGCACGCCTCGGCTTCTGGGCGCGGACCGGGTGGTGTGGGTCTTCGACGACGGGGAGCGTCAGGGGCTGGAGATCGGCCCGGCCGGCGGTGGGGAGACCCGCAGGATCGCCGCCGGGCGGCTGGGCGAGGTCGGTGACCTGGCCGTGGCGCCCGACGCGAACACGATCGCGGTCGCGGCCAGGGACGGCGGGCTGCTCCTGGTCGACGTGGCCTCGGGGGAGGTCGTCGAGCTGTCCAGGGCGAACGGCGAGATCAGCGGGCTGACCTGGTCTCCGGACTCCGCATGGCTGGCGTGGTCGCACCCGGACGCGACCCCGCTGCGCCGGATCAGGCTGGCGAGGATGGCCGACCGGGTCGTCACCGACGTCACCGACGGGCGGTTCGTCGACGTCTCGCCCGCCTTCGCCGGGAGGTATCTGGCGTTCCTGTCGCGCAGGGGCTTCGACCCCGTCTACGACGCGCACTCCTTCGACATGTCCTTCCCGTTCGGCTACCGGCCGTACCTGGTGCCGCTGGCCGCGGCGACGCCTTCGCCGTTCGCGCCGAGCGGGGAGGGGCGGCCCCTGACGGATCCCGAGGACGACAAGGACGGAGATCTCCCGTTCACCGTCGATCTCGACGGCATCGCCTCCAGGGTGGTGCAGGTGCCGGTGCCGGAGGGACGTTACTCGGCGCTCAGCGCGGTCAAGGACGGCATCGTCTGGCTGCGTGAGCCGCTGGCGGGTGAGCTGGGTGAGGACCGGGACAAGGTCGGCGGTGATGCCCCCAGGGCCGCGCTCGACCGTTTCGACCTGGTCAAGCGCAAGTGCGAGGAGGTGGTGGACAAGCTCGACTGGTACGCGGTGAGCGGGGACGGCACCCAGCTCGTCGTCTCGGACAAGGGGACCCTCACGGTCAGGCCGGTCACGGGCAAGAACGGTGAGGACACGACCGTCGACCTGTCGCGTATCCGCGTCACCGCCGACCCGGTCGCCCTGTGGCGGCACGCCTACACCGAGATGGGCCGCAGGGTCAGGGCCGACTTCTGGGTCGAGGACCTGGCGGAGGTGGAGTGGGAGGCCGTGCTCGACGAGTACCGGCCGCTGGTCGAGCGTCTGGCGACCCAGGACGACTTCGCGGACCTGCTGTGGGAGGTCATGGGGGAGCTGGGAACCTCGCACTGCTACGTCTACGCGGCTCCGTGGGGGCACCGGGTCTCCGAGCCGGTGGGTCTGCTCGGCGCCGACCTGTCCCGGGACGAGGAGGGCCACTGGCGGATAGACCGGGTACTGCCCGGCGAGTCCTCGGACGTGCACGCCCGCTCGCCGCTGGCCGTACCGGGGGCGGGGATCACGCCGGGGGAGAGGCTGCTGGCCGTGGACGGCCGTCCGGTGCCCCCGCAGGGCCCGGCGCCGCTGCTGATCGGTGCGGCGGACAAACCGGTCGAGCTGACCCTGGGCGGTGGGCGGAGGGTCGTCGTCACCCCGTTGCGCGACGACCGGCGCCTGCGTTACCAGGACTGGGTCACCGAGCGCAGGACGCACGTCCGTGAGCTGGGGGCAGGCAGGGTCGGTTATCTGCACATCCCGGACATGGTCGCGGAGGGCTGGGCGCAGTTCCACCGTGATCTGCGCAGGGAGATGACCAGGGAGGCACTGGTGGTCGACCTGCGTGGCAACCGGGGTGGCCACACCTCCGAGCTGATCATCGAGAAGCTGATCCGCCGGATCATCGCCTGGGACCTGCCCAGGGGCCTGAACCCGGTCACCTATCCCGAGGACGCCCCGCGTGGCCCGCTGGTCGCGGTCACCGACTACAACGCGGGGTCGGACGGCGACATCGTCACGGCGGCCTTCAAGATCCACAAGCTCGGTCCCGTGGTCGGCACCCGGACCTGGGGCGGCGTCATCGGCACGGAGGGCGACCACCGCCTGGTGGACGGCACCTACATCACCGTGGCGAGGTACGCCTTCTGGTTCGACGAGCTCGGCTGGGGGGTCGAGAACTACGGCGTCGATCCCGACGTCGAGGTGGAGATCACCCCCGGTGACTGGGCGCGGGGCCGGGACCCGCAGATCGAGGAGGCGGTACGGCTGGCGCTGGCCGCTCTTGAGGAGCGGCCTGCGGCGAAGGCTCCCGACCTCTCGCGGCGTCCGTCCCGGCGTCGTCCGGCGCTGCCGCCCCGGTCCGGATGACATTTGTCAGCTCCGTCGGCTGACATCTCTCTGCTGGTGTGGTGATATCGGCGACTACCTGGTGAAAGGCGGAAACAGCAGGATTGTCGCCATGAGAACACCACAGCTCGCGGACACGGCGGAGATCGGAACCGTCGGCCTCGAAAACGTGATCGAGGTCGGCGGGCTCCGGCAGAAGTACGGTGACTTCGAGGCGGTGCGCGGCGTCTCCTTCACCGTCGCCAGGGGCGAGATCTTCGCCCTGCTCGGCACGAACGGCGCGGGCAAGACGACCACCATGGAGGTCCTGGGGGGCTTCACGCCCGCCACCGAGGGGAGCGTCAGGGTCCTCGGCCTCGACCCGATCAGGCAGCGCCGCAGCCTGCGTCCCCGTATCGGGATCATGCTGCAGGAGGGTGGCTTCCTGGGGGACCTCACGGTCGCCGAGACCGTCGGGCTGTGGAAGGGGCTGAGCGAGGACGCGGGACGCCCCGTGACCCTGTCCGGCACCGGGACGCCGGGACGCCTGTCCATCACGGGCTGGACGAAGGGCGTCGACCGGCAGACCATGGGCGCGCTTGAGCTGGTCGGCCTGGAGAACAAGGCCAGGACCAGGGTCAAGCAGCTCTCCGGTGGTCAGAAGCGCAGGCTCGACCTCGCGCTGGCCGTACTGTCCGCCCCGGAGCTGCTCTTCCTCGACGAGCCGACCACCGGTATGGACCCCGAGGCGCGCCGTACCACGTGGCGGGTGATCGAGGACCTGCGGGAATGCGGCACGAGTGTGCTGCTCACCACGCACTACCTGGAGGAGGCCGAGCGCCTCGCGGGCCGCCTGGCGATCATGCACGAGGGGCGGATCCACACCTACGGGACGGTCGAGGAGGTCGTCGCGGGCTCCGGCGACACCATCTCCTTCCGGCTCGGCGGGGCCTCCCGCTCCTACGACGAGCTGCCCTTCCTGGACGGCGCGGCCCCGGCGCTCACCTACACGGGCGACGGCACCGAGGTCGCCTACACGCTGACCGGCGACCAGGTCCAGGCCCGCGCGCACGCCGCCCTCTCACCGCTGCTGGCCTGGGCCGACAGCCGGGGCGAGGTCCTGGAGCGGCTGACCGTACGCCGGGGGACCCTGGAGGACGCCTTCATGCGGGTCCTCGGGGAGACGGCGTAGGACCGGAGACCATCCGGGTGGACGGCGGAGCGATCCGCGGGGAGACGACAGGCCGCACGACGGCCGGAAGGCAACGACAGACCATGAGAACCGACGCCCTGCACGCCGTACGGCTGGCCAAGATCGACCTGACCCTGATCTTCAGGAACACCACCGTCCTGTTCACCGTGCTGCTGATGCCGCTGTTGATGGCCTGGCTGTTCACCCAGACCCAGGGGGGCGCGACCATCGAGGGGGTGTCCGCCAAGCTCTTCGTGCTGACCGGAATGCCGGGCCTGATGATGGGGTTCGCGGTCTTCGTCAACCTGGTCAACTCATTGACGGCCCGTCGTGAGGAACTGGTGCTCAAGCGGCTGCGCGGGGGCCAGCCTTCTGCGGCGGCGGTTCTGGCGGGAAGCGCCCTCGGTGCGCTCGCTCTCTTCTTCGGTCAGGTCGTCCTGCTGGGGATCTGGATCCAGCGCACCGAGGGGGCGACCCCGGTCAACGTGCCGTTGATGCTCCTGGCCGCGGTCCTGGGGGTGACGGTGTTCGGGCTGCTGGCCGCCGCCTGCTCCGGCCTGACCCCCAACGCCGAGATGGCCCAGATCACGGTGCTCCCGATCCTCCTGCTCCTGATGATCGGCTCGCCGGTCGCCTTCCCGACGAACGCGCTGCCCGGCCTGCTGGGGACGATCTCCGGCCTGCTCCCGATCACCCCGATCGTGAAGATCATGCGCAGCGCCTTCCTCGGCTCCGACCACTACTCCGGCAGCGGCAGGGCGCTGAGCGTGCTGGAGCAGTGGACGGGGGCGCTGCCCTCCTTCGGAATCCTGGTCGTCTGGATCGCGGTGACGGCCCTGTTGGCCGGATGGCTGTTCCGGTGGGAACCCCGGCACGGATAACGTCTACCGCGAGATGCAGACAAAAAGTGACACAGGGGAGGCGGGAGGCGACATGCCTCCCGCCTCGCCGGCGTCCTCCGGAGAGCCCGGACGTCCGTCCTGGAAGACCGTCCTCGGCAAGCTGCGGATGTCGCTGTGGTGCCATCCCGGGCGTACGAGTGTCGAGCGGCTGCGCAGGTCGACCGTCGGCACGCTGCTGATCGGCGTGGCCTTCGCCTGGCTCGGCACCTTCGTGAGGCTCACCGCGCAGGGCCGGCACCTCCTGGCCCCTCTGACGATCTTCGATATGGCGGGGACGGCCGCCTTCAGCATCCTGTACGTGCAGATGGTCAGAGCCTCGATCGCCGGGGTCAGGGCGACCCGCGAGATGATCGCCTCCGGTGCGCTCGTCCTGGTCATGTTGGTGTCCCTGCACGGTGAGCTGTGGTCCCTCGGGCTCCTGGCCGTCGCCTGGTCCTCGGGCGCGGCCCTGCTGCTGGACAGGAGAGGGGCGATCGCCGTGTCCGTCGGCGCGGCGGCCGTCGCGGTGCTCGTCGTGCCCAGCGGACGTCTCGGGCTCGACAACACCTCCGCCCTCGCGATAGCGACCTTCCTCGCGATGGCCATGTTCATGCCGTGGGCCAACCGCTTCCAGCTCTGGTTCTGGAAGGTGGTCAGAGCGGCCGAGGAGGGCAAGGAGGCCATGGCCAGGCTGGCGGTGACCGAGGAACGGCTGCGCTTCTCCCGTGACCTGCACGACCTGGTCGGGCACAGCCTGTCCGCGATCGCGCTCAAGAGCGAGGTCGCCGCCAAGTTGTCGGCCGTGGACGCCGAGCGGGCCGCCGCGGAGATGGGCGAGGTGCGCGTGCTGGCACGCGAGGCGCTCAAGGAGATCCGTACGGCGGTGCGCGGCTACCGCACGGTCGATTTCGACGCCGAGTTGCGCAGCATGACGGCCGTGCTTGAGGCGGGCGGCATCGGCTGTTCCCTCGAACTCCCGAAGGAGGGGGTCCCCGACGAGGCGGCCACGCTGCTGGCCTGGGTGATCAGGGAGGGCACGACCAACGTGCTCAGGCACAGCTCGGCGACCCGCTGCCGGATCGCGATCACCCTGCGGGAGGGTACGGCGGTGCTGGAGATGACCAACGACGGCGCCACCGGGCCGGGCGGGCGCGGCGGCACCGGGCTGACGGGCATGTCGGAGCGGGTGACGGCGATGGGCGGGGTCCTCACCGCGGGCGCGGGCGAGGGCGCGGGGGAGTTCAGGTTGCGGGCCACGATCCCGCTGGAGGGGGCACGATGATCCGGGTTCTGCTGGCAGACGACGCGCACCTGATCCGCAGGGCGATCGCCACGCTGCTCGGCCTGGAGCCGGACATCGAGGTGGTCGCCGAGGTGTCCAGGGGCGACCTGGTGGCGCAGGCCGTACAGGATCACAGCCCGGACGTGGTGGTGCTGGACATCGAGATGCCGGGGATGGACGGGCTGAGCGTGGCCGAGACACTGCCCGGTCACGCCGTGCTGATCCTGACCAGCTTCGGGCGGCCGGGCTACCTGAGGAGGGCGCTGGCCGCGGGGGTGCGCGGGTTCGTCCCCAAGGACGCCTCGGCCGAGGAACTGGCGGCGGCGATCCGCAAGATCCACGCGGGCGGCCGATATCTCGACCCCGAGATGGCCGCCTCGGCGATGATGGCGGGGGAGAACCCGCTCACCGAACGCGAGCGCGACGCCCTGTCCCTGGCCTCCCAGGGGGCGACGGTCGCCCAAATCGCGGCCTCACTGCACCTCACCGAGGGGACGGTGCGCAACTACCTGTCCAGCTCCATCACCAAGCTCGGCGCGACCAACCGGATCACCGCGATCCGTGTCGCGCAGGAAAAAGGTTGGTTATGAACAGCATCTTTCTCCCAGAAGGGGGCAAGGGCTCCTCATGACGGCAGAAAGCCCAGTCCTGGGACAGGGCTTTCACACGGTCCGATGTGCACGTGGTCGGCCGACCGAGGTGGCGCCGAGATCGGTCTGAGGAGGGGGTATGCGCGCCGTTGGAAAGCCCGGGGCGCAGGTGGTCGTGGTGGGCAACCGCCTCGACGTGGGAACCGTCGCCGTGGTGCGCCCGCGACTGCACGGCGCGGTCGACTCCGGTGACGGTGATCTGATCGTCGATCTCTCCGGACTTGAGATGATCGACGCCACCGGCCTGGGCGTGCTGGTCGGCACGCACCGCCGGGCGCTTGAGACCGGGCGCCGCCTGGTGCTGAGAGGGGTGCCCGTCCGGGTCATGCGGGTGCTGGCGGTGACCCGCCTCAACCGGGTGCTCATCGTCGAGGTGGCCATGGCCGCGGTCGCCTGACCCCCCACGCCCCGGGGACGACCGGGGCGAGGGGGACGGGTGGGCTCACCTGGCGGTCATGTCGCGAACGACCGGTGGAAGATGTGCACGGCCGTACCGACCAGGTCGGAGACCGGGGGCGGGTCCTCGGCCAGCACCCACTCGATGAGCAGTTCGTGGACGGCGCCGATCATGCCCAGCGTGAGCAGGTGCCGGTTGACCCCGACCGTGTCCGGAGGACCGAGGGCACCGGCTGCGACGATCCTCGCGAAGGCCCGTACGGCCTGCTGCCGTGAGGTGGTGAGGCAGTCGCCCGCCCTGCGCACCTCCAGGTGCATGATCCGGGCGCGTCTTCTGTCCTCGGTGACGAAGTTGATGTACTCCGTGATGCCCGCCTCGACCCTGCCGAGCAGGGTGTCGGGAGCCTCCTCGACGGCCTTCGCCACCGCCGAGACGGCCTCCTGGACGCACCTCTCGTGCAGTGCCCGCATGAGTTCGGTGCGCCCGGAGAAACATTCGTAGAACGCGCGGTTGGAGATGCGCGCCGTGGCGCACAGCCTCTCGATCGTCGTCTCTGGGAATCCGGGGTCGGAATAGAGGGTGTACGCCGCGCAGATCAAACGTTCCCGTCGTTCGGCGAGACGTTCCTCCGCTGACATTCCCCGGTAAGGCCGGCCGTTCATGTCAAGCACCCCGCCTTGACGTGGGGTTGACAAATGCTCGTTTTATCACTTCCACCTCATGATCCTGGCCCCCGGAATCCCCCATTATGGGTGCAAGATCCTTTTTGTGGAAGAGTAAGTGTCCTGTTGCTTGCACACTTCATGCAAGAAGGTCACGAGCCTGACTGGGCAGTCAAGTCACCCACGTCCGTGAAGGGCCTCAGCGGACGAGGAACCCACGGTCCAAAGCGGTGGTGACGGCGGCCGTACGGTCGGAGACCCCCAGCTTGCCGAAGACCCGCAGCAGGTGGGTCTTCACCGTGGTCTCGCTGATGAACAGCGCCCGGCCGATCTCGGCGTTGGTGAGCCCCTCGGCCACCAGCGCCAGCACCTCGGCCTCGCGCGGCGACAGGGTCTCGGCCGCCGGGGCGCGCATCCTGGTCACCAGCCGGGTCGCCACGGACGGCGACAGCACCGTCTCCCCACGCGCGGCGGAGGCGATCGCGGCCAGCAGGTCGGCCCGCGAGGTGTCCTTCAGCAGGTAACCGGCCGCCCCGGCCTCGACCGCCCGCAGAATGTCCTGGTCCGTCTCGTAGGTGGTCAGCACGATCACCCGGCTCCGCGGCAGGGCGGCCAGGATGCGCGAGGTCGCGCTGACCCCGTCGCCGTTCGGCATCCGCAGGTCCATCAGGATCACCTCGGGTCGCAGTTGCACGGCCCGCGCCACCGCCTCGTCCCCGGAGGCGGCCTCCCCGACCACGGTGATCTCCGGCGCCGCCTCAAGCATGCCCCGCAGGCCTTCACGAACCACGGGGTGGTCATCGACGATCATCAGTCGTAGCACTCGTCAAACTCCTCGTCTGACCGTCGCCGGGGAAACGGGGACGGTGATCTCCAGGACGGTGCCTTCGCCGGCGGCGGCCGTCAGCGACAGACACCCTCCCACCTGCTCGGCCCGCGCGCGCATGCCGCGCAGGCCGTACCCGTCGGCGGCCGAGGGCCCGAGCCCCACGCCGTCGTCGCGGACGGTCAGCCGGGCCGCGGAGGGAAGATGGTCCAGCGTCACCGTGACGGCCGAGGCGCGGGCGTGCCTGCGGACGTTCGCCAGCGCCTCCTGCGCCGCGCGCAGCAGGACGACCTCGGCCCCGGTCCACATCGGCTGCGACTCGCCGCTCACCCCGAACGAGGCGGTGACGGCCAGTTCCTCGCCGAACCGGGAGACCATCCGCCCCAGCGCCTCCTCCAGCGTCGAGCCGTCGAGCGGCGCCGGGCCGAGCGCGGCGATCAGCGCGCGGGCCTCGGCCAGGTTCTCCCTCGCCGTCCGCACGGCCAGCCCGATCCGCCGCTCGTCCGGCTGCTGCAGCAACATGATGATGCTGGTGAAGCCCTGGGCCAGGGTGTCGTGGATCTCCCCGGCCAGCCGTTCCCGCTCGGCCGCCGCCCCCTGCGCCGCCGAGAGCCTGGCCACCTCGGCACGGCTGTTCTCCAGCTCCTCGATGAGGAGGGCGCGTCCCTTGCTCTGCTCGACGACATCCTGGATCCAGGGCCCGAAGACCAGGTTCGAGGCCAGCGAGAGCAGCCCGATGACGGACAACGCGAGCAGGTCCTCCCCACTGGAGGGCAACAGGGGCAGGCACAGCACGGGGGCCACGTTCAGCGCCACGGTCGCGAGCATCGCCTGCCGCTTCGGCAGCAGGATGTAGTACTGCGGCCCGAAGGCGAACAGCAGGAAACGGGTCGGCGGGCAGAGCACCGAGACCGGGGTGAAGAGCACGATCGACAGCACCACGTAGGCGCGCCCGTTCGTGCCGTACGGTCCCCCGGGGATGCGCCTGCCCAGGAACACGTAGGCCGCCGTGCAACCGCCCAGCAGGCACAGCACGACCGCCTTCCAGGCGACGGTGAGCGCGTCGTCGAGGAGGACGAAGGCGACGGAGACGATGAGGTCGAGAAGATAGAGCCGCTCCCAGCCGTCCATGCGGTGGTAGGCGTGCCGTTCCCCGGGGGCGGGCGTCATCCCGGCACCTCGGCGGTGAGCAGGCAGCCCGCCGCGACCGCCTTCCCCGGCACGGTCATGTCGCCGGTGACGACGAGCACGACCGGCAGCAGAATCGCCGGGACCAGCAGGATCTCCCAGACGGCCGGTGACGACTCCCACGTGTTCGGCCCCGCCGGGTCACCGCCCGGACGGGGCCGTTCCTCAGGGGTCATCCGTCGCGGCGGCTCTTCCACCGGAACGTCAGCAGGCACAGCACCAGTCCTCCGACGACCCAGGCTCCCAGCACCATGGCGACCCGGTCCAGTTCGTAGGACCCGGCGACCTCAAGTGTGGCCCCGGCGTCACCGATGAAGACCGAGCGGAAGCCCTGGCACATCCACTTCAGCGGGAACACCGAGGCGATGTTCACCAGCCATGAGGGCAGCTGGCTGACCGGGATGAACACCCCGGAGACGAACTGCAGCACCACGAACGGCATTGAGATCACCGCGCTCGCGCTCCGGCCCGAGCGGGGCAGGCTGCTGGCCGCCACGCCCAGCAGCGCCGAGGACAGCACGCCGAGCACGAAGACCCAGGAGAAGGTCACCCAGGCCGAGACCCGGATGGGCAGGTCGAGTCCGAAGGCCAGCACCCCGACGGCCAGCAGCAGCACCACCTGGCACAGCGACAGGAACAGCGTCTGCAACGCCCTGCCGACGAAGTAGGAGGAACGCGGCAGCGGTGTGCCCGCGAGCCGCTTGAGCGTGCCGTCGTCACGGTCGATCGCGATGCCGATACCGAGGTTCTGGAAGCCCGTCATCGCCGCCGAGCCGATCAGCCCCGACACGTACAGCTGGGCGACGCTGACGCCGCTTCCCTCAAGGGTGCCGCTGAAGATCGCCCCGAAGATCGCCAGCAGGATGATCGGGAGGGAGAAGACGAAGATGACCGCGTCCCGTTCGCGGAGGAACATCCGGGTCTCGATGGCCGCCCGCGACAGCCCCAGTCGTGCCGCGGACGGTCTCCAAAGGGGGACATGGGTGGTCGTCCGGCTCATGAGGTCACCTCGGAGGGGGTGACGAGCCCGAGGTAGATCTCCTCCAGGGTCGGCCTGGTCACGGTGAGCTCGGGAACCTCCCCGTCGAAGCGCCGGGTCAGTTCGAGCACGGTCCCGGTCGGGGTGTCCGTCTCCAGCGTGCGCCGCTCGCCCCCGTCCGACCAGCTCACCCTGGCCTTGGCGTTGGCCCGCCCGCCCAGCGTCGCGGGCTCGCCCTCGGCGACGACCCGGCCGCCGGAGACCACGGCGACCCGGCCGGCCAGCGCCTCGGCCTCGTCCAGGTAGTGGGTGGTCAGCACGATCGTGGTCCCCTGGCCCGCCAGGTCCCGGATCAGCTCCCAGAACCGCCGCCTGGCCTCCGGGTCGAACCCGGTGGTCGGCTCGTCGAGGAAGAGCAGCTCAGGATCGCCGATCACCCCGAGCGCCACGTCCAGCCGTCGCCGCTGCCCTCCGGAGAGCTGCCGGACGCGCTTGCCCGCGCTGTCCGTCAGGCCCACCCGCTCGATGACCTGGTCCGGGTCGCGCGGAGCCGGGTAGTACCCGGCGAAGTGCCGTACGGTCTCCCCGACCGTCGCCTCTGTCATGTCGTTGGCCGTCTGCAACACGATCCCGATCCGGGAACGCCAGTCCCGGGTCGGCCTGCCGGGGTCGGCACCCAGGACGCTGACCTCGCCCGCGTCCCTGGTCCGGTGCCCTTCGAGGATCTCAACCGTGGTCGACTTGCCCGCGCCGTTCGGGCCGAGGATCGCGAACACCTCGCCCGCGTGGATGTCGAGGTCTATGCCCCCGACCGCCTGCACGTCGCCGTACCGTTTGGTCAGGCCACGTACCTTCACCGCCGTATCCATGCCTCAAGCGTCCGCCTCGTACGGCTTCGGCGGCACCCACGAACGGTGGAACGCCGCTGTCCTCCGAACGGAGGACAGCGGCGTCGTGACAGTGGTCTCAGAACAGGGTGTCGGTGCGCTCGATGCCGCGCAGCTCGTCGTAGTCGAGGGTCACGCAGCGGATGCCGCGGTCCTCGGCCAGGGTCCTGGCCTGCGGCACGATGGCCTGGGCGGCCAGGATCCCGCTGACGGGCGCGAGCAGCGGGTCGCGGTTCATCAGCTCCAGATAGCGGGTCAGCTGTTCCACGGCGTCGATGTTCGCCCGGCGCTTGAGCTCGACGGCGACCGAGGCGCCGGTGTGGTCACGGCAGAGGATGTCCACCGGGCCGATCGCCGTCATGTACTCGCGGCGGACCAGTGTCCAGCCCGCGCCCAGCGTGGTGATGTGCTCGGCCAGCAGCTCCTGCAGGTGGGCCTCGACCCCGTCCTTGACCAGGCCGGGGTCGACCCCCAGCTCATGGCTGGAGTCGTGCAGGATCTCCTCCATCGTCAGGACGAGCTTCTCCCCGGTCTTGCCGTGCGTGACCGTCCAGGTGCCCTCCTCCTCACGGAGCTTGCAGGGCGGGTTCATCCAGTTCAGCGGCTTGAACGCCCGGTCGTCCGCATGGATGGAGACCGAACTGTCGGCTTTGATCAGGATGAGCCTGGGCGCCATCGGAAGATGAGCGGTGAGCTTTCCCACGTAATCCACGCTGCACCGCGCGATGACCAGACGCATGGCACCCAAGCCTAGACCCAGCCGCTCGTCGCCGGTTCCGGATCGCCTCATATCCCGCGTCGTCGCGGATATGAGGCGGTCCATAGGGCTTCACCGCCGACGAAGGCCGGTTCCACGACAGGACGAGGAGGTTCTTCGCCCGGTTCGCTCCGTGACCCGTTTCCGATCCTGCCGTTCCGCCCGCGACCGAGGAACGGCGGGCGGCTCGGAGCAGGTGAGGTGATCGGCGGTGTATCCCTTCCTGGCCGAAGGGCTTTGGCACCGTCTCCGGCGCCTGTCCCCGTCGTTTTGGCGGTGATCGGAATCGATCAGGTTGCGTTGTGCCCGCTGCCGCCGTCTTTCGCCAAGCCGTGTCGGGACCGGGCTTCCGGTGCGGACACGGTCGATGCCGCTTCCCGTTCCCTCTGCTCGGTGGCTGATCACGGAGCGGGGCGCCGGAGCCCACGCCCGGCGATTTTCCTTCAGGAGTCGAACTCCGGATGCTCGGCGTCCTCCGGGATGTGTTCCGCCGCCTTGTCGAGCGCTCCGGTATGCCCTCTGAGCTGTCGGGATCCACGGTTGAGGAAACACGATCCGCTCATGGCCGGGGTGAAACAACGGGGACGGACGCCGCATCCGCATCGGTCGGGCGGTGCCCGCGAGGAGGAGAAACAAGAAAGGCCCGAGGCTGATTGTTTCGGTGACCCGGAACAACCCCTGCCCGCCACACCGTTCAGGCGACGGAATCATACGCCTCACCTGCGCCGACGGTCTTTTCGCCGCCGTTTCTCACCCGCCGGGCTGATCGGTCGTTATCGACTTCGGGCCACGGTGACCTACGATTTCCGATGCCCCCGGGAGATGAATTCACCTGGGACGGATCGTGCCACCGGTGCTTGCGCCACCGAACGCAGTCTTTTCACCGGTGGTAAGGAGTTCCGAAACGGAGAATTATTCATGACCATAATGGGAGTGCGTTCGTGAGAGATTCTCGACTGGCTGTCCGCGGTGCGCGCCTGTTCGACGGAGAGACCGCGCATCCGCGTCCGGTCATGGTCCTGATCGAAGACGGCCGGATCGTTGACGTCGACCTCACCGGCGCTCCCCCGCCGGAAGGGGTGGCGCTGGCGGACCTGGGGGCCGTGACCCTCATGCCGGGGCTGGTGGACGCGCACACCCACCTGGCGTTCGACCCGAACGGCAACACCGAACATCAGATGCTTCACGACGATGACGCCACCGTCATGACGCGAATGCGGGAACACGCCGCCCAGGCGTTGCACGCCGGCATCACCACCCTTCGCGACCTCGGCGACCGTGGATATCTCTCGCTACGGTTGCGCGAGGAGTACGCCACGGGGGAACCGGGCCCTCAGATCCTCGCGGCCGGCCCTCCCATCACCGGTAACCGTGGACACTGCTGGTACCTCGGCGGAGAGGCCGAAGGGGCGGAGGAACTGGTCGCCGCCGTCACCTCCCGCGCCGAACACGGGACCGACCTCGTCAAGATCATGGCAACAGGGGGCATGTCCACCAAGGGGACCAACCCCGGGGGATCGCAGTACGGTCTGGCGGATCTGCGGGCGGTCACCCGGACCGCTCACGGGCTGGGACTGCCTGTCACCGCGCACGCGCACGCTGCGGCGGGAATCACCGACGCCGTGGCAGCCGGAGTCGACGGCATCGAACACTGCACGTTCATGACGCGGTCAGGGGTACGGCTCGACCCTCGGACCGTTGACGCCATGGCCGCGGCCGGCACCTTCGTCGGCTGCACGGTCGTCAAACCCCGTGAGGGGATGCCTCCCGAGGTCCTGGAGACCATCGAACCCTACTGGGAGAACCAGGCCTACATGCAACGCCATGGCGTGCGCGTCGTCTGCTGCACCGACGCGGGCATCAACCCTCACAAACCTCATGACGTACTTCCCGGCGATCTCGTTTACTTCGCCGCACAGGTCGCCACCAATGTCGAAGCGCTCGCCTCCGTCACCTCCCTCGCCGCCGAGTCCTGCGGCCTCGGGCACCGCAAAGGCCGTGTCGCTCCCGGTTATGACGCCGACCTTCTCGTCGTCGACGGCGATCCCGTCCACCACATCGACGACGTACGGCGGGTCCGCGCGGTCTATCGGGCGGGGAGGCCGGTGGCGCGGGATTCCGAGGCGTCAAGCCGCGGCCGTGGGTAACCGCCCTCGCCGTCCGGCGAGAGCGTGGTCCGTCGTCGAGGACGACAGGGCTTCATCCGTTCACCGACTGCTTTGATTTCGCCGGACGGTACCGGGAAGAGGCGTCGGGGTTGATACCGGTTGATTACCTGGGTTGGTTTTGGGGGGAGGTGATGGGCTCTGGGAGACTGGCGGCATGACGCGGAGCTTTGAGAAGGTCGGAGTCGTCGGGCTCGGCACGATGGGGGCGGGGATCGCGGAGGTCTTCGCCCGCGCGGGGCTCAGGGTGATCGGCGTCGAGGCCGATCCCGACGCGCTCGGGCGAGGCCGGGACAACCTGGAGAACTCGACCGGACGGGCCCTGGCCAAGGGCAGGCTGAGCGAGGCGGAGCGGGCCGAGATCCTCGGCCGGATCACCCTGACGACCTCGCGGGAGGACCTCGCGGACGCCGACCTCGTCATCGAGGCCATCCCCGAGGTCATGGACTTCAAGCGGGCCCTGTTCACCGACCTGGACCGGATCTGCAAGCCGTCCGCGGTGCTCGCGACCAACACCTCCTCCCTCTCCGTCACCGAGATCGCGGCCACGACCGGCAGGCCGGGGCGCGTCGTCGGCATGCACTTCTTCAACCCCGCGCCGGTCATGAGGCTGGTCGAGGTGGTCCACACGGTGGTCACCGAGGATGGCCTGGCCGAGGAGATCGCCGCCCTGGCGCGGCGGCTCGGCAAGACGCCGGTGAGCGTCGGCGACCGCGCCGGATTCGTGGTCAACCGGCTGTTGCTGACCTACCTCAACCACGCCGCCGTCCTGCTGGAGAACGGCCTGGCCACCCGCGACGGCATCGACGCCGCGATGAAACTCGGCGTCGGCGTGCCGATGGGCCCCTTCGCGCTGCTCGACCTGATCGGCCTGGACACCTCCTACGAGGTGATGTGCGTGCTGTTCCAGGAGACACGCGACCGCCGCCACGCCCCCGCGCCGATCCTGCGGGAGCTGGTCACCGCGGGCCTGCTCGGCCGTAAGACGGGAGCGGGCTTCTACGACGGGCAGGCCGTTGCCACCCCTCCGGCGTCGGGCAAGCCCACGGTCAGCTCCGTCGCGGTGCTCGGTGAGGGCGCGCGCGAGTTCGCGGCCAGGCTCGGCGACGCCGGGTTCAGGACGACCGCCCTGGAGACGGTGACGGCGGGCGAGGCGGAGGACACGCTTGAGGGCGCGGTGGAAACCGCCGACGTGGTCATCGCACTGTCGCACACCCCCGTGATCGAACTGGCCGCGCGGCTGCCGCACCCCAGGCGCCTGGTCGGCCTGCACCTGGTCGGGGACAGACTCGCCGAGGTCGCCTCGACCGTGCTCACCTCGCCGGAGGCGACATGCGCCGTCGAGGGCCTGACCAAGATCGTCGGCCGGGTCCCGGTGCACTGCAAGGACCGGGCCGAGTTCGTCGTGGACGCCCTGCTGTACCCGTACCTCAACGACGCCGTGCGGATGTACGACTCGGGCTACGCAGGGATCGAGGACATCGACGCGGCCATGCGGCTCGGCTGCGGATACCCGGCGGGGCCGTTCGAGATGATCGACGCGCTGGGCCTGGAAACCGTCCGCGACGGACTGCGCGCCCTCTACGCCGAGTACCGCGACCCGGCCTTCGCCCCCGCGCCGCTGCTCGACCAGCTCGTCACGGCCGGCGTGCGAAGCATTCGCGGCCTGTCATGAGCCCCCGCAGAGCCCGCCGGATCGACCCCTTCGACCGGGGCGACGGACGGGGAAGCCCCGCACGCCCCGTCGGCTCCTCGGTGCCCGGCGTCGACCAGGTCGAGGAGTGGCCGGACGGCGACTGGTTCGTGCGCCGGGTCACCGGCGCGGGCGCGGACAAGGTCTACCGGTGCCCCGGCTGTGACCAGGAACTCAGGCCGGGCGTTCCGCACCTGGTGAGCTGGCCCGCCTGGCGGGGCGGAGAGCAGGAACGCAGGCACTGGCACACCGCGTGCTGGCGCAACCGGATACGGCGCGGTCCAGGCCGGAGCCGATACTGAGACCCGGCGCCGAACACCGGGCCGGGTACGGAAAAACGGCGGCACTCCGGCCGCCGGTGAGGAGACACGGAACAGACATGGAGATCAGGTCCTCGACGGTGCTGCCCGCGCGCAGGGAGCCGATCGAGCTGCACACCGGCGACGGGCTGAGGCTCGTCGGAGAGCTGGCCCTTCCCCCGGGAAGGCCGCCGGTCGCGACGCTGGTCTGCCTGCACCCGCTGCCCACGCACGGCGGCATGATGGACAGCCACCTGTACCGCAAGGCCGCCAACCGGCTGCCCGCGCTGGCGGACCTGGCGGTGCTGCGGTTCAACACGCGCGGCACCTCCTCCGAGCGCGGTGCCTCGGAGGGGGTCTTCGGCGACGGCGAGGAGGAGCGCTTCGACGTCGCCGCGGCGCTGGAGTACGCCGAGTTCCACGACCTGCCGAACGTCTGGCTGGTCGGCTGGTCCTTCGGCACCGAGCTGACGCTCAAATGGGGCCGCGACCCGCTGGTGACGGGGGCCGTCCTGCTCTCTCCGCCGCTGCGCCGGGCGACCGACGCCGACCTCGACGCCTGGGCGGCCTTCGGCCGTCCGCTGACGGCGCTGGTCCCCGAGTTCGACGACTACCTGAGGCCGCAGGAGGCCAAGGCCCGCTTCGCGCGGGTGCCGCAGGCCGAGGTCGTCGGGGTCGAGGGCGCGAAACACCTGTGGGTCGGCGAGCCGTACGTGCGGATCGTCCTGAACGAGATCGTACGGCGCGTCAATTCGGCGGCCCATCCGCTGCCCCACGAGGTACCCCACGAGATGCTCGGCGAGGTGCCCGGCGAGGGATAGGGTCCGCGAATTACGGACGGCGGGGCTACGGTGGACAGCGTGCTCATGTACACGCGATCAGCCGGGCAGGGACTCCCGGTCATCCTGCTGCACGCCTTCCCGCTCTCCTCGGCCATGTGGCTGACCCAGCGGGAGGGACTGTCCTCCTCCTGCGAGGTCATCACCCCCGACCTGCGTGGCTTCGGCGGCTCCCCACTCGGTGACCAGGAGCCCTCCGTCGACGTGATGGCCGACGACGTGGCGCGCCTGCTCGACCACCGGAAGATCGACAGGGCCGTCGTCGTCGGCCAGTCCATGGGCGGCTACGTGACGATGGCCATGTGCAGGCGCCACCCCGACCGGCTGCTCGGAGTGGTGCTCGCCGACACCAAGGCGAGCGCCGACACCGAGGAGGCCAGGGCGTACCGCGAACGCGTCGCCACGACCGTGCTCGCGGAGGGCTCCTCCTTCCTGGCCGGGGAGATCATGCCCGCGATGGTCGGCAGGACGACCGCGCGCAGCAGGGCGATGGTCTTCGGCCGGGTGCGCGCCCTGATCGAGTCGGCCCCGCCGGGGGCGGTCGCCTGGGCGCAACGGGCCATGGCGGGCCGTCCCGACTCCTTCGACACCCTGCGCGGGCTCACGGTCCCCGCCCTGGTGATCGTGGGGGAGGAGGACGAGACCACCCCGGTCGCCGAAGCGCGGGCGATGGTCGAGGCCGTACCCGACGGGCGGCTGGCCGTGATCGAGCGGGCCGGGCACCTGAGCGCGCTCGAACAGCCAGAGGCGTTCAACGGCGTCGTGGCCGCCTTCACAGCCGGGCTTGCCGGGGAAGCACGACCTCACGAATGATCAACGCGATCGCCGCGGCCACCGGGATGGCCAGCAGCGCCCCGACGATGCCCATCAGCGCGCCGCCGAACAACGCGGCGATCACGGTGACCGCGGGGGCCACGTCGACCGAGCGCTTCATGACGCGCGGATAGATCAGATAGTTCTCGATCTGCTGGTAGATCAGGAAGAAGACCCCGCAGGCCACGCCGAGCGTCCAGGACTGCAGCAGCGCGACCAGCGTCACCAGCACGGCGCCGATCGTCGCCCCGACCAGCGGGATCAGGTCCGCGACCGCCACGACCAGGGCGAGGGCCAGCGCGTAGGGCATGTTCAGCACCGCGAGGAACACCCAGGTGGTCACCCCGGCGATCACCGAGATCAGCAGGTTCCCGGCCACGTAACCGCCGATGCCGTCGAGGATCTCGTCGCCCAGCGCCCTGGTCCGCTCCCTGCGGCTGCTCGGCACGAGCCGGAAGAGGTAGTCCTTGATCGAGGGCAGCGAGCCGAGGAAGTACAGCGTCAGCACCAGCAGCGTGAAGCCGGAGAAGAACGTGTCGAACACCACGGCGCCGGCACCGACCAGGCCGCCGGCCACGGCCTGGGCCAGGCCGCCGTTGGTGACGTAGTCGCCGATCCTGGTGAGGATCTGGTAGTCGCTGTCCAGTGCCCTCAGCGTGGGGTTGGCCAGCAGCTCCCTGACGTAGCCGGGCACCGCGCTGACGAAGGAGGCCGCCTCCCGGCTCACCGGCGGGACGATCGCCAGACCGAACAGCACGAAGAACAGGATCACCCCGCCGAAGACGATCGAGATCGCCCCCCGGCGGGGCATTCTGCGCCGCTGCAACGCCTCGACCGCCGGGTTGAGCCCGACGGCGAGGAACATCGCCACGACGACCAGTACGATCACGCTACGCGCCGTGATCAGCGCCTGGGCCAGCGCCCAGGCCGTCAGTATCCCCAGGCCCCCGGTCAGCCCGATCAGGAACGGGTTCCTCGTCAGCGGTTTGCCCGGCTTGCCGTACGGCTCGGCGAACTCGGGCCTGGCCTTCGGCACGGCGGGCCGGGCGGCGTCGGCCGCCTGGGGCGGTTGAGGCGCCGGAGACGCCTGGGGCGGCTGGGACGCTTCGGACACTGGTGCTCCTGGCGGTGGGGGAACGGCGGGGAACGTGACAAGAGAGCCTAGCGACCCTCAGGGTCGCCAGGCTCTCTCGTAGCCGTCATGCGTAGCCGTCGTGACGCCTCGCCAGGCGGGGGGCTACTCCTGCCACCACTCCGCGTCGTCGTCCTTGGCGGGCGACTTCGCGGCGGGCGCGAGCGGCTTCTCGCTGCCGTTGGAGGCCGGGATGGCCGGCTTGGGCGGCGCCGCGGCGATCGCGGGCTCGGGGTCGGCCGCGGGCAGCGGCGCGCCGCCGAGCAGCTGGCGCAGCTGCGCGAGGTGGCTGGTGATGCTGTCGCGCTGGCGGGTCAGCTCGTCGACCTGGCGCTGGGCGACCGTACGGCTGCGCTCGGCCTCGGACTTGGCCTCGGAGACGATCGACTCGGCGCTGGACTTGGCGTCCGCCACGAGCTGGTCGGCGTTCTTGCGGGCGTTGGCGAGCAGCTGCTTGGCGTGGGTGTCGGCCTCGCGGCGGGTCTGCTCGGCCTGCTGGGTCGCCTTGGTCGCGCGCTGCTCGGCGGTCGCCGCGCGCTGCTCGGCCTCGGAGACCAGCTTCTGGGTGTTGGCCTGCGCGGTGGCGTGGCGCTCGGCCTCCTGGCGCTCGGCCTCCTCGCGGCGGGAGGCGAGCTGGATCTCGAACTCGGCCTCGTCCTGGGCGCGCTTGGCCTCGGACTCCTCAAGGACCCGCTGGGCCTGGGCGCGCATCTCGTCGGCCTGGCGCTTGGCGGTGGTCAGGATCTCGTCGCGCTCGCGCTTGGTCGAGGCGCGCAGCTGGGCGACCTCGCGCTCGGTGGTGGTGCGCAGCTTGGCGATCTCACGCTCGGCGTCCGCGCGCTTCTCCGCGACCTCGTGGTCGGCGGTCGCCCTGAGCTTGGCGACCTCGCGCTCGGTGGTGGCGGTCAGCTCGTCGGCCTCACGGCGAGCGGTCGAACGGATCTCGTCGGCGTCCCGCTCGGCGGTGGTGCGCATGTCGTCGGCCTCGCGGGTGGCGAGGGCGCGCTTCTCCGCCGCCTCGTTCTCCGCGGCGGCACGCAGGTCCGCGGCCTCGACCTTGGACGCGGCCTTGATCTCGTTCGCCTCTGAACGAGCGGCCTGGACCAGCTCGGTGGCCTGCTCCTCGGCCAGACGCAGCAGCTGTTCGATACGGGCGCCCAGCCCCGAGTAGGTCGGACGCTCCTGCTCCTGAAGCTGACGCTGGGAGTCGGCGAGTTCTCGTTGCAGGCCCTGGAGCTGTTCCCTGGTCTGGCGCAGTTCGTTGTCGACTTGCTTCAGATGGTCGTGGACCTGGTGCCGGTCATAGCCTCGGAGCACCACGTCGAATTCCCGAGCGGGGGCGTCTTCGAAGAAATTGTTGAGCTGGGCGTCGATGTCGGACTGCATGGAGGCTCGATCCTGGGTTGTCGAGGCGGCTACACGGGCCGGACGGGGGATTGGTCGGACATCCGAGGCGGAGCCGTGGCGGGGATCCACACGTCCGGTGGTAGGCCAGCGTACTCTGGAGTCGCCGAGTTGTCGGTCTCCTCTGGCTTTCTGCGCGACTTGTTACGTACGAACGTTTCTTACATTTGACATGGTGCGCCTTTAGTGCTTTGGCGCCTGAACGAGTTCGGTGAGCATTCCGCCGACATCCTTGGGATGCAGGAAAGCGATGGAGGAACCCATCGTGCCGTGCCGGGGAGCCTCGTCGAGAAGCCTGACGCCCCGGTCGCCGATCTCCCGCATCGCCTCGGCGACGTCCGGGACCCCGAAGGCCACGTGATGGACCCCCTCACCCCGCTTGGCGAGGAACTTCCCGACGGGTGTGTCGGGGCCGAGCGGTTCGAGGAGCTGGATGTACGACCCGCCCCCGTTGCCGTCGGCGATGTGCAGCATCGCCTCCTTGACGCCCTGCTCCTCGTTGACCTCGCGGGCGACCACGGTCAGCTCGAAGGTCCGCTCGAAGAATGCGATCTTCTCCTCAAGGTCGTGGCAGGCGATTCCCACATGATCGATCCGCATGAACATATGTCCAACCTCCATGGCGGCTACTCGGGTACCCATGGGTATGGTGGCAAAGTCGTCCCAAGCCCCGCCAGGGAGGCCCTGCTATGTCTGGTTCCGTCATCGTCGCCGGAGCTCGTACCCCCATCGGGCGGCTGCTCGGCTCGCTGTCCGGTCTTTCGGCCGTCGAGCTCGGCGGCATCGCCATCAAGGCCGCGTTGGAGCGTTCAGGCGTCGCTCCCGAGGCCGTGCAGTACGTGATCATGGGCCAGGTCCTGCAGGCCGGAGCGGGGCAGATCCCCGCCCGCCAGGCCGCCGTCAAGGCCGGAATCCCGATGACCGTGCCGTCGCTGACGATCAACAAGGTCTGCCTGTCCGGCCTCGACGCCATCGCCCTCGCCGACCAGCTCATCAGGGCGGGCGAGTTCGACGTCGTGGTCGCAGGCGGCATGGAGTCCATGTCGAACGCCCCCCACCTGCTGCCCGGCCTGCGCAGAGGGGTGAAGTACGGCGAGGCGGGCATCGTGGACTCGATGGCGCACGACGGCCTCACCGACGCCTACGACCAGGTGTCCATGGGCGAGTCGACCGAGCGGCACAACGAGCGCCTCGGCCTGACCCGTGAGGAGCAGGACGCCTTCTCCGCCCGTTCGCACGAGCTGGCCGCCGCGGCGATCAAGAACGGTGTGCTCGACGACGAGATCGTCCCGGTGACGATCCCGCAGCGCAAGGGCGAGCCGGTGGTCTTCGCCGCAGACGAGGGCGTGCGCGCCGACACCACCGTCGAGGCCCTGGCCCGGTTGCGCCCCGCCTTCGGCAGGAACGGCACGATCACTGCGGGCTCCGCCTCGCAGATCTCCGACGGCGCCTGCGCGGTCGTCGTGATGTCCAAGGCCAAGGCCGAGGAGCTCGGGCTCGAATGGCTGGCCGAGATCGGCGCGCACGGCAACGTCGCCGGTCCGGACAACTCCCTGCAGTCCCAGCCGGCCAACGCCATCAGGCACGCCCTGGACAAGCAGGGGCTCTCCGTCGACGATCTCGACCTGCTGGAGATCAACGAGGCCTTCGCCCAGGTCGTCCTGCAGTCGGCCAAGGAGCTCGGCGTCCCGCTCGACAAGATCAACGTCAACGGCGGCGGCATCGCCGTCGGTCACCCGATCGGGGCGTCGGGAGCCCGCATCGTGCTGGCCCTCGCCCACGAGCTCAGGCGCCGTGGCGGTGGCCTCGGCGCGGCGGGACTGTGCGGCGGCGGTGGCCAGGGTGACGCCCTGATCATCCGGGTCCCCTCGGCGTGACGGTGCGAGACCCGGGACCGGTGACCCGCGAGCGGCCCGCGACCACGGGGAACGGGCACCTCCCGCAGGCCGACGTCTCCGATCTGGTCGCGCGGGCACGGGCCGGGCAGCCTCGCGCGGTCGCCAGGTTGATCTCCCTGGTGGAGAACGGCTCGCCCCTGCTCAGAGAGATCATGGCCAGGCTCTGCGCGGAGCGTCCGGTCAGGGCCAGGATCATCGGGCTGACCGGTTCTCCCGGCGTGGGCAAGTCGACCTCGACCGGGATGCTGGTGCGGGCCTTCCGCGAGCAGGGCAGAAGGGTCGGCGTGCTCGCCGTCGACCCGTCCTCGCCGTTCACCGGCGGCGCCCTGCTCGGCGACCGGGTGCGGATGCAGGACCACGCGACCGACCCCGAGGTGT
The DNA here is from genome assembly GCF_040631275.1 of Streptosporangium sp. NPDC020145. Taxonomy (NCBI): domain Bacteria; kingdom Bacillati; phylum Actinomycetota; class Actinomycetes; order Streptosporangiales; family Streptosporangiaceae; genus Streptosporangium; species Streptosporangium sp. NPDC020145. The sequence goes on along the minus strand of NZ_JBEXZT010000008.1, from coordinate 181,375 downwards.
TCATCCGCTCGATGGCGAGCCGGGGGCATCTGGGCGGTCTGTCATGGGCGACCCCCCAGGCGCTGCGCGTCCTGGAGGCCGCCGGGTGCGAGGTCATCCTGGTCGAGACCGTCGGGGTCGGCCAGGCGGAGGTGGACATCGCCTCGCTGGCCGACACCACCATCGTGCTGCTCGCCCCGGGCATGGGGGACGGCGTGCAGGCGGCCAAGGCGGGCATCCTGGAGATCGCCGACGTGTTCGTGGTCAACAAGGCCGACCGTGACGGCGCTCAGGCGGCCATCAGGGAACTGCGCAACATGATCGCCCTGGTCGCACGGGACTGGAAGCCGCCGATCGTGCCGACCGTCGCCTACCGGGGCGAAGGGGCGCAGGACGTGGTCGACGCCCTCGACGCGCACTGGGCCCACCTTGAGGAGTCGGGCGAGCTCGGGCGCAGACGTCAGGCCAGGGCCAGGGACGAGATCGAGGCGATCGCGCTGGCCACCCTCCGCTCACGCTTCGCGCACCTGCACGGAGACCGGCGTCTGGACGCGCTGGCCCGCCGGGTGCTCGACGAGGGACTCGACCCCTACCGCGCGGCCGACGAACTGCTGGCCGCCATCGACTGAGCGCCATCGACTGAGCGCCATCGACTGAGCGGCATCGACCGACCGGCACCGGCCGGTCGAAGGCCCTGACCGGAACACCGATCAGGGCCGGGCCGTTCGGAGCCGGGCGGCTCAAGGCTGGGAGGCTCAGAGCCGGGCGTCAGGGCTGGGCGGCGAAGTCGACGGTGACCTTCTCGAAGCCGAGCCCGCCGAGCATGCCCTGAAGCATGATCTTGGTGTTCTGGTCGGCGCGGGTGCGCAGGTCACTGGCCTGCGCCGCATCCGCGATCTTCTTCTCGGCCAGCACGTAGAGCTCCTGCTGGTCGCCGGGGGAGGAGGACAGGAAGTCCTCGACCCGGTCGAAGAGACCGCGCTCCTGGGCGTAGACGTAGGAGCGCCTGTTGTCGAGGTTGGGCTTCTCCAGCTGGGCGTGCGGCAGCCGTACCGTGACCTGCCTGCGGTCGGGGGAGACGGTCAGCGCGCCCGAGGCCAGGCCGCCGAAGTCGACGTAGGCGTCCACCCCGCCCGCGCCGACGAAGAGGGTACGGCTGCCCTTGATGGCGTCGGGCAGGAAGGGGGCGTCCTTCTCCAGGTCCACGACGACCTGGAAGTTGCCGGTGGCCGCCTCGAAACGGCTGAGGTTGTGGATGGATTCGAGCAGCGCGGGCTGACTGCGGTCGACGGTGTTCTCGCCGAACGGGTTCAGCCACGACCAGGCCAGACGGGCGCCCACGACGAGCAGGACGACGGTGACGAGCAGCCCGGCGAGCAGGCGCGCGCCCCTGCGCGGGGGCGGCGCGGACGCCGGTTGCGGCGGCGCTTCCAAGGGGGCGTTCACGGCGGTCTCCTTCCCTCGGTGGCCGCGTTCTCACGCGGGCGGCCGGAGGAGGGGCCGTCTTCCCGCGTGGAACGACTCATCCGGATCGGCGCTCTCATATCGGGCGGTCCCGGACGGGCCACGCTCCCGTGCCGAAGCCTATGCCGATCATGTCATTCGTGGTGGGCCGGACGCGCCTGTCTCGTTCCCCCGTCCGCGCCCCGGGCGGCACACTCCTCGTGACGGCTCATGCCGTTCTCCTGCCCGACCTGCCGCCGGGGAGCCGTCATCCGTCCCGAGTGTCCGGCGCGCCGTACCCGGCCCGGCTGCTCAGGGGCGGCGAGTTGCTCCCGTGGGACGAGCGGCGAGGCCTCGCCGTCCTGGACCGGCTGGGCCGGCTGGAAGGGGCGGAACGGCTGGGCGGGCCGGGCGGTCTGGAACGGCTGCGCCGCCTGTACGGCCTGCCCGCCGAAGAGGTCGCCGCGCAGCCTGCAGGCCGCGAAGTCGGCGTAGTTCAGCCGCAGCCACTCGCGCCGCTGGGCCTCGGTGAGCCCGGAGAACCAGGCGGCGGCGTACTGGTGCTCGGGCAGCGGCCCGCCGGGCAGCGGCTTTCCGCGCAGCCAGGCGATCACGATGTCGCGGTATCCGGCCGCCGGGCTGCCGTCGCACTGCCGGGCCAGGCCCTCGACGAACTCGTCGGCCGCCGCGTCGGCGAACCCGGTCGACAGGTCGTCCACGTGGATCGGGATGGCGCCGGAGGCGGGGGCCGCGGCGTCGCTGCGGGGCCGCTGCTCAAGCCGGGAGAACTCCCCGGGCGTTCCCGCGAGACGTGAGGCGATCTTGACGAACGCGGAGCCGAGTTCGGGCAGCCCCGTGCGCATCCCCGGGTGCACGCAGACCGTGATCGGCCACTCCTGGCAGCTGTAGACCACCCGCTGGGCCGAGACGGTCGCGGGCTGGCTGAGCAGCCTGGCCATCCCCGTGCCCGCGGCGAGCACCGCGAGCAGCGCCCCGGCCAGCGCCAGCGCCTGACGTGTCACCAGTGCCGCCCAGCCGAGCAGCAACGCCGTACTGACGCCGAGCAGCCACAGCGACTGGTCGGTGAAGGCCGTCGAGCTCAGCCCGCGGAACACGTCGTACGGCTCCCGCGTGGCGGGGGTGAGGCGGTCGGTCCAGGTCTGCCCCCTGGCCAGCCAGGTGAACAGGCCGTAGCAGCCGAGCCCGGCGAACACCGGGGTGATCGTCCAGGGCAGCAGCCACCCGGTCACCCATCCGAGCGCGACGTACAGCGTCAGGCCCGCGACCCCCATCACCAGCCCGCTGGGCAGCAGCAGCCCCGCCTGCTCGGTGAGCACGGTCCTGACCGCCATGATCAACGCGGTCGCGGTGAAGGGCGCGGCCACCACCACCGCGATGGCCAGTGGCGCGCGCACGGCCTGCCACGCGCTCTGCGGGCGCCGCCTGGCCCCGCGCCGCCTGCGCACCGCGACCCAGGCGGCGAAGGCGGCGGCCACGGGCCCGGTGAGCCGCAGCGAGCCGATCACCGCGGCGATGACGTTCTCCCACGCGCTGACGCCGGGTATGAGGACGCTCCACGCCGCGACCACGCCGAGCACGAGCAGGACGGCGACAGCCACCAACGCGCTCTGCTGGAGTTCCTCGCGTGAAACGCCCCTGTGCTCACGCACCGCCGTGCGTGGAAGCGGTCCACGCCGTGCCGTCCGTGCTCGGACACGTGCCATAGGTCATACGGCGTACAAGCGCCGTCGAGTCGTCGTTCATCAAGCACCCCCCGTGCTGTGAATGTTCGATGACCGTTCCCCTCGGCCACCGGTCCGGTCGGCGTCCCCCGCAGATCCGGACTGAGCGTGCGCGACCATTTGGCCGCGCCCTCACCATTCGATGTGGGAACCATAACCGAGCGTGACGTTTGACGTCCGGGTTCTTGGCGAAGCCATCGGTTCAGCGCCCTGTGGGCACGGGCGGACGGGGACGAGGCCGCGCTAACGTAACCCTGTGGCTACAGGTCAGCTGAATCTGCCGTTCGACCCCATCGAGCGTGCCGCGGAGACGTGGCGCGTTCATTTCGGACAGTCCTCGGCCATGGCCGCCGTCACGTCGATCATGAGAGCGCACCAGATCCTGCTGGCGCAACTGGACACGCTGCTCAAACCGTATGACTTGACCTTCGCTCGATACGAGGCGTTGGTGCTGCTGACCTTCAGCAAGTCCGGCGCGCTGCCGCTGTCGCGCATCGGCGAGCGGCTGATGGTCCACCCGACGAGTGTCACGAACACCGTCGACCGCCTCGAACGCGCCGGGCTGGTCCGCCGCATGCGCAACCCCCGCGACGGCCGCGGGGTGCTGGCCGAGATCACCACCCGGGGCCGGGAGGTCGTGAGCGAGGCGACGGACGACCTGATGGCGGCCGGTTTCGGCATGACCATGTACGGCGAGGCGGAGCTCGGCCAGATGTTCGGCCTGCTCAGGACCATCAGGGTGGCCGCGGGGGACTTCGAAGGCTGATCGCGGGGCCGGTCGCTTTCTCGTATGCTGGCCAAAAATTAGTAGGACGTCCTAGTATCTTTTCGAGGCCACAAGCCGTCACGAGAAGCCGAGCCGTACAAGGGCGTTAGAGGGAGTTGGCCATGGACGCCGAGGAGATCGAGGCTGGCAGGGCGCGCTGGCAGGCGCGTTTCGACAAGGCAGCCAAGCGTGATTCCGAGTTCCGGACGCTCTCCGGCCTCGACGTCGCGCCCGTATACGGGCCCAAGGAGGACGATCCGCGCTTCGAACGGATCGGATGGCCGGGGGAGTACCCCTTCACCCGAGGCCTGCACCCCACCGGCTACCGGGGCAAGGCGTGGACCATCCGGCAGTTCGCCGGGTTCGGCAACGCCAAGCAGACCAACGAGCGCTACAAGATGATCCTCGGCGCGGGCGGCGGCGGGCTGAGCGTCGCCTTCGACATGCCGACGCTGATGGGCCGCGACTCCGACGACCCCCGCTCGCTCGGGGAGGTCGGCCACTGCGGCGTCGCCATCGACTCCGCGCTGGACATGGACCTGCTCTTCGACGGCATCCCGCTCGGCGACATCACCACCTCGATGACGATCAGCGGTCCCGCCGTGCCGATCTTCTGCATGTACGTCGTCGCGGCGGAACGCCAGGGGGTGCCGGTCGGCAGGCTCAACGGGACGCTGCAGACCGACATCTTCAAGGAGTACATCGCCCAGAAGGAGTGGCTGTTCGCCCCCGAGCCGCACCTGCGGCTGATCGGCGACCTGATGGAGTTCTGCGCCACGAACATCCCGGCCTACAAGCCGCTCAGCGTGTCCGGTTACCACATCCGCGAGGCCGGGGCGACGGCGGCGCAGGAGCTGGCCTTCACCCTGGCCGACGGGTTCGGCTACGTCGAACTCGGCCTGTCCAGGGGGCTGGACGTGGACGTCTTCGCGCCGGGCCTGTCGTTCTTCTTCGACGCGCACATCGACTTCTTCGAGGAGATCGCCAAGTTCAGGGCCGCCAGGCGGATCTGGGCGCGGTGGCTGCGCGACGTCTACGGGGCCAAGACCGACAAGGCCCAGTGGCTGCGCTTCCACACCCAGACGGCCGGTGTCTCCCTGACGGCGCAGCAGCCGTACAACAACGTGGTGCGCACCGCGATCGAGGCGCTCGCCGCGGTGCTCGGCGGCACCAACTCGCTGCACACCAACGCCCTCGACGAGGTCCTGGCGCTGCCCTCGCAGAAGGCCGCCGAGATCGCGCTGCGCACCCAGCAGGTGATCATGGAGGAGACCGAGGTCGTCAACGTGGCCGACCCGCTCGGCGGCTCCTGGTACGTGGAGGCGCTGACCGACAGGATCGAGGCCGAGGCGGAGGCGATCTTCGCCAAGGTCCGGGACATGGGCTCCGACGGGTCGATGACGTCCGGCATCCTGCGCGGCATCGAGGACGGCTGGTTCATGTCCGAGATCGCCGAGGCGGCCTTCGACTACCAGCGCAAGCTGGAGAAGGGCGAGAAGCGGATCGTCGGCGTCAACTGCCACACCGCCTCCATCGACGAGCCGCTGGAGATCCTCAGGATCAGCCACGAGGTCGAGCGCGAGCAGAACCGCGTCCTCGCCGAGCGCAGGACGGCCCGCGACGGGCAGGCCGTCGAGCGGGCGCTCGCCACGATGGTCGAGGTGGCCAGGGGAGAGGGCAACCTGATCCCGTCCATGCTCGACGCGGTCCGCGCCGAGGCCACCCTCGGCGAGATCTGCGACGCGCTGCGCGAGGTGTGGGGCGTCTACACCGAGCCCGCGCGCTTCTAGCAGGATCCCGAAGACCCGAGGGCCGGGCGAGACGGCCCACCTGCCTCCCTACGGCGCGGGGGGTCCGGTGGGCGCGTCCGCCCGGCCCCGGCCTGTCCTCCGGAAGGCGTCCCGGCGTGGTGCCGAGTCGGCGCAGCCGCCCGGATGCGGCAGGATTGGAGTATGAGCCCAGCGGACTTCAAACGAGCAGGATCGCTCTACGGTGCCGTCGATCTCGGCGCGCGCAAGCAGGCGCTCGACGCGCAGGCGCGCCGGGAGGCCACCGCCCAGGAGACCGGCGGAGTACCGGCTCCGGTCGTCGACGTGGACGACACCAACTTCACGCAGGAGGTCGTCGAACGCTCCATGAACAGCCTCGTGCTGCTGGAGCTCACGGTGACCAGGGCGGAACAGGCCAGGGAGTACAGCCTGCTGCTGGAGAAACTGGCCGCGGAGAACGCGGGCCGGTGGACCCTGGCCAGAGTGGACGTCGAGGTCAGCCCGCAGATCGCCCAGGCACTGCGGGTGCAGAACGTGCCGGCGCTCTACGCCCTCTTCCAGGGCCAGCCGGTCGCCGTCGTCCCGGGCATCGCGACGGAGGCGCAGCTGCGCGACTGGCTCTCGCAGCTCCTTGAGGCCCTCGCGCAGTATCTCCCCCCGGTCCCCGAGGGCGGGCAGGCGCAGGAGCAGCCCGCCGAACCTCCCACCGACCCGGACGTTCTCGCCGCCGAGCAGGCCATCGACGCCGGTGACCTCGACGCCGCGGTCGCCGCCTACGAGCGGCTGCTGGCGCGCTCCCCGAACAACGAGGACGCCAAGATCGGCCTGGCGGGTCTCGGCCTGATCCGGCGTACCCAGGACGTCGACCCCGCCGAGGTGCAGGGCCGCCTGTCCGACCCCGCCGACCTCGACGCCCAGCTCCTGGCCGCCGACTTCGAGATGCTCTCCGGCGACGTGGACCAGGCCTTCGAACGGCTCGTCGCGGTCGTGCGGCGCACCTCGGGCGACGACCGAGACCGGGTCAGGACCCGCCTGCTCAGCCTGTTCGAGACCCTTCCCGCGGACGACCCCTCCGTGGGCAAGGCCCGCAGGAACCTGGCCAGCGCCCTGTTCTGACCCGTCCGAGGCCTCCCGGGCGCCGCGTGTGTGTCCGCCACCCGCGCCGGGAGGGCCGGGACGCCCCGGATAAGGGTCCGCCCGTAAAAGCGCCGGCCCACGGGTATGGACGCCCCCGGTTTCCGGGCATGAACAGGTCATGCGGGTCGTCACCATCTCCGCGACGTACGGCACCGCCGGAAGCGTTATCGGGCCGGCGGTCGCCGGGCGTCTCGGAGTCCCCTTCCTCGACCGGGCGATCCCCGGCACGGTCGCCGTCGAGCTCGGCTGCAGCCTGGAGGACGTCCTGGCGCACGACGACCGGGCCGAGCACGGGCTGGCCCGGCTGCTGGCCGGGGCGATGCGGCTGCCCGCGGCGAGCTTCGGCGGCATCGACATGTACATCCCCGGCGTCATGCCGCTGCCCGCCGAGGACTTCGTCGCCCACACCGAACGGGTGATCAGACAGATCGCCGGGGAGCAGGGCGGGGTGTTCCTCGGCAGGGCGGGCGCGCTCGTGCTGGCCGACCACCCCGGCGCCCTGCACGTACGGCTGGACGCGCCGCTGACCCGCAGGGTCGTCCAGACGGCGACCCTGAGCGGGGTGACCGAGCGTCAGGCGCGCCGGATCATCGAGGACAACGACCGGGCGCGGGCCGCCTACGTCCGTCACTTCTACCGCGCGGACGCGGCCTGCCCGACCCTCTACCACCTCGTGCTGGACAGCACGAGCATCCCGGTCGACACGTGCGTGGAGCTGATTGTGACCGCATCGACAGCTCTGAGCTGAGCGACCCGGTACGGACACCGGTCCGTTGGTGGCACGATGGAGGGACTCCAACCAGTCCTGTCGCGAAGGAGCGAATGACTGTGGCGACCGTGCCGAGCGTGTCCTACTCCATCACCGTGCGCCTTGAGGTGCCCGCAGGGGGCAAGGCCGTCAGCCAGCTCACCCACGCCGTAGAGTCAGCCGGAGGGGTGGTCACCGCACTCGACGTCACCACCGCCGGGCACGAGACCCTGCGCATCGACGTCACCTGCGCCGCACGTGACACCGACCACGCCCAGGCCATCGTCGACAAGCTGGACGCCGTGGAGGGAGTCGTCCTCCACAAGGTCTCCGACCGGACCTTCCTCATGCACCTCGGCGGCAAGATCGAGATGCGCTCCAAGGTGCCGCTGCGCAACCGTGACGAGCTGTCCATGGCCTACACGCCCGGCGTCGCCCGGGTCTCCATGGCCATCGCGCGCAACCCGGAGGACGCCAGGCGGCTGACCATCAAGCGGAACACCGTCGCCGTGGTCACCGACGGCTCCGCGGTGCTCGGTCTGGGCAACATCGGCCCCGCCGCCGCGCTGCCCGTCATGGAGGGCAAGGCCGCTCTCTTCAAGCGCTTCGCCGACATCGACGCCTGGCCGATCTGTCTCGACACCCAGGACGTCGACGAGATCGTCCGCACCGTCCAGGTCATCGCCCCCGGCTTCGGCGGCATCAACCTGGAGGACATCTCCGCGCCGCGCTGCTTCGAGGTCGAGCGGCGGCTGCGGGAGCTGCTGGACATCCCGGTCTTCCACGACGACCAGCACGGCACCGCGATCTGCGTGCTGGCCGCGCTCACCAACGCGCTGCGCGTGGTCGGCAAGGAGCTCGGCGAGGTCCGCATCACGCTGGCCGGCGCCGGGGCGGCCGGTACGGCGGTGCTGCGCCTGCTGCTGGCGGCCGGTGCCCGCAACGTGGTCGTCTGCGACTACCTGGGCGCGGTGCACAGCGGCAGGGAGGACCTCGACGACTCGCTGCGCTGGATCGCCGAGCACACCAACGCCGAGGGCTACGCCGGTGACCTGCGGGGCGCGATCAAGGGGGCCGACGTGTTCGTCGGCGTCTCCGCCCCCGGCATCCTCACCGGCGACGACATCGCGACGATGGCCGACGGAGCGGTGGTCTTCGCGCTGGCCAACCCCGAGCCCGAGGTCTCGCCCGACGACGCCCGCGAGCACGCGGCCGTGGTCGCCACCGGTCGTTCGGACTACCCGAACCAGATCAACAACGTGCTGGCCTTCCCCGGTGTCTTCCGCGGTCTGCTCGACGCGCAGGCCAGCGTGGTGAGCCAGGAGATGCTGCTGGCGGCGGCTCGGGCGCTGGCGGCCGTGGTCACCGCCGAGGAGCTCGGCCCCAACTACATCATTCCCAGCGTGTTCCACGCCGACGTCGCGGGCGCCGTCGCCGCCGCCGTGCGCGAGTCGGCGGGTGGCAGGGCGCGCACCGGCATGACCGAGGCGTAGCACTCAGAGCCTGCGCCCGGGACGGCGGCGGCCGTCCGGCGGGTGTCCGGGGCCGATCGGCTGTGACGGGGTACGGCGTGGCCACAGCACGCCGTACCACCACAGCGCACCGCCGGTGAGCGTCACGCCTGCGGCGGTCGCGGCCCAGGAGGGCAGCCCGGCGGCGGGTTCGACTCCGGCGAGCGGGCCCGTCTCCCAGGGACGCGGCGCACCGAGAACGGACAGGGACCGCGGGGTCCTGCGCCCCGGTCGTGCCCTCTGGTGTCCGGCGCTCGGCGCCCTGACGCCGTGCCCCGTGAGAGGCGCCCCCGTCCGGTGCGGCTCGCCGGTGCCTTGTGTGGGGAGGGTGCCCGCGACGAAGAGGAAGACCAGCGCGAAGAACGCCACGGGGGTGATCGTCGCCTCGCCATCCTGTCGCATTTCTCCCCCATTTATTGGTGTATGTACTGAGGGTTCCCGTTTAGCTGCTTTGCGTAACGCAGGGTGATATCTGGAAGATCTGGAGTGGGGGTAGCGCAGCGAGATCCGCCTTTGACCCTTCATGATGGAGACATGGCGGAGGCGATCTACGTCGGTGGCCTGCTGGTGGCGACGCCGCGGCTCGACGACCCCAACTTCCGGCGGAGCGTGGTCCTCGTCCTGGAGCACGACCTCGACGGCGGCACGCTCGGCGTGGTGCTCAACCGGCCGAGTGACATCTCGGTGACGCAGGTGCTGCCCACCTGGGACCCCATGGTGACCGGCCCGTCGGTGCTCTTCCAGGGAGGGCCGGTGCAGACCGACAGTGCCCTGGCCCTGGCCGCGGTCCCGAGCGGGCAGGAGCCCCTGGGGTGGCGGCGGTTGCACTCGGGAACCGACGCGGTCTCCAGGATCGGGACCGTCGACCTGGACGCCCCTCCGGAGATCCTCGCCGGGGAGATCGCACAGATGCGGATCTTCGCGGGTTACGCGGGGTGGTCGGCCGGGCAGCTCGAAGCCGAGATCGGCCAGGGGGCGTGGTACGTCGTGGACTCAGAACCCGGCGACACCTTCCACCACGACCCCGGATCGCTGTGGCGGGCGGTGCTCCGTCGTCAGCGCGACGAACTGGCCTACGTGGCGACCTGCCCCGACGACCCCTCGATGAACTGACCGGGCGGAACGGGGCGGGTCGGCGGTCGGTCCCAGCCGGGACGCAGTGATTCCTCGGCCATCGCGAGCACCGCGTCGAGGCGCGCGCTGATGGAGCCGGTGATGGAGACGTCGTTCACCCGGCAGTGCTCGAAGCCCGTCCTGGCCACCGAGACGAACAGCGCGACGGCGAAGTGCGTCAGCAGGTCGTCGTCGCCGACGCCCTCGCGCCTGGCGACCTCCTCGATCAGCCGCCGCTCGTTGCCCATCAGGCGGTGCATGCTCCCGGCGAGGAGGGCGGGGGTGCTCTCGATCAGCTCACGCGCCTTGAGGAACCTGGCCGTCTCGGTCGGATCTGACTCCTCTAGCATGGCGACGACCGCGCGCATGGCGTGACCGAGGGCGGTGAACGGCGGCTCCTCGGACGGGCGGGCGGCCAGTTCGGCGAGCATGACCTCCTGGCCGTCGAGGGGCAGCGAGAGGGCGACGTCCTCCTTGGTCGCGAAGTAGCGGAAGAACGTGCGAGGCGAGACGTCCGCCGCGGCCGCGATCTGGTCGACGGTCGTTGCCTCGTAGCCCTGCTCGGCGAACAGGTCAAGGGCGGCGTCGATCAACGCGAGCCTGGTCCTGTGCTTCTTGCGCTCGCGCAGGCCGTGCTGACCCATGCGTGTCACCTCTCCGAAACGTATCGTTCACAGTCTGCCATAAGTCATGGGCTGCCTCTTCAAAGGATTTGTCACTTGTCAGCGACTGTCATAAATTACCGGGTGTTGACGCCTCAATCGACATAAGCGGGGCGAAGCGAACTCACGAGGGGACCCCTTCCCATGGCACAAGCCAAGACGGTGGCCGCACCACCACCGTCGGACCTGGGCACGGCGCGACAGGGCCACCCATGGCTCACACTTCTGTCCGTGTCGCTCGGCGTGATCATGGTGATGCTGGACGGCACCGTCGTCTCCATCGCCAACCCGGTGATCGCCCAGGACCTCAAGGCATCTCTGTCCGACCTGCAGTGGGTGACCAGCGGTTACCTGCTCGCGCTCGCCGTGTTCCTGATCACCGCGGGGAAGCTCGGTGACCTGTTCGGACACAAGCGAATCTTCCTGATCGGCGTCGCGGGCTTCGCGCTCAGCTCGCTCGCGATCGGCCTCAGCTCCTCGGTCGGCATGCTGATCGGGCTGCGCGTGCTCCAGGGCCTGTTCGGCGCGCTGCTGCAGCCCGCCGCCCTCGCGCTGCTGCGGGTCGCCTTCCCCGGCGAGCGGCTGAAGACGGCGATGGGTGCCTGGGGCGGCATCATCGGCCTGTCCAGCGCCGCGGGCCCGATCGTCGGCGGCCTGCTGGTCGAGAACGTCAGCTGGCAGTCGGTCTTCTTCATCAACGTCCCCGTGGGCATCGCCGCCCTGGCCATGGGCCTGTGGGTGCTGACCGAGAGCCGGGCGCGGACCCTGTCCAGGGTCGACTGGCTGGGCGTCCTGCTGTTGTCGGTCGCGATGTTCTCCCTGGTCTGGGCGATCATCCAGGCTCCCACCTGGGGCTGGGGCGACGCGCGCACGATCGGCTTCCTGGCCGCGGCCGTGGTGGTCGGCGGGGTGTTCCTGTGGTGGCAGACCCGCTCGTCGGAGCCGCTCCTGCCGCTCAGCCTCTTCGCCAACGCCTCGGTCTCCATCGGCACCGGCCTGATGATGCTGGTCGCGTTCTCCATGTTCGGCGCGATGTTCTTCCTCACGTTCTTCTTCCAGGGCGTGCACGGCCTCTCGCCCCTGGAGTCGGGTCTGCGGATGCTGCCGATGAGCGCGGGCATGATCGTCGCCTCACCGCTGGCCGCCGTGCTCATCGGCAGGTTCGGCACCAAGATCACGATCACGGGCGGCATGCTGATCACCGGGCTGGCGATGTTCCTGCTGTCCCGGCTCAGCCTCGACGCGGCGTTCATCGACAGCGGCATCCCGTTCGCCCTGCTCGCCTTCGGCCTCTCGCCGGTCTTCGTCGGCGCGACCGAGATCATCGTCGGCAACGCCCCGGAGGACCTCAGCGGCGTCGCGGGCGGAGTCCAGCAGTCGGCCATGCAGGTGGGCGGAGCGCTCGGCACCGCCATCCTCGGTGCGATCGTCTCGGCCAGGGTCGCCGGCGTCTACCAGGACCACTGGGCGCAGGCCAAGCTCCCCGCACTGCCTCCGCAGCAGGTGGACGGGCTGCAGGAACTCGCCACCTTCGGCGGGGCGCCGACCGCCCAGATGATGCCGGGCGTGCCCGAGCCGCTCGTGCAGGCCATCGGCAAGGTCTCCCACCTGTCCTTCCTGGACGGCATGCACCTGGGTTTCACCGTCAGCACGGGCGTCGCGGTGCTGGCCGCCGTGCTCGCGCTGTTCGTCAAGGCGGGCCGCAAGAGCGAGGACGCCCCCATCCACATGGGGTGACCCCTGCGACGGCTCCCGCCCTTGCCGGCGGGAGCCGTACCCGTCCCTGGCGGGGTCGGTGGAGAAACGGCGTGCGCCGGATCCGGGATCGCGGCCCCGCGGGCATAAAATCGTCAGGGTGAGCACGAAAATTCTCCCTGAGAGCGACATCCGTCCCGACCTCTCGTTCGGTGACGGCGACCACGAGCGGTTCGCCCACTACGTCGAGAAAGACAAGATCATGGAGAGCGCGTTCACCGGCACCCCGGTGCGCGCGATCTGTGGCAAGGTCTGGGTGCCGAACCGGGACCCGCAGAAGTTCCCGGTCTGCCCCGAGTGCAAGGAGATCTACGAAGGACTCCCGAAGGGTGAGGACGACAGCGGCAAGGAATGAGTGTTGCTGACGGGTGATCGCCGCCGATGAGGCTACGGTCGGGATGTCACCGCCTGGCGGTTGACGGCCAGCGAACGTGACATCTCGGGGGAGTGCATGGCTCGGCGTGCGATCGCCGTCGTCTCGGCGTGCCTGTTCACCGTGGGCGCCCTGCCCGGACTCCCCGCCACGGCGGCCGCCGTGAGCGGACGAGGCTGTACGGCGGGCGCGCGGGGAGCGCTCCCCGGCAGGGGCTCAGAACCGTACGCCCCACGGCCCGCGCAGGTCGCCGAGATGCTCGCCGACCTCGCGCTGCGCCGGTCGAGGGCGCGACGCGTCCCGACGGCCACCATCACCGTCCCCACCTGGGCGCACGTCGTCACCGAGGGTGTCCTCGGGGCGCAGGACGACGCGGTGCGCGCGCAGATCGCCGCCCTCAACTCCGCCTACGGAGGCCGCTACGGCGGCGTGGACACCGGGGTCCGCTTTCGGCTCGACGGGATCACCAGGACAGAGAACACGGCCTGGTTCCGCGGTCCGCTCACCTACGAACGGCCGCTCAAGCAGATGCGCCGGGGTGGCCCGGAGACCCTCAACCTCTACATCGCCCAGCTCGGCCAGCTCGTGCTCGGCTACTCGACCTACCCCCACTGGTACCGCAACGAGCCCCAACTCGACGGTGTGGTCGTCGACTGGCGGACGCTGCCCGGCGGGTCGCTGCGGAACTTCGACCGGGGGTTCACCGCCGTCCACGAGATCGGCCACTGGCTGGGCCTGCTGCACACCTTCGAGAACGGCTGCGAGTCGCCCGGAGACGCGGTCGACGACACCCCGCCGGAGGCTCAGCCGACCGAGGGCTGCCCGGCGGCCAAGGACACCTGCAAGGGTGGCGGTTCCGACCCGATCCACAACTTCATGGACTACGCCCAGGATCGCTGTATGTCCGAGTTCACCACCGGACAAGCGGGCAGAATGCATGAAATATGGGCCCTTTACCGCAGTCGGGAGGCGGCCACTACCCTTAACGGGTGACAGTACCGAAGACCCTCTACGCTCCATACCAGTCCCCCCGGATCTTCGGTCCGGAATACCGCACGGCCTCCCTCGGGATCCTGCTCGTCGTCACCCTGATCGCCTTCGAAGGCATGTCCGTCGGTGCCGTGATGCCCGCGGTGTCCGAGGACCTCGACGCGCTCGACCTGTACGGCATGAGCTTCTCGGCCTTCCTCATCGCGGGCCTTTTCGCCAACGTCGTCGCCGGGCTCTGGTCCGACCGCAGAGGGCACGCCTGGCCCTTCCTGCTCGGGGTCGGCCTGTTCGTGACCGGCATGGCGATGGCGGGCGCCGCCGGGTCGAAGGAGTTGTTCATCGCGGCACGGGCCGTGCAGGGCCTCGGCGGCGGGGCGGTCATCGTGGCGGTCTACGTGATGATCGCGCGGGTGTACGTGCCCGAGGCCAGACCCAAGGTCTTCGCCGCCCTGTCGGCCGCCTGGGTGCTGCCCGCGCTGGTCGGCCCCGGCCTCGGCGGGCTCGTCGCCGCGACGCTCGGCTGGCGCTGGGTCTTCTACGGCATCGTGCCGCTGGTGATCCCCGCCCTGCTGATGCTCCTGCCCGCGCTGCGCCCGCGTGGGGCCGAAACCGAACCAGGTGCCGGGCCGGACACGGAAGCGGGGGTCGCTCCGGCGCCCTCCGGGGAGCGGTCGAGGCCGCTGGCGATGACCCTGGCGGCCTCGGCGACCGCCGCGGGCGCCGGAGCGCTCCTGTACGGCGTCGACCTCCTGCACCTGAACCCGGGGGTCGGCTGGTCCGCCACCCTGGCCGGTCTGGCGCTGCTGGCCGCGGGCCTGCCCAGGCTGCTGCCGCGCCGGGCGCTCATGTTCGGCCGGGGCCTGTCGACCACGGTGATGATGCGCGGTGTGCTCTCCGCCTCCTTCTTCGGGATCAACTCCTTCATCCCGCTGCTGCTCACCCAGGTGCGCGGCTTCTCGGTGATCGAGGGCGGGGTGGCGCTCACCATCGGCGCGCTCGGCTGGACGACCGGCTCCTACCTGCAGTCCAGGCGCGAGTTCGACCGCCCCCGCCTGGTACGGCTCGGCGCGGCCTCGGTCACCTCCGGCGTCCTGCTCACCCTGCTCGCGCTGGTGCCCGGGGTGACCGGCTGGATCACCGTGCCCGCCTGGGTGCTCGCCGGGTTCGGCATGGGCATCGCCATGACCAGCGTCAACGTCACCGCCATGCGCCAGTCTCCCGACGCCGAGCAGGGCGCGAACTCCGCCGCCCTCCAGGTCGTCGACACCCTCGGCAGCGCCCTGACGATCGGCTTCGGCGGAGTGCTGATCAACGTGATCGGCCACGACGACATCGCCACCGGCTACACCACGATCGCCGTCCTGATGGCGGCGGTCGGGCTGCTGGGGGTGGCCGTCGCGGGCCGCATGCGGGAAGCCGCCTGAGCCGGTCGTTTTCCCGCTGACGACGATCATCTATAGCCGGACCGGGTAAGGACGGGCATGGTAGGACGGTAGAACCGTGACCACCGGGAAGGCAGACGTCGTGGACGAACGACCTCGCCAGGCGTGGCCGCCGGAGCGCCCCGAGGGGAAGGACGCCTCCGGCGCGTCCCGCGTGCCACAGGACACGCCGCGTCGCACGCGTCGTGGAAGCGCTCCCTACGCGGCCCAGGAGACCCGGGCTCACGCCGCCCCCACCTTTGAGCCCCCCGCCGAGCCGCACGAGCCCGACGTCTCACAGGAGGCACGCGACGGCCGGGACGAGGGCCACCTGGTGTGGTCACCGGTGGCGGAGACGGGCGGAACGCCGGGGGAGTCCGGGGCGCCGGGGGCGCCGAGGACGCCGGGGACGCCGGGGACATGGCCACCGGACAGGCGTCCGCGTCCCGCCCAGCACCGGGCCTCGCTCTGGGACCGGGACGAGGCGGAGCCCCCAGAGGCGCCGAGACCGGCCGAGACCCCGGAGACGGCGGACAGCGAGACGGTGCCCACGCCGGTGCTCGTGCCGGTCGACGGCGGACGTGGCGGCTGGGTGTCCGAGGAGACCGACGACGGAGACCTGCGGGGATGGACCTCGGAGGAGTTCCGGGGGCGGACCGCCGGGCCCTGGGCGTTCTGGAGGCGTGGACGTGCCCGGCGCCTGGGCAGGGCACGGCGGGAGGGGGAGGGGATCTGGCCGGAGGAGTCGGTGTGGGAGACCCACCGGCCCTGGCCGCTCAACGACGACGACTCCCCCCAGGACGAGCTGCCGCCCTCGGCCCGCTGGTACGGCTCACCCGTGGCGCCTCCCCCCAGCAGGGCGGGGCGGCTGCGGCGCCTGCTCCTCGGGACGGTGGCGGCGGCGGCCGGTCTCGCGGTCGGCTTCGCCGTCGCCGTGCTGCTCCCCCCGCTGCTGCTGTGGCAGGCCCCCTCGGACGCCCAGGCCGCCACCAGGCCCGCCGTGGTGAGCGACCCCGTCACGGGTGTGACGTACCCGTTGCCCGCGGGCTGGCGGGTCGGCGCGGTGCCGCCGGTCACCGGGTTCACCTCCATCGCGGGCGGCGACGGCGCGGTGACGGTCATGACCGGGCCCGCCGAGCCGGGAGACGACCCCGCCAAGACCGCGGCCGGTCTGGCCGACCTGTACGGCAGGCTGCTGCTCCACGGCGACGAGGTCAAGGTCGTCGACGACCGGGCGGTCACCGTGAACGGGCGGACCGGACGGAGCCGTTCCCTGCGCGCGGAGTACCACGACGTCGTCAACCGGCCCGCCTACCTCAGGCTGGTCCTGCTCACCGGGAAGGGCGGCGAACCGGTCGTCGTGGTCGGTGTCGCCCAGCCCGACGATCCCGCCCTGCGCGGTGCGATCGACAAGGTGATCTCCGGGCTCCGTTAGCCCCTACTCCGGCCCGCAAGGGCCCCCCACGGGCCTCGGGTGTTCCCCCGGGGGTCCCAGGGGAGGCGTCAGGGCGTGACGGCGGGTGGGGGAGCGGGCGTCGGCGCCGGTGAGGGCCTGGTGGCGGGCGGCGGGCGGCGGCCGTGGGGCGGGCCGTACCCGGATGGGAGGGGCCCTAGCACGCGGGGGCGTTATCGGCGAGGATCTCGCCCGATCGGCACGCCTGACGGTTGCGGCGATTACTCTGATGACACTGTGAGCACCTTCGCCGCCTCCCACCTGTCCCCCTCGTTTCCGGACCGTGCCGCCTGGGGCACCGCGCCGAAGCTGCGCGCGTGGCAGCAGGAGGCGCTTGACCTGTACCTCAGGCGTGAGCCGCGCGACTTCCTCGCGGTCGCCACGCCCGGCGCGGGCAAGACGACCTTCGCGCTGCGCATCGCCAGTGAGCTGCTGTCGCGCGGGCTCATCCGGGCTGTGACGATCGTCACACCCACCGAGCATCTCAAGCAACAGTGGGCCGACGCCGCCTCCAGGGTCGGCATCGCCATCGACCCGGAGTTCAAGAACAGCCAGGGCGCGACCTCACGCGACTACGTCGGGGTCGCCGTCACCTACGCCCAGATCTCGATGCACCCGGCGCTGCACCGCGCCAGGACCGAGGCGCGCAAGACCCTGGTCATCTTCGACGAGATCCACCACGCGGGTGACGCGAAGTCCTGGGGCGACGGGGTGCGCGAGGCGTTCGAGCCCGCGACCCGGCGCCTGGCCCTGACGGGCACGCCGTTCAGGTCCGACGTCAACCCGATCCCGTTCGTCACCTACGCCGAGGACGGCGAGGGCGTACGGCGCAGCGTCTCCGACTACTCATACGGCTACGGGCCGGCCCTGGCCGACGGCGTCGTCCGGCCGGTGATCTTCCTTGCCTACGCGGGGGAGATGCGCTGGCGGACCCGCGCGGGCGACGAGATCGCCGCGACGCTGGGCACGCCGCTCACCAAGGACCAGCTCGGCCAGGCCTGGAAGGCCGCCCTCGACCCCAAGGGCGACTGGATCCGGCAGGTGCTGCACGCCGCCGACCGGCGGCTGACCGAGGTGCGCAGAGGCGTCCCCGACGCCGGAGGCCTGGTCATCGCCACCGACCACGAGACGGCCCGCGCCTACGCCAGGCACATCCGCACGATCACCGGGGAGGGCGCCACGGTCGTGCTCTCCGACGACCCCGACGCGTCCAAGAAGATCAAGCAGTTCTCGGCCTCACAGGACCGCTGGCTGGTCGCGGTCCGGATGGTCTCCGAAGGCGTCGACATCCCGCGCCTGGCGGTCGGGGTCTACGCCACGAGCACCTCGACCCCGCTGTTCTTCGCCCAGGCCGTCGGCCGTTTCGTGCGGGCGCGCAAGCGCGGGGAGACGGCCTCGGTCTTCCTGCCCTCGGTGCCGACCCTGATGGGCCTGGCCGGGGAGATGGAGGCCGAGCGCGACCACGTGCTCGACCGCAAGCCGCCGGAGGACGGCCTGGACGACTTCCTGCTCGACGACGCCCAGCGCAAGAAGGACAACCCCGACGTCGTCGGTGACGAGCTGCCCTTCGAGACGCTTGAGGCGGTCGCCACCTTCGACCGGGTCCTGTTCGACGGAGGCGAGTTCGGCACCGGCGCGGAGCCGGGCTCCCCCGAGGAGGAGGACTTCATCGGACTGCCCGGCCTGCTGGAGCCCGACCAGGTGCGCACGCTGCTGAGCAAACGGCAGTCCGACCAGCTGAAGGCCAAGCGCGCCGCCCCCGAGCCCAAGGAGACGCAGGTCGCCCCGCACGAGCTCATCGCCAACCTGCGCCGCGAGCTCAACACCCTGGTCGGGGCCTGGAACCACCGCACCGGCCAGCC
This sequence comes from Streptosporangium sp. NPDC020145, assembly GCF_040631275.1. Lineage (NCBI taxonomy): Bacteria > Bacillati > Actinomycetota > Actinomycetes > Streptosporangiales > Streptosporangiaceae > Streptosporangium > Streptosporangium sp. NPDC020145. The sequence goes on along the minus strand of NZ_JBEXZT010000008.1, from coordinate 162,651 downwards.
CCACGGCGTCATCCACGCCGAGCTGCGCCGGGCCTGCGGCGGCCCGGCTATCGCCCAGGCGACCGCCGAACAGGTCCAAGAACGGATCGACAAGATCCGCCAGTGGGCCGTCCAGCGCTCGCGCTGACCGGCGCCCGGCAGGGCCCGGACGCCCTCCGCGGCACTTTCCGTGACGTCTCCTTTGATGTCTCCCGTGCCGTTTTCCGTGCGGGCCGCGCAGGCTCAGGGGACGCCTCCGTGGGCGTCGGGGACGCCGAGGGGCGGGGTGTGGCCGAGGAGACGGCAGCGGGCTGTTCGAGCGGGATCGTCGGCCTGGTCAGCGTGGGACCGCTGATCCAGAACGTGGTCGCCTCAAGGCCGACCAGCGCGAAAGCGCCTCCGACCCGGGCCGAGCCGCGGCCCCGCATCACCAGCCACAGGCCGAGCGGAGCCAGGACCAGCCACGAGATGCCGAGCAGGAGCATGTGGGATCACCACCGGAGGTCATGGGATACGACTCTCCGTAACTAGCTCCTGCCGTGCCGGGCGGCGGCGGCCTTTGACCTTTGATGACCCGCCTGTGGCCGCATACGGGAGGCCGGTCAGGAACGGAGCACCGGCTCGCCGGTGAGAACGGCCCCCGCGGCCCTGAGCTGGTCGAGGGCCGCCTCGGTCGTCCCCCTGGCGACCCCCGCCGTCAGGTCGAGCAGCACCCGTACGGCCAGCCCCTCGCGGACCGCGTCCAGGGCGGTGGCGCGCACACAGTGGTCGGTGGCGATGCCCACGACGTCGACCGTGTCCACCCGGCGGGCCGCCAGCCACTCGGCCAGGCTCGTGCCGTCCGGGGCGCTGCCCTCGAAACCGCTGTAGGCGGCGGCGTCGGCGCCCTTGCTGAAGACCTCCTCGACCCCGGCGGTGTCGAAGGCGGGGTGGAACAGCGCGCCGTGGCTCCCGGCCACGCAGTGGGCGGGCCAGGAGTCCACGTAGTCGGGGGAGGCGGAGAAGTGGTCGCCGGGATCGACGTGGAAGTCACGGGTGGCCACGACGTGGTCGTAGCCGTGCGAGGCGGCGTGCCTGGAGATGGCGGCGGCGACCTCGGCGCCACCGCCGACCGCGAGACTGCCCCCCTCGCAGAAGTCGTTCTGGACGTCGACGACGATCAGCGCTGTTGCCATGGGGTCAGTCAAACACGTCCGAGGCCGTGTCCGGCAGCCGGGTTCACCCGTCCTCACTCGTCGAAGACGGTGGGGACGGCCTCGTAGCCCCTGGCCAGCTGACGGGCCGTGGCGGGCAGTTCGGCGACGGCCAGCCGGTGCCGCTCACGGGCGGCCTCCAGCGGCTCGGCGCCCACGATCTCCCCGCCGCGCACCAGCTCCACCTGGAGCGGGCGGCTGCCGGCGGGCCGCTCGCCGGAGACGGTGACCAGCTCGGCGTCGGCCGTACCCGACTCGTCCAGCCTTCTGAAGGCGTGCTTGCGACCGCCCCGGCTCGGCTTGCCCACCGACCGCTTGGCCACCGGGCGCATCACCCCCTCCTCGTCCTGCCTGGCGACGAGCTTGTAGACCAGCGCCGCGGTCGGCGCCCCGGAACCGGTGACCAGCGAGGTGCCGACGCCGTAGCCGTCGACGGGGGCGGCGGCGAGCGCGGCGATGGTGTACTCGTCCAGGTCACTGGTGACGATGATCCGGGTCTTGTGGGCGCCCAGCTCGTCGAGCTGGGCGCGGACCGCGTAGGCGACCTCGGCCAGGTCACCGGAGTCGAGCCTGACCGCCCCCAGGTCGGGTCCCGCGAGCTCGACGCCGGTCCGTACGGCCTCCGCCACGTCGTAGGTGTCGACCAGCAGCGTGGTCCCGGCGCCGAGGGAGTCGATCTGGGCCCGGAAGGCCGCCTTCTCCGAGTCGTGGAGCAACGTGAAGGCGTGGGCGGCCGTCCCGGCGGTCGGCACACCGTACAGGTGGCCCGCCATCAGGTTGGAGGAGGAGGCGAACCCGCACAGGTAGGCGGTCCGCGCGGCGGCCACGGCGGCCATCTCGTGGGTGCGCCGCGAACCCATCTCGATGATCGGCCTCGGCCCGGCGGCGTGGACCATGCGGGAGGCCGCGGCCGCGATGGCGCAGTCGTGGTTGAGGATGGACAGGACCACGGTCTCCAGCAGCACGGCCTCGGCGAAGGTGCCCTCGACGGTCAGGATGGGGGAGCCGGGGAAGTAGCAGTCTCCCTCGCGGTAGCCGTACACGTCGCCGGAGAAGCGGTAGCCGGACAGGAACTCCAGCGTGGGCTCGTCGACCACCCGGTTCTCCCGCAGGAAGGCCAGTTCACGCTCGCCGAACCGGAAGTCGCGCAGCGCGTCGACCAGGCGCCCGGTGCCCGCCACCACCCCGTAGCGCCGTCCCTCGGGCAGATGCCTGGCGAACACCTCGAACGTCGCCCGCCGGAAGGCGACCCCGTCGCGCAACGCCGCCTGCAGCATCGTCAGCTCGTAGTGGTCGGTCAGCAGCGCGCTGCTCATGCTCGTACTCACGAGTCGAAGACTAAGCCCGAGGTAGGGCAGACTGGGGTACGTGGGTAGCACTGCTCCAATGGAGGTCGAGCGTCCGTCGATCGACGTGCGGCCCGATCGGCCGTGGTTGACGATCGTCTGGAACGACCCGGTCAACCTGATGTCCTATGTCACCTATGTCTTCCAATCCGTCTTCGGATACTCGAAGGAGAAGGCGGAGAAACTGATGCTGGACGTGCATCACAAGGGCAGGGCCGTGGTGTCGAGCGGCACGCGCGAGGAGATGGAGCGCGACGTGCAGATCATGCACTCCTACGGGCTGTGGGCCACGCTGCAGCAGGACTCGTGAGTGCGGCCCGCCCGACGCGGCGGTGACATCAGGGTGACATCAGAGGGCGCCGCGGCGTGTGAGGCGTGCGGACGAACGAAAGTGGTGAGCGAACGGTGAGTTCGGGATTCAGCCGTGGCCGTGAGGGCGGCGTCGTCACGAACTTCGACGACGCCGAGGTCTCCATCCTGAGATCGCTGGCCTCCCACACGCTGGACCTGGTCGAACCGGGTGAGACGGGGGACGACCCGCTGGAGCGCGCGCTGGGCATCGGGCCCGCGGAGAAGCCCGACGACCCGGTGCTCGCCAGGCTCTTCCCCTCCGCCTACGAGGACGCCGAACAGTCGGCCGACTTCCGCCGCTACACCGAGACCACCCTGCGCGAGGGCAAGCGGGCCGACGCGCAGACCATGCTCGACGGCCTGGAGACCGGTCACGCCGAGCTCACCCTGGAGCAGGCGCGGGCCTGGATGCGCGCCCTGAACGACGTCCGGCTGGTCCTCGGCACCCGGCTTGAGGTGACCGAGGAGGCCCACAACGAGCTGGCCGGGATGAGCGAGGACGACCCCCGCTATCCGGTCCTCGTCCTGTACGACTGGCTGACCTACCTCCAGGAGACCCTGGTTCACGCCCTTTGGTAACTTCCAGGCATGCTCACCATCTCCCGGGAACTGGTTGACAGGATCATCGCGCACGCACGGGCCGACCACCCGGACGAGGCCTGCGGCGTGATCGCCGGACCGATCGGCTCCGACTCCCCGCAGCGGTTCGTCGCGATGGTCAACGCCGAACGGTCGCCGACCTTCTACCGCTTCGACTCGCTGGAGCAGCTGCGCGTCTGGCGCGAGATGGACGACCTCGACGAGGAGCCGGTGGTCATCTACCACTCCCACACCTCGACGGAGGCCTACCCCTCACGCACCGACATCAGCTACGCCTCGGAGCCCAACGCCCACTACGTGCTGGTCTCCACCCGCGAGGAACTGGGCGAGGAGGTCGAGTTCCGGTCCTACCGCATCCTCGACGGCGTGGTGACCGAGGAAGAGGTCAAGATCGTCCCAGCGTGACGGCCGTCTCGGGGGTGACACGGCAATGGGGGAGGAAAACCCGTTGGGTAGACTGGCGGTCATGATGACCGCCGACCCGAGCCAGGAGGACGTCGTGCTCTCACGTCCCGATGCGTGGGCCGGGAACGCGGGCCTCGCGCCCGTGCAGAACTTCCTGTTCGCGCACACCCCCTCCGTCGTCGTCTACGACTGTCGCTGATGACAGCTCCGGACCTCACTCCGGAATCCCCCCGTGCCCACCGGTGTTCCGAACCGGTGGACGCCTCCCCGACGACAGCACGACGACACAAGGAGACTGACCCGCGATGGCCATCGAGGTTCGCATTCCCACCATCCTGCGCACCTTCACCGAGGGTGCCAAGGCTGTCGACGCCAAGGGCGCGACGCTGGAGGAGCTGATCGGCGACCTGGACTCCCGGCACCCCGGGCTGAAGGACCGTCTGGTCGACAAGGGCGCGCTGCGCCGTTTCGTGAACGTCTACCTCAACGACGAGGACGTCCGCTTCCTGGGCGGCCTGGAGACCCCCGTCGCCGACGGCGACACGGTCACCGTCCTTCCGGCCGTGGCCGGCGGCTCCCGCTAGCGAGACATATGGGCCACCACCGGTTCGGTGGTGGCCCACGCCGATGTTTCTGGTTTGTTAACACGAGGCGGAAGCCCTACACCATGCGCTTTGACTCACTGATCGACTCGGTAGGTCGTACCCCCCTGGTCGGCCTGCCCCGACTCTCCCCCTCACAGGACGTGCGGATCTGGGCCAAGCTCGAAGACCGCAACCCGACGGGCTCGATCAAGGACCGCCCGGCGCTGTGGATGATCGAGCAGGCCGAGAAGGACGGGCTGCTGCGGCCCGGCTGCACGATCCTCGAACCCACCAGCGGCAACACGGGCATCTCACTGGCGATGTCCGCCCGGCTCAAGGGCTACCGGCTGATCTGCGTGATGCCGGAGAACACCTCGGAGGAGCGCCGTCAGCTGCTGCGGATGTGGGGAGCGGAGATCGTCTCCTCCCCGGCGGCCGGTGGCTCGAACGAGGCCGTACGGGTCGCCAAGGGCATGGCGGCGGAGAACCCCGACTGGGTGATGCTCTACCAGTACGGAAACCCGGCCAACTGGCGTTCGCACTACGAGACGACGGGGCCGGAGATCATGGAGGACCTGCCGTCCGTCACCCACTTCGTCGCGGGCCTGGGCACGACCGGCACCCTGATGGGCGTCGGCCGCTTCCTGCGTGAGCGCGTCCCCGGCGTGCGGATCGTGGCCGCCGAGCCGCGCTACGGCGAGCTGGTGTACGGCCTGCGCAACGTGGACGAGGGCTTCATCCCCGAGCTCTACGACCCCGACGTCCTGACCACCCGTTTCTCCGTCTCCTCGGGAGACGCGCTGCGGCGGACCAGGGAGCTGCTGTCCACCGAGGGCATCTTCGCGGGTGTCTCGACCGGTGCCGCCCTGCACGGGGCGCTCGGCATGGCGGCCAAGGCCCTCAAGGAGGGCGAGCGCGCCGACATCGTGTTCGTGGTGGCCGACGGCGGCTGGAAGTACCTGTCGACCGGCGCCTACGAGGGCACCCTGGACGAGGCCGAGGAACGCCTCGAAGGCCAGCTCTGGGCCTGATTTCTCCCCGTGGCCCCCGGGAGGCCGTGAGAAGGCCTTCCGGGATGGGGGTCCCTAGCGGGCGTAGGGCGAGGCCGCCTTTGTGAGCTCGCGGACGGTGTCGTCGGCGTCCGCCTGGAGCAGGCCGTTGTTCACCATGGGGGCGCAGTCCGGCATGACGTCGACGATCGCGGCGGGGCCGTCCGGATAGCGGAAGCGCAGCTGGAAGGGCCGCCCGCGCAGGCCCGGGATCCGGTGGCAGGTGTTGTCGCCGGGCCGGGTCCCAAGGGAGTTCAGGGCCCTGGCCAGGGCCTCGGCGGTCTCGGCGTCGTGCTCCCGCCGTACGGGGGGAGCGTCCGGCCTGTGGGGCCGTCCGCAGGCCAGGACCGAGACGGCTCCCTCGGGCACCATCTGTTCGTTCTGTCCCCTGCGGCCGGTCGGCCGGCCCTGGCAGGGGTCGGCGGGCCGTACGGGGCGCCAGGTGCCGCTCTCGTAGGCGGCGGTGATCTCCGGCCCGATGTAGGAGGGGCTGCCGACGGCGCCGTTGGTGGTCGTCACACAGGAGTTGACCTCCTCGGCGCTGCCCAGCCACAGGACCTTCCCGTCGTCGTAGACGAAACGGACGAGGTAGTTGGTCATCGGGCCGCCCATCAGCGTGCAGGGCCCCAAGGGCGTTTTCCCGGCGGCGGGAAGGTAGTCCAGGTCGCGGGCCATCGCCACGGCTCCTTCCGTCAGGGACCTGGACCCGGCCAGCCGCGTGCCGCCGGGGTGGGTGTTGTCCCCGGGGTAGGCGCAGATCAGCGCCGAGACCGGATCGCCGGGCACGAGGGACCCGTCGGCCCCGGCGACGCCGGAGGGTCCGGGCACCCAGCCGCCGGGGGCCTCGCCGCCCCACCGCTGCGGGCACGGCGGCGGGGCCGCAGGAGGCCCGGCGGCCGACCGCGAGGCCAGTACGGCGGTTGCGCACCCGGCGACGGCCAGGACGATCACGATCACGGGCAGGGACTTCACGACGATGACACGTCGGAGACGGGGGATCGGTTCACCGGCTTCGCGGGTTCGCGTCGAGGGGTGCGGGGCCGTGGTCCACGGCGGGGAGAAACGCGAAAGGGCGGGCGTCCCGGGTGGGACGCCCGCCCTCAGACGGTGGGTTCGGGAAGGGTCAGTTGAACACCAGCCGCATGGAGAAGGTCGAGTCGCTGCCCGACTGGGTTCCGCTGATGCCCACGGCCTTCAGGACCTGAAGGCTGGCCCGCTCCTCGCCCTGGAGGTTCTGCAGGTAGAGGTGCTCCAGCTTGTCGAGGTCGACATAGGCGGCGAAGGTCGCCTTCTCGGCGTCGGGGACCGCCAGCCTGAAGCCCTCGTCGTCGCCGAGGGCGCCGTCCTTGGCCAGTTCGGCGGCGTACTCGGGGGAGCTGGCCAGCACGAAGCTGCCGTCGCCGGGGGCCTTGGCCAGTTGCGGGGTCGTGGTGCCGGAGTCGGCGAGGGCCTTCTCGATCTTGGCGACGATCTCCTGGGCCTTGGCCGGGTCGGTGATGACGCGGGCGCCGAACTTCGGCTGGTTGGCGTCCAGGCCCCTGGAGTCCAGGGCCAGGGTCAGGTTCTTGCCGAGCAGCGTGGACAGGTCGGCGGGCAGGGCGAGGCCGTACTGCTGCTGGGCCTGGTCGGCGAACCGCTGAAGACCGGCGCCCGTCTGGTCGGCGGACTTCAGGATCTGGGCCCACTGCTTGCCGACGACGTCACCGAGACCGGAGATGGACAGGGCGGCGGCGGTCGAGGCGGGAAGCGTGCTGATCCTGGAGGTCTCGGGCTGGCCCATGTCCAGGTTCTGCGCGCCACGGGTGACGCCGGCCAGTTCGACGTAGTCGCCGTCGAAGCGCAGCGCGCCGGCGACCCTGAGGTTCTTGACCTGCGCGAGCGCCTCGGGGTTGCGGGTGGCCACCTCGGGTGCGAAGTCGGCGATCTTCCCGGCGTGGAGCCAGAAGGACAGGACACCGGTCTCGCCCAGGGCGTTCAGGTCGTCGGAGAAGGCGGTGTTGTCGGACAGCGGCGCGACCCTGACGGCCTGGTCGGCCTGGTCCTGGGTCTGGGCGAGCAGCGCGTAGTCCTCGCGGAAGGCGACGCCGTACTTCGCGCCGCCCATCAGCTTGGAGAGCCCGGCCTTCGCCTTGTCCTGGTCGGAGACCTGCACGGCCACGACCACGCCCGGCTCCGCGCCCGCCTTGGTCGGGGAGAGCACGGCGACGCCGATGCGGCTGCCGAGCCAGGGCTCGACGTCGGTGGAGTAGTTGATCTTGTCCAGGCCGCCGTCCTCCTTGATCAGGTCGAACAGCGCCTTGCGCGGGTCGTCCCCGGTGAAGGAGGAGCGGGTGACGTCGAACTTCCTGGCGATGCTGAACAGCGCCAGTTTCTGGTTGGCGGCCGGGTCGAGGTCCAGGCGCACGTAGCCGATCGCGTCACCGGGCAGCACGTCGTGGGGCTGGGTGCCGCCGCCGCTCAGCAGGCTGACCGCGAAGGCGCCGCCACCGCCGACGAGGGCGACGACCAGCGCGGCGATCAACCCGATCAGCCAGCCCCTGCCCTTCTTGGCGGGCCGGGCGGTCGGCTGCCCGGGGCCGAGGAAGTCCGGGTTCTGCTGCCAGGTGGGCTGCTGGCCGTAGCCGGGCTGCTGGCCGTAGTTCTGCGGATAACCCGGCTGGGCCTGCTGGCCGTACCCCGCCTGCTGGCCGTACGCCTGCTGACCGTGGCCGGGTTGCTGGCCGTAGCCAGGTTGCTGACCGTGGCCGGGCTGCTGGCCATAACCGGGCTGCTGGCCGTACGCCTGTTGCTGGCCGTAGACCTGCTGGTCCTGGTGCTGCTGGCCGTAGCCGGGCTGCTGGTAACCGCCGTCCTGGGGGTAGCCCTGAGATTGTGGCCGGTAGGCGATCGTCCTGTCAGGTTCCTGGCCCGGGTAGGGCGGCTGGCCGGGGGGGTTGTTGGCAGACATGCTCACTCACAATGTGGACTTCTCTCGGATACCGAGAAGTTAGTGCACATCGGTAGCAACCCGCTTGCATTGAACTAACCACGCGATTGCTCCATCCAACGCGCCCGCACGCCGGAGATCGCTGATCTTCCCGGGAAACACCCCGTCTTCTTCCAAAAGGTGACATATGCCAAGGGGAGCCAGGAATACCGGTCAAACCCGATAGAGTGACCCTTCCAGAATATAGTTCGGGGAGCGTGGATGACGAAGTTCGATGAGGCGACGCGGGCGGTCCGGGTGGACGAGACCACCTACGACGTGCACCTGGACCCCGGATACGCCGTCGGAGGACCGCTCAACGGGGGCTACCTGCTGGCCGTACTGCTGCGCGCCGTCGTGGACGCCTCCCCGCACGAGCACCCCGTGACCACCAGCGCGCAGTTCCTGCGCGTCGCCCCGCCCGGCCCCGCCAGGGTGCGGCTCGAACCGCTCAAGTCGGGCAGGACCGTCACGATGACCAGGGCGACCCTCCTGCAGGACGACGTCCCGCTGATCGAGACCCTCGTCACGACCGCCACCCTGAACGACGTCGCCCCCGACTGGAGCGACGGTCCCTCGGCGACCATGCCCCCCATCGAGGAGTGCTTCAGGCCGCCCGTCCCCGATCCCGGCTCGGGCATGACGCTCAACGAGCGGATGGAACTGGCCTTCGACCCGCCGACCGCAGGCTGGCTCGACGGCAGGCCCACCGGGCGTCCCGAGGCCCGTGCCTACTTCCGGCTGGCCGAGGGGAGGGAACCCGATCCCTACGTGCTGGCGATGGCCGTCGACTGCCTGCCGCCGGTGGTCTTCTCCGCGGGCGCTCGCGGCTGGGCGCCGACCGTGGACCTCACCTGGCACCTGCGCGCCCTGCCCGCCCCCGGCTGGCTCACCCTGCTCGGCAGCGGACGGCTGATCGGTGACGGCTGGTTCGACGAGGAGGTCGAGGTCTGGGACTCGGCCGGACGTCTCGTCGCCCAGTCGCGGCAGCTCGCCAGGGTGGGGCGCGGCTGATCTTTTCGCGATGATTGATCGTGTTGTGAGGATTCTTACCGTGAGCGGTCGTCCCAGGTCGCCTAACCTTGGGAACCGTGTCGCAAGCAAGCATTGGAATCTTCGACAGCGGGGTCGGCGGCCTGACGGTGGCCAGGGCGATCATCGACCAGCTGCCGAGCGAGTCACTCCTCTACGTGGCGGACACCGCACGCCAGCCGTACGGGCCGAAGAGCATCGCGCAGGTGCGGGCCTACGCCCTTGAGGTGATGGACCACCTCGTCGAGCACGACGTCAAGATGCTGGTGATCGCGTGCAACAGCGCGAGCGCGGCGGTGCTGCGGGACGCCCGCGAGCGTTACGACGTGCCGGTCGTCGAGGTCATCCAGCCCGCGACGCGCCGGGCCGTACAGGCGACCAGGAACGGCAGGGTCGGGGTGATCGGGACCAGGGCCACGATCGAGTCGATGGCCTACCAGGACGCCTTCGCCGCCGCCCCGGACGTCAGGCTGACCGGGGTGGCCGCGCCCCGCCTGGTGGAGTTCGTCGAACGGGGGGAGACGACGAGCGAGGAGGTCATCGAGGCCATCCGGGAGTATCTCGAACCCGTGCTGCACGACGGCTGCGACACCTTGATCCTGGGCTGCACCCACTATCCGCTGCTCACCGGCCCCATCTCCTACGTCGCGGGCAACGGCGTCACGCTGGTCTCCAGCGCGGACGAGACGGCCAAGGACGTCTACCGCGTCCTGCACGACCGTGGCATGGCCGCGACCGGCGGCCCCGCCGCGCACAGGTTCACCACCACCGGGGACACCGACCTGTTCGCCAGGCTCGGCCAGCGTTTCCTCGGCCCCGAGATCCAGGCGGTCGAACTCGCGACGGTCGGTGACGGCGCCGGGGACGGCGGGCCCGTCAGGGGAAACGGCCAGCGGGTCCACCGGATGACCCGCTGAGGTGGGAGCCCCCGGTGGCACGCGACGTAACGTGACAGACAGCGAGTAGGAGGCCGCCGTGAAACTGACGATCATCGGATGCTCCGGGAGTTTCCCGGGCCCTGACAGCCCCGCCTCCTGCTACCTGCTGGAGGCCGAGGGGTTCCGCATGCTGCTGGACTTCGGCAACGGCTCACTCGGCGCGCTCCAGCGGCACATCGGCCTCTACGACGTGGACGCGATCTGCCTGTCCCACCTGCACGCCGACCACTGCCTCGACATCTGCTCCTACCACGTGGTGCGCACCTACTCCCCGCACGGCCCGCTGCCCCGCGTGCCGGTCCACGCCCCCGCGGACGCGCCCCGCCGCCTGGCCGCCGCCTACGGCATGCCCGCCGAGCCGGGCCTGGAGACGGCCTTCGACTTCGTACGGCTGTCGCCCGGCGTCTTCCGGGTCGGTCCCTTCGAGGTGACGGCCGCCAGGGTGAACCACCCGGTCGAGACCTACGGCTTCCGCGTCTCCCACGGCGGCCGTTCCGTGGCCTACTCCGCGGACACCGGGGAGTCGGCCGAACTGGTCAAACTCGCCTCGGGGGTGGACGTGTTCCTGTGCGAGGCCTCCTTCGTCGAGGGCCCTGACCTGCCCGCCGACCTGCACCTGACCGGGCGCCAGGCCGCCGAACACGCGGCGGCGGCGGGCGCGGGCACCCTGGTGCTGACCCACCTGGTCCCCTGGAACGCCACCGAACGGGTTCTCGACGAGGCGTCGCGGGGCGGGTTCGCCGGCCGGATCGAACTGGCCCGCAGCGGTGCCCACTACGACCTGGAGGCGTGAAAGGCCCTAGGGTGAGGTCCATGGCTCGCGCAGATGGACGTTCTCCCGATCAGCTTCGCCCCGTCACCATCACCCGTGGCTGGCTCGCCCACGCAGAGGGGTCGGTGCTCGTCGAGTTCGGCGGCACCAGGGTGCTGTGTGCCGCCTCCGTGCAGGACAACGTGCCCCGCTGGCGCAGGGGCAGCGGCCAGGGTTGGGTGACCGCCGAGTACGCCATGCTGCCCAGGGCGACCAACACCCGCAACGACCGTGAGTCGGTGCGCGGCAGGATCGGCGGCAGGACGCACGAGATCTCCCGCCTCATCGGCCGTTCCCTGCGGGCCTGCGTCGACTACAAGGTGCTCGGCGAGAACTCCGTCGTGATCGACTGCGACGTGCTCCAGGCCGACGGCGGCACCCGCACGGCCGCGATCACCGGCGCCTACGTGGCCCTCGCCGACGCGGTGCGGTGGATGCGCGAGCGGAAGATGTGCGCGGGCGACCCCCTCATCGACTCCGTCGCCGCAGTCTCGGTCGGCGTCGTCGGCTCCACGCCGCTGCTCGACCTCTGCTACACCGAGGACGTCGCCGCCGAGACCGACATGAACGTGGTGATGACCGGAAGCGGCCAGTTCGTCGAGGTCCAGGGCACCGCCGAGGGCAAGCCGTTCGACAGGGCCGCCCTCGACGAACTGCTCGACCTCGGCGCCGCCGGATGCGTGGAGCTGACCCGCCTGCAGCGCGAGGCGCTGGCGTGAACTCCTCGATCAAACTGGTCCTGGCGACCAGGAACGCCGGGAAGATCGCCGAGCTGCGCCGGATCCTGGCCGACGCCTCGATCACGGCCGAGATCCTCGGGCTTGAGGAGTTCCCCGAGATCGGTGACGTCGCGGAGACCGGCCTGACCTTCGCCGAGAACGCCCTGCTGAAGGCGGGCGCCGTCGCCGAGCAGTCGGGCCTGCCCGCCATCGCCGACGACTCCGGCCTGTGCGTCGACGCGCTGAACGGCATGCCGGGCATCTTCTCCGCCCGCTGGGCGGGCAGGCACGGCGACGACCGGGCGAACCTGGAACTGCTGCTCGCCCAGGTGTCCGACGTGCCGGAGGAGCACCGGGGCGCCCACTTCGCGTGCGCGGCGGCTCTGGCGCTGCCCTCCGGTGAGCAGCGCATCATCGAGGGCACCCTGAACGGGGTGATCATCGACGCCCCGCGCGGCGCCAACGGCTTCGGCTACGACCCGATCTTCGTGCCCGAGGGCGAGAGCCGTACGGCGGCCGAGCTCTCGGCCCAGGAGAAGAACGCCATCAGCCACCGGGGCCGTGCCTTCCGCGCCCTGGCCCCCGTCATCGCGGAGCTCCTCGGCTGAGGACGCGCGCCGCGACCGGCGCGCGGACAGGCGTAACGTCGCAGGCATGGAGAGCAACAGACGTGCGCCCGGGTGGGCGGGCCCGCTGATCGGCCTGGTTTCCTGCGCGGCGGCGCTGGGGGTCTCCCTGGCGGCCGCGGGGCTGGTCAGGGCGTCCGCCTTCCCCGTCGTCGCGGTCGGCGACGCCGCCGTCGACCTCGCCCCCGCGGGGGCGAAGGAGTTCGCGATCCGCGTCTTCGGGGAGAACGACAAGAACGTCCTGGTCGCGGGCATCCTCGTGGTCCTCGCCGCGATCGCCGCGGCCATCGGGACGCTGGCCCTGCGCGACCTCAGGTACGGCACCGCCGGGCTGGCGGCCTTCGGCGTGGTCGGCGTCTCGGCCGCCCTGACCCGTCCGGACGCGGGCGTCCTGGACGCCGTGCCCACGCTCGCGGGCGTGGTCGCGGGCATCGTCACCCTGCGCCTGCTGACCGGACGCGCCCTGCGGGGCCCGGCCCCCACGACCTCGGGGGAGGGCGCCGCGATCGACCGGCGCGGACTGCTCATCGGGGCGGCGGGTGGTCTCGCGCTCGCCGGAGTGAGCGGCGTGATCGGCCAGGCGCTGACGTCGGGACGCTCCGCGGTGAGCGCGGCCAGGGCCTCCCTGAGGCTGCCCGGGCCCGCGACCCCGCTTCCCCCGATCCCGGCCGGGGCCGACCTGAGGATCAAGGGACTGTCGCCGTTCGTCACCCCGAACGCGGACTTCTACCGGGTGGACACCGCCCTCGTGCTGCCGCAGGTCGACCCCCGTTCCTGGACCCTCAGGATCCACGGCATGGTGGACAGGCCCGTCGAACTGACCTTCGCCGACCTGCTGAAACGGCCCGTGGTCGAGGCGGACGTCACGTTGTGCTGCGTCTCCAACGACGTCGGCGGCCCCTATGTCGGCAACGCCAGGTGGCTGGGGGCCGACCTGGCGGGGCTGCTGCGCGACGCGGGCGTGCACCGGGACGCGGACATGCTGCTGAGCACCTCGGCCGACGGCTGGACCTGCGGCACCCCGGTCGACGTCGTCCTCGACGGCCGTGACGCCCTGCTGGCCTTCGCGATGAACGGTGAGGCGCTGCCCTTCGCGCACGGCTTCCCGGTCCGCCAGGTCGTGCCCGGCCTGTACGGATACGTCTCGGCGACCAAGTGGGTGACCGACATCAAGGTCACCCGTTTCGACCGGGACGAGGCCTACTGGACCCCCAGGGGATGGGCGCCGAAGGGACCCGTCAAGACCGAGTCGCGCATCGACCTGCCCAGGGACGGGGCCGACCTGCCCGCGGGCCGTACGGTGATCGCGGGGGTCGCCTGGGCGCAGCACAAGGGGATCGACGCGGTCGAGGTCAGGATCGACCGGGGGCCGTGGCGCCAGGCGAGACTCGCCCAGGCGCCGACCGCCGACACCTGGCGCCAGTGGGTGGTCGACGACTGGGACGCCACCCCGGGCGAGCACACCATCGAGGTACGGGCGACCGACGCCACCGGCTACACCCAGACCGCAGAACGCGCCCCCGTGGGCCCCGACGGCGCCACCGGCTGGCACACCGTGGACGTCCGGGTCACCTGAGCCGGGGACGCTCCTTCCAGATCTGGTCAACTCGCCGGTGCCGTACGGCCGAGCGCCCTAACATCGGCCCGAAACGAGGCCGAGGGGGACCGGTGGAACAGGCGTTTTCAACCGCGGTATTACAAACGAGGACGTACAACCCCGTGGTGACCGCGGACGGGCAGCGGTGGCGGGACTTCGAGCTCGACCCGCGTTCCTCGGTCGTCGTGGCGCCGCCCAGGGAGCCGGAGCGGGTCGCGTGGCGGCCGATCAGGCTGGACCGGTGCAGGCCGTACGGCGCGGTGGGCGGGCTGGTGATGCCGGACCCGCAGATCCAGGAGGACCTGCTGTGCTCGGTGCCGGTGACCGAAGAGGGGACGCCCACGCGCTTCCCCGACCCCCGGGGAGAGTGGATCAAGGCGATCAACGGGGCCGGTGCGGCGGACGACCCGTTCCGGGCGACCAACTCCCTGGACTGCGCCCTGTCGGTGCTGTCCACCTGGTACGGGACGCCGGTCGTCGCCGCGCCGAGACGGCCGGAGTACGACCGGGCCGGCAGACCCCTGCTGACCGGGGAGGAAGGCGGGGCGGCCCGCGCGGAACGGTGGCTCGGACAGCGCTTCCAGTACCTCGGACAGGGAAGACAGGCCTACGGCCCGATCGGGCCGGCGCTGCTGGCCGGTGGCCACGGATCCGCCGCGATCATCGTCAACCGCTGGCCCGGGGGCGGCAGCCACGCCTGGAACGTGGTGAACGCCTCCGGAGAGGTGCTCTGGCTCGACGCACAGCTCGGGAGGCTCGCGGACGAGCCGCTCTACAAGTTCGTGACCGGGGTGTTCTGCGTGATCCTCGACGCGGAGGGACGCGGGCTGTGAACCTCGAACAGGCCAGGGCGGTCGCGGAGGAGTACTTCAACGGCGTCAGAGGCCTCGACGCCGCCGTGGAGATCCGGATCTACGACTTCGCCGAGGGATACGTCGCCTGGGCCAAGGAGCCCGAACCCGAGGACCCCGGCGTGCTGCCCGACACCGTCGGTGGCGGATGCCTCGTGATCGACAAGGCCACCGGGGAGATCACGATCAGGCCCCTCCTCAACCCGGAGACCATCGCCGACCAGTACCCCGGATGAGCCGGGCGAAAGGGCCGGGGCACCCCGTGGGGCGCCCCGGCACCGGTCAGCCCGCGGCCAGGGCGTCCACGACCGAGGCCCGGGCGGCCTTACGGGCGGGCAGCACGGCGGCGAGCACGCCCGCCAGACCGGACAGCACCACGAACGCCAGGACCTGCGGCACGGGAACGGTGAACACGACGCCGGTCGTCGCGGTCCGTGCGGCGGCCCAGCCGAACACGACACCGAGCACCACCCCGACCAGCGCCCCGATGAGCCCCAGGATCAGGGCCTCGACCGAGAGCATCGCCCGCAGCTGGGACCGGGTCAGGCCCAGCGCCCGCAGCAGCGCCGACTCCCTGGTCCGCTCGTGGACCGAAAGGGACAGCGTGTTGGCGATCCCCAGCAGCGAGATCAGCACCGCCAGCCCGAGCAGCCCCGTGATGATCATCACGCTCATGTCGAGCGCCTCGTCGAACCCGCTCCTGACCTCCGTGGAGCTGGCCACCTTCGCCGTCGGGTACGGCTGCGCCGCCGCCTCGACCACCTTGCGCGTCACGTCGGGGGCGACCCCCTCCTTGGCGTTGACCAGGATCCGGCTGTCGTCGACCACGCCGAAGTAACGGTCGAAGTCGGCCGAGGGAACCGTCAGCTCCGCCAGGCCCGTCTGATCGGCGTCGAAGACCCCGACGACCGTGAGCTCGACCCGGCCCGCCTTCTTCGTGCGCAGCGGAAGCCGGTCGCCGACCGCGACCTTGAGGTTCTTGGCCACGTAGCCCGCCACCGCCACGGTCCCCGGCTTGAGCGCGCCGACCGACCCCGAGGTGAAGGCCGGGGCGAAGTCCCGGGTGGCGGCGAACGTTCCCGCCCGGTAGGTGGAGTCCTCGGCGCCGGCCTTGGCGTCGGTCTGGCGGATCGCGACGACCGAGGTCAGCTCCGGCCTGGTCCGCAGGTTCTCCGCCAGGTCACGCGGCAGACGCGACTCGCGGTCCTGGGCCTGGACCATGTAGTCGACGGGGAACTGCTCGTCGAGCTTCTGGGAGTAGGTCAGCCGCAGCGTGCCGGTGAGCACCGAGATGAGCGTCATCAGCGTCACGCCGACGGTCAGCGCCACCGTCGTGGTCGCGGAACGTCGCGGGTTGCGCCCCGAGTTGTCCAGCGCGAGCCTGCCCGGCACCCCGAAGAGCCTGCCCGGCAGCCAGCCCACGAAGGCGCCCAGCGGCCTGACGATCACCGGTCCGAGGACCAGCACCGCGAAGAACACCAGCGCGCCGCCCGCCATCACGGTGAACAGCGCCGCCTGGCCGGGATCCATCGTCACCCCGACCACGGTGACCGCGACCCCGGCGACCAGGAACAACGCCGCCACGATCACCCGCACGACCCCCGCCCTGAAGGTGTGCTCCTCCACCTGGGCGCGCAGCGCGGCGATCGGCGCGACCCGCGTCGCCGAACGCGCGGGCAGCAGGGCCGCCCCGACCGTGACGACCATGCCGACCGCCACGGCCAGCGCCACGGTGAACGGCGTCAGGGTCGCGGTCGCCTCGGGCAGCGGGGCACCGGAGGTACGCAGCACCACCATCGCCCCCGCGCCCATGCCGTACCCGAGCAGCAGGCCGAGCAGCGACGACATCAGGCCGACCACCGCCGACTCCAGCAGGACGGAGCCGAACACCTGCCCGCGCGTCGCGCCGATGCAGCGCAGCAACGCCATCTCCCGGGTCCGCTGGGCGACGAGGATGTTGAAGGTGTTGTAGATGACCAGCGCCGCGACGAACATCGCCACCAGGCCGAACAGCAACAGACCCATCGTGAGGAACTGGCTGTCGGCGCCGTTGGCCTTGACCATGTCGTCGGCGTACCGCTTGCCGGTCTTCACCTCGTAGCCGGCCCCGAGGACCTTGACGACCGCGGCGCGCGCGTCCTCCTGGGAGACCCCCTCGGCCGCCGCGACGTCGATCTCCCGGTAGCCCTTCTCACCGGTCATCGCCCTGGCCGTCTCGGTGACGAAGCCGACCGCGCCGGTGTAGGCCAGCTCCTGGTCGAGGCCGACGTCGAACAGCCCGACCAGCGTGAACTCGTGACTGACGTTCTTGGAGTCGAGCACCGCGACGGTTTCGCCGACCTTGAACCCCCGCGTCTTGGCGGTGTTCTTGTCGAGCACGGCCTGCGTCGCGGTGCTCGGCGCCGAACCGCTGACGATGGAGGTACGGCTCAGCGGCCCCTGGACGATGGAGACCCCCGAGGTCGGGTAGTCACCGGCGGCCTTGCCGTCCTTGCCGATCAGCGCGGAGGTGCCCCGTACGAGACCCTGGGCCTCGGCGACACCGCCGACGGCGCGGACCTTCTCCAGCACGGCCTGGGAAAGGTCCGCCTTGTCGGGGGCGGGAAGCACGGCGACGTCGATCTTGTCGGCCGCCGCGCCGAACTTCTGGGTGAAACCGGCCTGCATGGTGTCGGTGAGCACGAACGTGCCCGCGATGAAGCCGACCCCGAGCGCGATGGCCAGCGAGGTGAGCAGCAGCCGCAGCTTGCGTGCCCTGAGCCCGGCGAAGGTCGTCCTGAGCACCTTCAGGCCTCCAGCTTCATCAGCGTGTCCAGCACGCTCTGCGGGGTCGGCTGGAACAGCTCACTGACCAGCAGGCCGTCCCGCAGGAAGATCACCCGGTCGGCGTAGGACGCCGCGACCGGGTCGTGGGTGACCATCACGATCGTCTGGTTCAGCTCACGCACCGACGTGCGCAGGAACGACAGCACCTCGGCGCCGCTGCGCGAGTCCAGGTTGCCGGTCGGCTCGTCGGCGAAGATGACCTGTGGCTTGCTGATCAGGGCGCGGGCGACCGCCACCCGCTGCTGCTGGCCGCCGGACAGCTCGCTGGGCCTGTGCCCGAGCCGCTCCCGCAGGCCGACAGTCTCCACGACCCGGTCGAACAGGACCTGGTCCGCCTGCCTTCCGGCGATCTCCAGCGGAAGCCTGATGTTCTGCTCGGCGGTCAGCGTCGGCAGCAGGTTGAACGCCTGGAAGATGAACCCGATCCGCTCGCGGCGCAGCAGCGTCAGCCGTTTGTCGTCGAGACCCGTCAGCTCGACCTCGCCGATGTGCACCTGCCCGTGGGTGACGGTGTCCAGACCGGCCAGGCAGTGCATCAGCGTCGACTTGCCGGACCCGGAGGGCCCCATGATCGCGGTGAAGGCGCCCGTCGCGAAGGAGACGTCCACTCCCCGGAGGGCCTCCACGGCCGCGTCTCCCTGGCCGTAGACCTTGGTCAGGCCCCTGGCCACCACGGCCGCCGCCGTGTCCCTGCGCGCGTGCCCCGCGCCGACCTCTCCGGTGATGGTCACGTCTCTGTCTCCTTGCCAAAAGCGTGTCTTGCGAACTGGAAGAACGCTATTGGCGCAGGACAGGGCCGTTCATCGGCCTGCGGGACAGAGTCGGTCTCCGCCGAAGGAGGCTTGTTCCCGGGCGGCTACGACCCGTGACGTAGTCCCCGTATCGGCCATTCGGACGAGCCGGGGGCCTGGCTCGCGGGGCCGGCCCGTGAAAGACCTTGCCGGGAAGGGCTCACGAATCCGTCGAATGCGGCGTCACAAGCCCGGACTCGTAGGCGTAGACCACCACCTGGGCCCGGTCCCGCAACCCCAGTTTCGCCAGCACCCTGCCCAGATGCGTCTTGACCGTGGCCTCCGCCAGGTCGAGCCGCTCGGCGATCTCCCCGTTGGACAGGCCACGGGCGACCAGCACCAGCACCTCCCGCTCCCGCGCCGTCAGACCGCCGAACACCGTCGGCTCCGCCGTACCCGGAGAGGGGAGATGCACGGCGAAGCGCTCCAGCAGCCGCCTGGTCGTGCTCGGCGCGACGACCGCGTCCCCGCTGTGCACCGAATGGATGGCGCTGACCAGGTCGGAAGGCGGCACGTCCTTCAGCAGGAACCCGGAGGCCCCCGCCTTCAACGCCGCGAACGCGTAGTCGTCCAGATCGAACGTCGTCAGGATCAGCACCCGCGGCCCGTCCTCGGCGGCGCGGATCAGACGGGTCGCCTCGACGCCGTCCATCACCGGCATCCGCACGTCCATCAGCACCACGTCGACACCGCCGCCTCCGGCCACCTCGACCGCCGCCGCCCCGTCACCCACCTCGGCGACGACCTCGATGTCCGGCTGGGCGTTCAGCACCATGCGGAACCCGGCCCTCAGAAGCGCCTGGTCGTCCACCAGCATCACGCGAATCACCGGCCACCCACCTTCCCACCGGGAAACCGCTCCCCGGCACCCTTCCGTCCGGCCCCCCTCACGCGGCCCTGCTCCTGCCCATCTCGCCGATCGGCAACCGCGCCGTCACCCGGAACCCGCCACCGGGGCGCGGACCCGCCTCGACGCTCCCGCCGAACATCGCCGCCCGCTCCCGCATGCCGACCAGGCCGTGCCCGTCCACACTTCGCGGCGCCGCCGCGCCCCGCCCGTCGTCGGTCACCCGGACCAGCAGCTCACGCGGACCGTACTCCATCTCGACCACCGCGCTGCTGCCGGGGCCGCCGTGCTTGAGCGTGTTGGTCAGGGCCTCCTGGACGATCCGGTAGACCGTCAGCTGCTCCCCCTCGGGCAGACCCTGGGCCGGGCCGGTGACCCGCAACTCGACAGGCACCCCCGAGGCGCACACCTGGGCCACCAGGTCGTCCAGCTGCGACAGGCTCGGCTGCGGAGCGTACTCCTCGGCCCTGCCCTGCCCGGCGGAACCCTTCTCGGCGGAACCCGCCCCGGACACGCCGTCGGTGCGCAGCACGCCGACCATCCTGCGCATCTCGGCCAGCGCCTGCCTGCCCGTGTACGAGATGGCCCGCATGGCCTCCCTGGCCTGCTCGGGATCGTTGTCGATCGCGTACCCCGCGCCGTCCGCCTGAACGATGATCACACTCACGTTGTGCGCGACCACGTCGTGCAGCTCACGGGCGATCCTGGTCCGCTCGGCCGCGGCGGCCAGCCGTACCTGCTGGTCACGCTCATGTTCGGCCCGTACGGCCCGCTCCTCAAGGCTCAGCAGATAACGGCGGCGGGTGTTGGCGTAGATGCCCGCGATCCAGATCGCCACCACGAACACGGAGAGGCTGGCCCAGCTCACGAAATCCGGATATGTCACGAGCCGCCCGAAGGAAAGGGCCAGCCCCAGCTCCGCCACCAGGCCCGCGGCGACCGCCCAGCGCAACAGGCGCCGCGCGGCCACGGCGTACATGGCGATCAGCACGGACACGTTGAACGCCAGCGGATCGACCCCGGCGAGCCACTGCAGGAAACTCCCCAGCGAGACGGTCGCGAAGACCCCGAGAGGATGCCGCCGCAGCCACAACAGCGGAACCGAGACCATCAGCCCGAAGACCAGGATCGCCCACGGCCCCGTCACGACCCCCGGCCACGGCACACTCCTCGCCCCCGAACCCGTCAGGCTCGCGACGAACCACCCGTTCGCCACCGAGATCGCGGCGAAAGGCACCAGCCAGAGAGCATCCACGGCACCGGGATGCCGACGGCTCCAGTCGAGTAATCTGCCGAACACGTCACCACGATACGTATACGCAGATCAATGCCCTTCCCCCTCAGGGCGGAACCGCGCCTACGACCCAGGTCGCACCTCCAAAGCCCTTACACCCCTCTTACGCCCCTTCGGGCACCATGGTTTTCGGGAGCACCCTCCGGGGTGAGTAAAGGGAGAGATTGTTTGTGATGGCGGATCACAACAATGCCGGGCCGCGCGATGAAGAGGACGCATCGCGCGGCCCGTCGTCATTCCCGGCCCCTCACTGACGGAACCCTCTCAACCTTTTCCCACCGGCCCGGTATCTGAGAAAGAAGAGGGCGGGCCGGGAGGGGAAACGTGGAAACAGGCGCGGAAAGCGCGGAGGAACACTTCCGCGACTTCGTCACCTCACGCTGGCAGGCCATGCTCCGCACCGCCTACCTGCTGACCGGAGACCACGGCAGAGCCGAGGACCTGCTCCAGACCGCGCTGGTCAGGACCCACAGACGCTGGAACAGGATCGACGACCCCGAGCTCTACACCCGCCGGGTGCTCGCCAACCTCAACATCTCCTGGTGGCGGCGAAGACGGATCACCGAACACCTCACCGGCACCGTCCCGGAGACAGCCGTCCAGGACCCGCACACCGGCTACGAAACCCGCGACGCGCTCTGGACGGCGATGCTGACCCTTCCCCCCAGAATGCGCGCCGTACTCGTCCTGCGTTATTTCGAGGACCTGCCGGAGGCCGAGGTCGCCAGAACACTCGGCTGCTCCCTCGGCACGGTCAAAAGCCAGGCCTCACGCGGCCTGGAACGGCTCAGAGGCCACCCCGGGATCACCGGCGATCCCGAACCGCAGACGGCCACGCCCCCGAGGGAGACAACGACCCCATGAACACACCACCGGGACAACGAGCGCTGGAACAGGCGCTGCGCAGCAGCCTCACCCGCCAGGCAGGGACCGTCGCCGAACACCCCGACCCCTACGGCGCGACCCTGCGGCGCATCCACCGCGCCCGGCGCCGCCGCAGGAACACCGCCGCGGGCGCGCTCGCGCTGA
Organism: Streptosporangium sp. NPDC020145; assembly: GCF_040631275.1. NCBI lineage: Bacteria > Bacillati > Actinomycetota > Actinomycetes > Streptosporangiales > Streptosporangiaceae > Streptosporangium > Streptosporangium sp. NPDC020145. Next base: position 140,818 of record NZ_JBEXZT010000008.1, on the reverse strand, counting down.
CCACCGCGCTGACCACCGTGCTCACCCTCGTCCTCGTACGGCCCGCCACACCACACGACCCCGGAGACCGGGTGACCACCGCCCTGACGACACGGCGAACAGGACCGGACTGGCCCGCCAGAGGAGAACTCGCCGGCGACCCCACCCTTCTGACAGCCCTCAGAACCCGCCTCGGCGACCCCGGCGCCCGCGTCCTCTACGCCGGGGACAGGGCAGGACACCGCGTCATCGTGGCGGTCTCCCCGAGGAACCCCGCCATGGGCGGCACGGTCATCCTGTACGGCACGGCGGGAACCCCCGTGGAGGCTCTGAGAGCCGACCCGCAACCCCCGAACATGACAGGCAGGGACGGCATCGCCTGGATCTCCGCAGACCCCGACCACACCCTCATCGTGCTCGGACCCCCGCGGACGACCGCGGTGAAGATCTCCCCCTCCGTCACCTACCGCTCCGACGGCACCCCGACACGCCGCACCCGCACCCGCACCCTCCGGACGGACGACGGCCTGATCCTGACCCCCGTCCCCGACGCCGCTCCCGGCCACGTCGCCATCAAGATCCGGCTGGGAGAACGCTTCGGAGAACCCGTGTCACTCGGCTGGCCCACATCCCAGCACGAGGACCCCGCCTTCCGCCCAAACCTGACCAGGGCAGCCGCGGCCGCCGAAGGCCACGTCGACCGGGAACAGGCTCAGGGACTGCTGTGGGGACTCGGCGCCCTGGCCACCCCGCCCTGGCGGCTGACCTACCGCTATCTGTGGGGCGGCCCCCTCGGCGCCGGCCGGGACGCCCTCATCGCCACCGTCTCCGGCCCCGAGACCCCCACCTTCCTCGCCGTCCAGACGACCTACACCGCCCCTGACGGAAGCACGACGACAGACCGCCTCGGCCGCCCGGCGGGAGACCTCTCCCAGCCGGTCGGCTGGACCACGGACCTCGGCGGCTCCCCGGCCGCCGCCGTCCGCGTCCCCAACGGGGCAGGGGTCCGCGTCGAACTCAGAGAAGGGAACAGGACGATCGCCACCGTCTCCGCCGACGCCACAGGACTGGCCCTCTTCTCACCCCCCGGCCTGTCCAGGGAACGGCTGCGCGCGTGCGGCTACCGTGTCCTGGGGGCCGGAGGGAAGATCCTCCACCGGGGAGGACTCGACATCGGCGATCTCCACACGGCCGTTCTGGGAGGGAACGACTGGTGAGGGGAGGCCGTCGGCGGAGACGCGGAGCAGGCGGAGGGCCTCGCGGAGGGCGGCGGATCGGGAGGGGGCCCTGCCCTGGGTGACGTAGGCTTCGACGAAGGCGGCGTCCTGAGGGGCCAGGATGACGCTGACGGTCACCGGGATGAACGCCTGCGTTTCGTTTTCCGTTTTATTGTGGGGCCGATGGGATTCGAACCCATACTGCGCGCCACCTAAAGACGCTGCCTCCTGCCGTTGGGCTACGGCCCCTTTGTTTTTTCCCGCGAAGTTCTCTGTCTGAGAGTGGCAGTTCGGGCAGAGGAATCGCAAGTTGTTTATTCTGTTGTCGAGCCAGTCGCCGTTGAGATGGTCGACGTGCAACGTGAGGGGCTCGCCCTCCCAGGTGCCCCCGATCTTACAGGCACCGCACCGGTAGGGCACCCCGGCTTCCTGGAGCGCGCGGCGGAGCATCGGGGGCTTGGTCCTGAGGGAGCCGGGCGGACGGACCAGGAGGACCTCCTCGGGAGGCAGGCGTCTGGGGGAACGCCGTCCGCGGTGATGCGCTCGGCCGCGGAAGTGTGAGGTATCGATGCCGAGGCGTTTCAGTTGGCGGCTGATGTGCGCGTGGTTTCCGCCCGCGATCGTGATGCCGAGGCGGCGCAGGACGTCGGTGACGCTGAGAGAGGCGGCCGCGGCCTCGGCCAGCATTTCGGGGGTGTATTTGTACTTCGCCGGCATGCCCCGAGGTTACGGAAGGAGACCGACAATTCCTGGGGCATGCGCCAATCACATTAAATGGCGAAAAAAGGGGATCAGTCCACGCCGAGTTCGCGGCGGAGGCGGGCCACGTGACCGGTCGCCTTCACGTTGTAGAGGGCCTTCTCGATCTTCCCGTCCGCGTCGATGACGAAGGTCGAGCGCAGCACGCCCACGGTGGTCCTGCCGTACATCGTCTTCTCGCCGTAGGCGCCGTAGGCCTGGTGGACCTCCAGGCCGGGGTCGGACAGTAGAGGGAAGGTCAGGGCGTCGTGCTCGACGAACTTGGCGAGCTTGGCCGGGGTGTCCTTGGACACACCGAGTACGGCGAAGCCCGCGGCGGCCAGGGATTCGAGGCTGTCGCGGAAGTCGCAGGCCTGCTTGGTGCACCCGGGGGTCATCGCGGCGGGGTAGAAGTAGAGGATCACACGTTTGCCGCGGTAGGCGTCGAGGGAGACGGTGCCGCCGTCGGCGGCGGGGAGCGCGAAGTCCGGGGCGGCGTCGCCGGGCTCTAGTTTCATGGGTTTCCTCCGTGGACTCGTTCCCGGGTCAACTTACCGGCCTGCCCGAAGTGCCGCGGGCGGACCGGACCTGACAGACTGATCAATGTCAAGGGTGACGAGAGGAGATCCGATGGCGGACACCGATCCCGCGGAGCTTGAGCGGAGAATCGAGCGGACCCGTGCGGAGTTGGCCAAGACGGTTGACGCCATCGCCGACCGGGTGAGCCCGAAGAACGTCGCGCGCAGGACCGTCGCCAAGGCCGAGACGAGCGCGAGGCAGTTCCTGGTCTCGGTCGGAGACAGGATGGGGGACGTGGTCGGGGTCACGCCGCGTCCGGTCAAGCCGGGGGACGAGCCGCAGGGCCTGTGGGCCGAGGAGGAGCCGAGCCTGGCGCCGGTGCTGATCGGCGTGGGCGCCGTGCTGGCGGTCACCGCGGTGGTCATGCTGTGGCGGCGCCGTCGCCGTTGAGGCGGGCGGGCCGGGTCAGAGGAAGGTGCGGCCCTCGCCGCGGTAGGTGGGGACGGTCTCGACGACCTCCTCGCCCTCGATCAGGTGCAGGGCGGTGAAGCGTTCGCACAGTTCGCCGGCCTTGGCGTGCCGGAACCAGACGCGGTCACCGGTTCTCAGGTCGTGTGTGGCGGGGCCGAGGAGCGGGGTCTGGACCTCGCCGGCGCCCTCACCGGGGGCGTAGCGCAGGCCGTGGGGCAGGTAGGGGTGGGGGAGGCGGTCCCGTCCCGGGGGGCCTGAGGCGTGGTAGCCGCCGCCCAGGACGGTGACGACGCCGGGGGCGGGGCGGCGGACGACGGGCAGGGCGAACATGGCGGCGGGGCGCCCGGTGAAGCCGCGGTAGAAGTCGAACAGGCGAGGGTGGAAGAAGCCGGATCCCGCGGCGACCTCGGTGACGGCCTTCTCCCTGGCGGTCAGGTCGATGCTGCCCGTGCCTCCGCCGTTGACGAACTCCAGGTCGGCCACCTGGGCGACGGCCTGGACGACGCGGCCTCTGCGGACGAGGAGTTCGCGGCGGGAGCGGGCCTGCATGAGGCGGACGGCCCGGGTGAGGGCGGGGTTGCCCGGCTGGTCGTCGCCGACTCCGGCGATCTGGGCCTCGTAGGCCATCACGCCGACCAGGCGGAAGCCGGGGCGTTTGGCGATGGTGGCCGCCAGGTCGGCCGCCTGGTCGGGCCTGCGTACCGGGGAGCGGTGCGCTCCGGCCCTGAATCTGCCGCGGAAGGCCACGAACCCCGCATCGATGTCGAGACATATGCGGATCTCGTGGCGATGGGGGAGGCCGCCGATCGCGGCGTCCACGAGGTTCAGGTGATCGGCGCTGTCAACCATCAGCGTGATCTCCCGCGCCGCCACGGGGTCGGCGGCCAACTCGGCCAGCGCGGTCCTGTCGGCGGTGGGGTAGGCGACGAGCACGTCCCGCAGGCCGGTCGAGACCAGCCAGAGGGCCTCCGGCAGGGTGAAGGCCATGATTCCGGCGAAGCCGTCCATGGCGAGGATCCGTTCGAGCAGGGGCCTGGAGCGGATGGACTTGCTGGCGACCCTGATCGGTTTGCCGCCCGCCCGCCGGGCCATGGCGGAGGCGTTCGAGCGCAGGGCTTCCAGGTCCAGCACGGCGAACGGAGGATCCAGGTGCGCTGTCGCCCGGTCGTAGCGCTGACGGTCGTCCATGCCCGCAGAATAGCCGTAAAACGACTAATATGAGCAGTGTTCATGTTGAGATGCCGGCGGTAAATTCTCCGGCCAGGGTGACTCCGGGATCGTGAAAGTCGCCGCTTCACCCCCGCGTGACGACTCCGGGACGCGTAGACCTGTCCAGGTGATGAGCACTCTCCAGGACATCATGGCGGGGACGGGCGGAACCACGGCGGGGGAGCACCTGCACGCCGTCCGGCGCAGATCGGTACGGCTGCTGCGGCCCGAGCGCAATCCGGCGGGCCTGGTGGCCGCCGTACTGGTCTCGGCGGCGCTCTCGGCCGCGGCCTGTGTGACGGCGGGGCTGACGATGGGCTCCCCGATGGGGCGGGTGCCGTACCGCAGGGTCGCCGAGGGGATCGGGGCGGCCAGGTGGTCCGACCCCGCGGTCTTCGCCGTGGCGCTGGCGGTGACGGCGGCCGGGATCGTGCTGTTCGCCCTGGCCGTGCTGCCGGGCAAGACCCGGTTGGTGCCGCTGGAGTCCGCGGACTCCCGGATGGTGATCGGCCTGACCAGGGCGGGGCTTCGCCGTACGCTGCGGGCGGCGGCGGAGTCGGTCGACGGGGTCGGGCGGGCCCGGGTACGGCTCGGCTCGCGTGACATCGAGGTCACCGTGTTCACCGACGCCGACCGGACGGGCCACCTGCTGCGTCAGGTGGGCATCGTCGTGGGTGACCGGCTGACGGCCCTGGGCGCGATGTGCGCGCGAGAGATCGTCGTACGGCTGTGCAGGAGGGGAGCCTGATGCGGGCCTACCTGGACAACAGGATCGGCTTGGCCCTCACGGGGGTGACGCTGACCGGGGCGGGGATGTACGCCTGCCTGCGGGGGCAGGGAAAGCTCTCCTCCCAGCCACGCGACGACCGGATCATGAGCCGGGGGCTGCCCTCCTACCTGGAGCAGCACGCGTGGCTGGGATGGCTGGTGGCGTTGCTACTGGTGGTGCTGGCGCTGCTGTCGATCAGGTGGCTGCTGCGCGCCCTGGGCTGGGGACGGGTGGGGCGCCGCAGCGCCACCGGTACGGCCATGCTGGGGGTCGCGGTTAAAGAAATCGAAGGGCTCGTCCGAGTTGGCGTCAGGCACGCGAAGGACGATCGTCTGCGCGTCGCGATCACCTGCGGGCCGGCCACCGACGTCGGCAGGCTCGTCGCGCGGCTGAACAAGGACGCGGTCTCCAAGGTCCGCAGGACGATAGGGGACGAGAACCTCGGCGCCTGGGTCAGGCTGCACGTCCGGGGCCGCTGACCCCGCCGGTCCCGGTGCCGCCGGTTCCGGGGCGGCGGGGGCGGCGGGGGCGGCGGGGGCACGGTCCCGTACGGCGAAGGCGAGTCCAGCGGCCAGGCAGGCGAACGGGACGGCCGGGACCACGTAGCGGTGGTCGAAGGCCGCGATGAAGGGCGGCAGGGCCAGCAGTACGGCCCCCGCCGCCCACGGCAGCAGCACGACCCCGCCGAGCCGCCGCCAGTTGCGCAGCACCCCGGCCAGCCCGACCAGCACGATCACGGCGAGGACCGGGCCGCGCAGGAAGCCGTTCTCCTGGTAGAGGCGCAGCCAGCCCGCGTACGGCTCGACGAGACGGGTCTCGCCGGAGGCGCCCTGGTAGGCGACGGTCAGCTCCTCGGCGGTCCTGCCCTGGGAGGCGGCGCCGGTGGGGAAGGGCCTGGCGACGGCGGGGAAGACGTAGGCGCTCTGCGGGCCGGGGGTCGGGTAGACCCTGCGTTCCCAGTCGAAGACATGGGCCACGTCGGTGAGGCCCGCGGTGAGGAAGTCGAGCGGCTGCGCCCTGATGGCCTGGGCCGCGAAGGCGCCCGCGAGCCTGTCACGCTCGGCCCAGGTTCCCTTGACCTTGTTCAGGGGCGAGGAGGCGTCCCAGATGTAGACGGGCGGGGCCTTGCGCTCGGCGACGGGGACGGTCGGGCACAGCGCGGCCTCGGGACCGGCGGGTTTGATCCTGGCGCAGTCGGCGAAGGTCATGGTGCGCGCCCAGAGGAAGGCGTTTCCCCTGGTCAGGCCGTAGTTGCCGTACTCGGAGGCGAACCAGGCCGCGTAGCCGCCCAGGCCGATCGCGCAGGCCAGCGCGGTGGCCGTGACCGCCCGCCATCCGGACCGTCCGATCACCATGCACACCAGTACCACGAGGGCCAGCGGCAGCCCGATCGTCCTGGTCACGGTCGCCGCCGCGAGCAGGAGCCCGGCGAGCAGCGCCGCCCACGCAGGTGGGCGCCGCCGCCACATCACCAGCGTGACCGCCGCGACCACGAGGAACTCCATCGGCAGGTCCGCCATGACGAGGTGTTCGAGCTGGACCTGGTGGACGTCGAGCAGCACGGGGAGCGTGATCAGCGTCGCCCCCCACCCCGGCAGCCCTCCCCGGCGGCGCAGCAGAAGGTAGACGCACAACGCCGTGGCGAGCCCGAGCAGGTGCTGGATCACCACGACCGCCTGGACGCTGGACAGCGGGCGCAGCGCCCACAACAGCAGGGAGTAGCCGGAGGGGCGGGACTCCATCGGCCGGGGGTCGAGTCCGGCGCCGAGGTAGACGAAGGAGTCGGCCCAGAACCACAGCGTGGGCCGGTAACCGAGCACGGCCAGCGCGCGCACCCCGATCCCGGCGAGCAGGGCCAGCGCGAAGAACCAGTGAGAGCCACGGGAACCACGGGAGCCCGGGGAGCCGCTGTGGTCACGGTGGTCGCCGGGGAGGGCGGACGCGCGGTGGCGGGCCCGGCCTCCCGGACGTGTCTTCTCCGGCTGTGAGACCTTCGTCGGCACGACGTCCTCCCGACTCTCGGTGACAGCGGCACCCAGCATAGGGGCGCTACGGCGAGTGGCCGGGTGAGATGTCAAAGTTCGTGGAGTTTGGCGTGTTTGCCGGGAGGTCGGGTCAGCATTCGATGACGTTCACCGCCAGGCCGCCCCTGCTCGTCTCCTTGTACTTGTCGAGCATGTCGCGGCCGGTGTCACGCATCGTCTTGATCGCCTTGTCCAGGGAGACGAAGTGGCGGCCGTCGCCGCGCAGCGCGATCCTGGCCGCGGTGATGGCCTTGATCGAGGCCACCGCGTTGCGCTCGATGCACGGGATCTGCACCAGGCCGCCGATCGGGTCGCAGGTCAGCCCCAGGTTGTGCTCGATGCCGATCTCGGCGGCGTTCTCCACCTGCTCGGGGGTGCCGCCGAGCGCCTCGGTCAGCCCGGCCGCCGCCATCGAGCAGGCGGAGCCGACCTCGCCCTGGCAGCCGACCTCGGCGCCGGAGATGGAGGCGTTCTCCTTGAACAGCACGCCGATCGCCCCCGCGGTGAGCAGGAAGCGCACCACCCCGTCGTCGTCGGAGTTCGGGACGAACCGGTCGTAGTAGGTGAGCACGGCCGGGACGATGCCCGCCGCGCCGTTCGTCGGTGCCGTGACGACCCGCCCGCCCGCGGCGTTCTCCTCGTTCACCGCGAGGGCGAACAGCGAGACCCAGTCCATCGCGTGCAGCGGGTCCTTCTCCGCGGCCTCGCTCTGCAGCCTCCGGTGGAGCTGGTGGGCTCTGCGCCTGACCTTCAGGCCGCCGGGCAGCACGCCCTCCTTGGCGATGCCGCGCCCGACGCACTCGCTCATGACGCGCCACAGGTTCAGCAGCCGGTCGCGGATCTCCCGCTCGGACAGGCCGAAGGCCTTCTCGTTCTCCAGCATCAGCCCCGAGACGGAAAGACCCGTCTCCGTGCAGTGGCCGAGCAGTTCGGCCGCCGTGGTGAAGGGGTACGGCAGGACGGTGTCGTCCGGTTTGATGCGGTCGGCGCCGGTGGCGTTCTCGTCGACCACGAAGCCGCCGCCGACCGAGTAGTAGACCTTCTCCCGCAGGACGTCGCCGGTCTCCCCGAAGGCGGTGAACCGCATGCCGTTCGGGTGGTGCGGCAGGGAGATCTTGCGTTCGAAGACGAGATGCTCACCGACCACGAACGGGATCTCGCGGGAGCCGTACAACCGGATCGTTCCCGAGGCGCGCATGGCGGCCAGCCGTTCGTCGACGGTGTCGACGTCGACGAGTTCGGGTTTGTCGCCGGTCAGGCCGAGAAGGACGGCCTTGTCGCTGCCGTGGCCCTTGCCGGTCAGGCCGAGTGAGCCGTAGAGGATGACCTCGACCCGGGTGGTCTTGTCGAGCAGGCCGTCGTGGTCGAGCCCTCTGGCGAACCTGTGGGCGGCGGCCATCGGGCCGCCGGTGTGCGAGCTGGACGGGCCGATACCGATCTTGAAGAGGTCGAAGACGCTGATCGCCATTGATCTGCCCTGCCTTTGCGCTGTCCCGCGGTCGTGATCACGCGCGCCGGTGGACGCGCGTGATCACGACGCAAGATTAGATATTTCAGGATTCGCCCGAAGTGAGTGCCGTGTACTCCTCGGGGGACAGCAGGTCCTCCGGGTCACCCTCAAGCCGGACGCGGAACAGCCAGCCGTCGCCATAGGGGTCACTGTTGACCAGCGAGGGGTCGTCGACGACGGCCTCGTTGACCTCGACGACCTCACCGCCGACCGGCGCGAAGATGTCGCTCACCGACTTGGTCGACTCGACCTCGCCGACCGCCTCACCCGCGGTGAGCGAGGAACCGGCCTCGGGCAACTGGACGAAGACCACGTCACCGAGGGCGTTGGCGGCGTAGGCGGTGATGCCGACGGTCAGGGTCAGGCCGTCGTCTATGCCCGAGATCCACTCGTGCTCCTTGGTGTAGTGCAGCTCCTCGGGAATGTCACTCACTTTTTCCTCCTGTAGAAAGGCAGCTCAACGACCTCGACCGGCTCGTGACTGCCCCGGATGTCCACGGCCAGTCCAGCGGACGTTCCGTTGTCCACGTAGGCCATGGCGATCGGCCTGCCCAGGGTCTGGGAAGGCGCTCCGCTGGTCACCTCTCCGACGACGACGCCGTCGCCGGAGACCACCGGATACCCGTGGCGGGGCACCCTGCGGCCGGTCGCGATCAGTCCCACCAGGCGGCGGGCCGGGGGGACGTCCTTGAGCGGCTCAAGGGCGGCCCTGCCGACGAAGTCGCCTGGTTTGTCAAACCTCACCACACGGCCGAGCCCCGCGTCGAACGGGGTGAGATCAGCGGAGAGCTCGTTGCCGTACAGCGGCATCCCCGCCTCAAGACGGAGGGTGTCACGCGCCGAAAGCCCGGCGGGCAGCAGGCCGTACGGCTCGCCCGCCTTGGTGAGCGCGGCCCACAGCGGCTCGGCGTCGTCGGCGGCGACGAACAGCTCGAAGCCGTCCTCGCCGGTGTAGCCGGTGCGGGCGACGAGGGCGGAGAGCCCGGCGACGGTCGCGGGAAGGCCCGCGTAGTACTTCAGGCCGTCGAGGTCGGCGTCGGTGAGCCCGCCCAGGATCTCGCGGGAGCGCGGCCCCTGTACCGCGACCAGCGCGTACTGCTCGGAGCGGTCCTCGACCGCGGCCTCGAAGGCCCCGGCGCGCTCGGTCAGCTCGGCGGCGACCCGGGGGTAGTTGGAGGCGTTGGCGACGACCATGAACTCCTGGTCGGCCAGGCGGTAGACGATCAGGTCGTCGAGCACGCCGCCCTGGGGATCGACGATCATCGTGTAGCGGGCGCGTCCCGGCTCAAGGGCGGAGATGTGACCGACGAGCGCGTAGTCGAGGGCCTCGCCTGCCTGCGGGCCCGTCACGAAGATCTCTCCCATGTGGGAGAGGTCGAACAGGCCGGCCGCCTGGCGGACCGCGTTGTGCTCGGCGGACTCGCTTCCGTAGCGCAGCGGCATCAGCCAGCCCGCGAAGTCGGTCAGCGTCGCGCCGAGGGCCTCGTGAACACCGCGCAGCGGCGTGGGTCGGGACATGTTCGCACCTCAGACAGGGGTCGGATGAGAAGCATCCTCCCCCTCTGTCATGGATGCCTGAGAGCTTCGCCCGATTTTTGCCGGACTTTCACCTTCGGCGAGGCCGTACGGCCTGCTTTCCAGAGGCACCTACCCACGCGGTCCTTTGCCTTGAGAGGTTTGCGGGGAGGGCTTGCTCCTTCAGGGGTCCTGGCCTGGATGTCAGGACGCTCTCCCGCGCGGGCTCGTCGGTGTCCCGGCCAGCCTAACCGTAGGCGAGGGCCGAGCGAAATCCCCGGGTCGGGACAGAGTGTCCGGTTAGGCGTGATCATGACGGCTCTCGCATAACCTGAAGGTGCAGTGGGGGATTTGTTCCAACATCGAATCGTGGAAACAGGACGGCTACCGCTCTTCTGTTTCTTCGTCGCGCTGATCGTCGCCTTCGTCTTCACCCGCATCAACGTCCGGCTCATCCGCGCCAAGATCGGCTGGTTCGGCAACGTCAGCGTCGGCGACATGCACATCCACCATGTGGTGTTCGGCGTGGTGCTGACGATGCTCGGCGGGGTCTCCGGCCTGCTCGTCTCCGGCGTATCCCAGGGGTGGTATGCCCTGACCGCGGCCGTCTTCGGGGTGGGCGCCGCCCTCATCCTGGACGAGTTCGCGCTGATCCTGCACCTGCACGACGTCTACTGGGAGGAGGAGGGCCGCACGTCGGTCGACGCGGTGTTCATCGCGATCGCCGTCACCGGTCTGCTCCTGCTCGGCCTGCGCCCGCTGGGCTGGGAGCGGCCGGACGGCACGCCGCAGGGGACGTGGCTGGCGGTCGGCTTCCTCGTGCTCAATCTCATGCTCGCCGTGGTCACCCTGCTGAAGGGGAAGATCTGGACGGGCATGGTCGGTCTGTTCGTCCCGCTGCTGCTGATCGTCGGGGCGCTGCGGCTGGCCCGGCCCGGCTCCCCCTGGGCCCACTGGTTCTTCGCCCCGGGCTCCCGAAGGCCGAGGCCCTGGAAACTGGCCAGGGCGCAGCGCCGTGAGGAGCGCTGGCGTCGCCCGGCCATCAAGGTCAAGATCGCCTTCCAGGAGTTCGTCTCCGGCCGTCACGACCTGCCCTCCTCCCGCCTGCGGCCACGCCGCTGACCTCGGTGAACCGCCGTGCCGTACTGTCGCGCGCCCGGTGAAACTAATCTCATTAGACAGAAGCTAATGGGATTAGTTACATTCTAGGGACTCTAGGAGAGGGGGGCGCGTATGGCGCGGGCCGGGTTGACGACGGATCGGGTGACGCTCGCCGGTGCCGAACTGGCCGACGAGGTCGGGTTCGACCGGCTGACCATGTCGGCGGTGGCACGACGGCTCGGGGTGAAGGACGCCAGCCTCTACGCGCACGTTCGCGGCCTTGAGGACCTGCGCGGCCGGATCGCCCTGCTGGCGGCCGACGAGAAGAGCGTCCGCATCGCGGAGGCCACCGCGGGGCTGGCGGGCAGGGACGCGCTGGTCGCGTACGCGACCGCCTACCGGGACTACGCCCGCGAACATCCGGGCCGCTACATGGCGACGCAGATCCCCACGGAGATCGACCCCGAGCTCCTGGCCGCGGCGCGCGGGCCGCGGCGCGCGATCGAGCTGACCTACGGCATGTTGCGCGCCTACGCCCTCGGGGAGCCCGACCTGACCGACGCGGTACGGCTGCTGCGCAGCATGCTGCACGGCTTCATCAGCCTTGAGGCGGCGGGCGGGTTCGCGCACTCGCGCCCGGCCGAGGAGTCGTGGTCACGCTGCCTCGACGCCCTGCACACCCTCCTGGAGCGCTGGCCCGCCGAGCACGAACCACACGGTGAAGGAGACAGGACATGACCGAGACGACCACCGGACGCCTGCGTGTGGACGGCGCCGAGCTGTACTACGAGGTGCGGGGGCGCGGGCCGCTCCTGCTGCTGATCCCCGGCGGCACCGGCGGCGCCGCCTCCTTCGAGGAGATCGTCGACGACCTGGCCGCCGACCGCACGGTCGTCACCTACGACCCGCGCGGCCTGTCCAACAGCCCGCTGGACGACCCGGCGGCGCCCCAGCGGGTGGAACAGCACGCCGAGGACGCCCTCGGGCTGATCGACCTGCTCTCCCCCGGGGAGCCCGTCAGCGTGGCGGGCTGCAGCTCGGGGGCGATCGTCGCGATGCACCTGCTCACCGCCCACCCCGGGCGGATCGCACGTGTCGTGGCGCACGAGCCGCCGCTGGCCGAGGTGCTGCCGGACGCCGCCGAGCACCGCGCGATGCTCGCCCGTGTCCGGGAGGCCTTCGACCGGGAGGGGCCGATGGCCGCGGCGACCGTGCTCGCGGCCGGTCTCAGGCGCCCGGGGGAGAGCGCCGGCGCGCGGCCCGCCGCCGAGCTGTCCCCCAGGGCGGCCGCGCGCGTCGAACGGTCGATGGCCGACGCCCCCTACTTCATCGGGCGTGTCATCCCGAGCTTCATGGCCCACGTCCCGGACGTGGACCGGCTGCGGGCCCTGTCGGACCGGCTCGTGCTCGCGGCCGGGGCGGACTCCCACGGCGAACTGCCCTACCGTCCCGCGGCCCTCCTGGCAGAGCGGTTCGGCACGGAGCTGGTCCACTTCCCCGGCGGGCACACGGGGCTCAGCACCCACCCCGCCGAGTTCGGGAAGCTGCTTCGCGAGGTGCTCGACGCCCGGTGACACCGGGGCGCGGCGTCCACCGGCCGAGCGGAAAACAGGGAGAGGACCGTCGGGGCCGTACGGCATGATGCCGCCCATGGATCACACTCGCTATCTCGACCTGATCCGCGCCGACGGTGATCTCCTGCTCGCGGCCGCGGAGCGGGGGCTGGACGCCCGGGTGCCGTCGTGCCCCGGCTGGACCGGCCGTGACCTGCTCCACCACGTCGGAGGGGTCTACGACCACAAGGTCCTGTGCATGCGGCTCGGGCGTGACCCGCAGAAGGCCGAGCGGGCGCCGCTGCCCGGCGACGCCGCGCTCAGGGACTGGTTCCTCTCCCAGCGTGAGACGCTGCTCGACCAGCTCGTCATGCGCGGGCCGGGCGCGCCCTCCCACACCTGGTTCCCGCCGGACCGGACGGTCGGCTTCTGGTACCGCAGGATGGCCCACGAGACGGTCGTCCACCGGATCGACGCCGAGTTGATCGACGGGGGGCCGACCCCGGTCGACCCCGAGCCGGCGGCCGACGGCGTCGACGAGCTGCTCGGTTTCATCACCCACGACTTCGGCGGCAGGCCCGAACGGGAGCAGGGCGTCGGCCGTACGGTCGTGCTGGGCTGCGGGGACCGGGAGTGGGCGCTGACGCTGCGCGCGGACCGCGCGGTGTGGGCGAAGGAGGGGGCGACGCCGGACGCGCGGATCGACGGCGAGCCGGAGGACCTCCTGCTCCACCTGTGGAACCGGCGCGGGGCGGGCGGCAACTCCCTCAGGAGCTCCGGTGACGTGGACGCGCTCGCCGGGCTGTGGGCGCGCCTGCAGGAGGAGACCCAGTAGGCGGTCCGGGGTCGTTCACGCGGCGCCGATGAGGCTCCGCACGGTCAGGCCGAGACCGAGCAGCATGACGGCCACGGCGGTGCCGATCGGCAGGAGCGAGGACAGGCGGCTCGCCACGCCGTTTCCCCCGGCCGCCAGGCGGCCGAGACGCCCGGCGAGTTTGACCAGCAGCAGCCCGGTGAGGGTGAGCGTGCCCGCCATGCCGAGGCCGTACGCCAGGATCAGCGCGATCCCGAACCATGTGCGGCCGAGGCCGATCGCGCCCAGCAGGACGACGAGCGCCGAGGGGCTGGGCACCAGCCCTCCGGCCACGCCCAGGCCGACCAGCCCGCGCCGGGAGCGGGGCGTCGGCTCGCGGGGGAGGTCCTCCTCGGCCCGCCGTTCGAGGACGGCGACCGGCGCGTACCCGTGGGCCGCGCCGCCGGGGACCTCCCGGACGGGGGAACGCCGGGGAACGAGGGGAGTACGGCCGTGGGTGTGGCCGTGACCGTGGGCGGGGGCCTCGCCGGTGCGGTGGGCATGCCAGGCGGAGCGCAGCAGCCCGGCCCCGACCAGGGTGATCAGCAGACCGCTGACCAGGCCGAGCCAGGCGAGCACCGCCTCGCCGGTGAGCGCGGACAGGAAGGTCAGCAGCAGACCGGCCACCAGGACGCCGACTGTGTGGGTCACGGTGACGGTCGCGCCGACGATCAGCGCGTCACGCGGGCGTCCCCGTCTGCCCGCCAGGTAGGCGGCCATGATGGTCTTGCCGTGCCCCGGGATGAGGGCGTGCCCGGCGCCCAGCGCGACGGCCATGAGCACCGAGAGCAGCACGAGCGGCGCGGTCGGCGAGTCGGTGCCGACCAGGCCGGTGAAGGTGTGGTCGAGCCAGGCCGTCACACCGCCGAGCGGACCGCCGGACAGCCCGGACAGGTCGGACGGCTCGGGCGTCGGGGACGGCACGGCCGCCGAGGGACCTGTCTCCGGGGTGACGCTCAGCCGCGCGGTCCGCTGGTCGAGCGGGGCGGCCAGCAGGTCGTCCGGGTAGGACCGCAGCCGTCCGCTGACACTCGTCCCGGGAACGGAGGACCGGCTCAGGCGCAGACCGCCGGAGGCGACCGCGGTGATCTCCCGCCAGCCGGTCCGGTCGGGCAGGTAGTCGTCGCTGAAGTCGACCGTCCCCCGGGCGCGGACGTCGGCGGTCAGGTCGCACGTCAGGCGGCTGGTCCGCAGGCCGCCCTGCCCCCGGGCGTACCGCAGGCCGCTCCCGGCGACACGCCAGGCGACGGGGGAGCCGTTGACGGTCAGCCGCTGTGCCCCGGCGAGCGCGGCGCAGCGGGCGGCGCCGTAGGCCGCCAGTTCGGCGGCGGAGACCCTGCCCGAGCCGTCGGTGTCCATCTCGGTCACGGCCTGGAGGGTGGGCAGCTCGGCGCTGTCGACGACCGCCGTGTTCTCGATCCGGTCCGGGGTGATCCGCAGGCCGTCGTAGTGGTTGACGGTGAGGTCCCCCAGCGGATGCGCGGCGGCGGGCGGGGCGAAGGCGGGGAACATCGCGACCGCCAGGCAGGAGAGGACGAACAGGAGCCCTCCACGACGCCGTTCCCGCGCGCCGTACCGGCCCGCGGGCGGTGGGACCTGTGCCGATGTCATGCAACCTCCCGAGGCTCACGGACGCGGACGGGGCTCCGTCGTGCCGGCGAACGTTCGATCTCGGCGTCGGCGGCCTGCGGTGCCCCGGGGAGTGCCCCGGGGCACCGGTGGCCGCCTGGTCGCCGCTGGAATGCTTCCGGCTCCGGATGGCTTTTTCGCGCGGTGGCACGGCGGAAAGAGCAGAAAATTCATGGATTTTTCCCTTGGGGAGACCGAAGAGGGCATCCCTCCCCGGGTGTCCCGCTTCTCTTGCGTCAACCATGGTTGACATGCCGATCGCGTCAACCTATGTTGACGGAATCGACTTTCGTCTACGAAACCGGCCGTGCCGCTCGAAAGGGGCGTGTGCGCAGTAGATATGAAGCACGTCGGTCGGGGGCCGGTCATGTCATCTCAAAGGAGACGGGAATTGTCAGAGACCGCGTCGTGGCGCCCGCTGTTCGCCTACATCAGGCCACACCGTTCCGCCCTGCTGCTCGGCGGCGCGCTCAGCCTGGTCGGCTCGCTCGCCGGCCTGGCCATGCCCCTGCTCGCCAAGACGGTCATCGACGCCTTCGGCGCGAACCGGTCCCTGGCCGGGCCGGTGCTCGGCCTGACGGTCGCGGTCGTCGTGGGCGCGGTCGTCGGCGCGCTGGGCAGATACGTGCTCGAACGCATGGGGGAGGGAGTGGTCTTCGCCGCCAGGCGGGGCCTGGTCGGACGCATCCTCAGGTTGCGGGTCTCCGAGGTCGACCGTCTCAAACCGGGCGACCTGCTGTCCCGGGTGACCTCGGACACCACACTGCTGCGCGCGGTGTTCACCGAGGGCGTCGTCGAGATGGTCAGCGCGCTGTTCATGCTGGTCGGCGCCATCGTGATGATGGCGGTCATGGACGGGCTGCTGCTGGTGGTCACCCTGGTGGTCCTGGCCGTGGTCGGCTCGCTGGTCGGCCTGGTCATGCCGCGCATCCGGCGCGCCTCCACCCAGGCGCAGGTCGCGGTCGGCGAGATGGGCGCGGTGCTGGACCGGGTGCTGCAGGCCTTCCGCACGGTCAAGGCCAGCGGCGCGGAGGAACGCGAGATCGCCACCGTGGATGCCGCGGCCCGCGAGGCGCGTGACAGGGGGGTCGCCGTCGCCTGGTGGACCTCGATCGCGGGCATCTCCACCTGGGTGGCCGCCCAGCTCGCCTTCGTCGCGGTGCTCGGCGTCGGCGGCGCGCGGGTCGCCTCGGGTGCGCTCGCGGTCTCCTCGCTGGTCGCCTTCCTGCTCTACCTCTTCTACCTGGTCTCCCCGATCGGCCAGCTCGTGCACGGTTTCACCCAGATGCAGAACGGCCTGGCCGCGGTCAGGCGGATCAGGGAGATCGAGGAACTCCCCGCGGAGGAGATCGGGACCCCGGCGGGCGTCTCCGGCACGACTCCCGCCGGGGTGGGCTTCCGGGACGTGGTCTTCCGCTACGGCGAGGACCGGCCGGTCGTGCACGGCGGCGTCTCCTTCGAGATCCCGGCGCGCGGCCTGACCGCCCTGGTCGGCCCGTCGGGGGCGGGCAAGTCCACGGTCTTCGCCCTGCTGGAGCGCTTCTACGAGCAGCAGTCGGGGACGATCACCGTCGACGGCCGTGACGTGCGGGACTGGCCGCTGCCCGAGCTGCGGGCCGTCCTCGGCTACGTCGAGCAGGACGCGCCCGTGCTGGACGGCACGCTGCGGGAGAACCTCGTCTTCGCCGCCCCCGGGGTCGACGAGACCGACGTCCGGCGGGTGCTCGCGCTGACCAGGCTCGACGACCTGGTCGCCCGGCTCCCCGAGGGCCTGGAGACCCAGGTCGGCCATCGCGGGATCATGCTCTCCGGTGGGGAGCGTCAGCGGGTCGCCATCGCCAGGGCCCTGCTGCGCAGGCCCAGGGTGCTCCTGCTCGACGAGGCGACCTCCCAGCTCGACGCGGTCAACGAGATGCGGCTGCGCGAGGTGATCGCCGAGGTGGCGAAGGAGACGACCGTGCTGGTGATCGCCCACCGCCTGTCCACGGTGACCAGCGCCGACCGGATCGTGGTCATGGAGGGCGGGGTCGTACGGGCGGTCGGCACCCACGGGGAGCTGCTCGACGACGACGACCTCTACCGCGAGCTGGCCGCGACCCAGTTCCTGCTGCCGACCTGAGGGAGACGGCCGCCGGAGTCGAACTGATCTCCCGGGTTTCGTACGGCTCCCGCAAATTTACGTGGTGGAGAGGGCGATGGTTCGGGCGCCGGTCTCCTCCGTCGGTTGGCGCCGGAGGAAACCGGGCATCCGCCCTGTGCGAAGCCTCTTCTTCGCTCAGGAGCGCCCCTCGGGACGCTCACCGGGTTCGGCCTCCGGTCCGGTTCGTGCGGGACAGGGCGGGGCACAGGCCGATGTGGCGGTGGTGGAAAGGATGGGGCGTCCCGGCGTGCGGCCTGGGACGCCCCCTTTTTTATGGGTTCACCCCTGCCATGGCGCCTCCGCCGTCATGTCCACCTTTCCGTGAGGTGTATGAACGACACCGGGACGGGAGGGAGATGGAATGCCGGTGGAGGGGCGAGCGGTTGGAGGGGACGTGGGGGAAGGACTCGATCGACTTCTTGAGGGCCGGAGGCTCTCGCCCGTGCAGCGGCGGATCGCGCGCTATCTCAACGACCACCTGGCCGAGGCCGTCTTCCTGTCCAGCGTGGAGCTGGCGGAACGGGCCGGGGTGAGCCAGCCCTCGGTGACCAGGTTCGCCACGTCGCTCGGCTTCGCCGGCTATCCCGAGCTGAGGCAGGCGCTGCGGCCGTTCGTGGTGAGCGAGCGGCCCCTGTCGCGGGCCAACGACCTGCAGACCGCGATCGACGCGGAGATCGAGAACCTGCGGAGTGTGCGCGACCGGCTGGCCGACCCCTCGGTCATCGCCGAACTGGGCGCCGCGCTGGCCGGGTGCGAGCCGCTGCCCGTTCTCGGGCTGCGGGTTTCGAGCGGGCTGGCCACCACGTTCGCCTACTTCGCCCGCAGGATCCACCCCGACGTCCGCCTGCTGACCCACGGCGGCTCCGAGCTGGCCGACGGCCTGGACGCCGCGCGCAGGGCGGGGGCCGCCTGGCTGGTCGCCGTGGTGCTTCCCCGCTATCCGGCCGAGGCCGTACGGGCCCTGCGCGGGGCCAGGGAGCTGGGCCTGCGGACCGCGGTGATCACCGACAGGCGCGACGTGCCGTTCGAGGCGGACGTGATCCTGGACGCCCCGGTCGGTGAACGCCTGGTGTTCGACGCGCACACGGCGCCGCTCGCCCTGGCCATGGTGCTGGTCGAGGCCATGGCGGACGCGGCGCCGCTGCGGACGCAGGCCCGGCTTGAGGAGTACGAGCGGATGATCGACAGGGCCGGGGTCTTCACCGGGAACCGGCCGGGTACGGCTAGCCCGCCAGCTTCCGCAGGGAACGCACGGACCAGGTGAGGGTCAGGGCGCCGAGCACGAGGAAGACGGCGAAGGCCACCGGGATCGTGGTGTCGGTCAGGCGCTCGGCGAACAGCGAGCGCCCGGCCTCGACCGCGTAGTAGAGCGGGTTGAACCTCGCGACGGTCTGCATCCACTGCGGGCCGAGGGAGACCGGCAGCAGCATCCCGGCCAGCAGGGTCAGCGGAAGGGCGAAGAACTGCACGATCTGCGACAGGCCGTTCTCGTCGCGGATGGCCAGCGCCAGGCCGTAGGAGAGACTGGCGGCGAACAGGCCGGTGGTGGCCATGAGCAGCAGCATCAGCAGGGCCGCCGCCGGGCTCAGCCGCAGGCCCATGAGCACGGCGACGCCCATCACCAGCAGCGCCTGGCAGGCGAGCACGAGCATGTCCTTGACGACCCGGCCGAGGATGATCGCGGGCCGCCAGGCCTGGCTGACCGCCAGCCGTTCGAGCACGCCGTTGCGGGTCTCGTTGATCATGGCGAAGCCGGTGAAGAGCGAGCCGAACAGCGCGATCATCATCATCGCGCCGGGGGTGAACATCCGCAGCGCCTCACCCATCGTTCCGCCCCGGGTGGTCTTGGTCAGCAGCGGGGCGAACAACAGCAGGTAGAGCACGGGCTGCATGATGCCGATCAGCACCCAGGCCGGATTGCGCAGGATGGCGCGCAGCTCGTGGCCGAAGAACAGTGCGGTGTGCCGGAACATGGGGGGTCCTAACGTTTCGACGGTGGGGGTGGTCGTCAGGCGGCGTCACGCAGGGAACGCCCCGTGTGCCGCAGGAAGACGTCGTCCAGCGTGGCCCGGTCGAGGGAGATGGACCGGATGGCCAGCCCACCGGCCTCAAGGGCGCGCAGCAGTGACGTCAGGTTGCGCTCGCCGTCGTCGAGGTAGGCCAGCAGCGCGTCGTCCCGCTCCTGGGTCTCCTTGATGTACGGCTGCGCGGCCAGCAGCGGCAGCGCCGCGGCCCGGTCGTCGACCCTGAGGGTGACGACGTCCCCGGAGATCTCCCGCTTGAGTCCCTGCGGGGTGCCCTCGGCCACGATCTGGCCGTTGTCGATGATGACGAGCCGGTCGCACAGCGCGTCGGCCTCGTCCAGGTAGTGGGTGGTCAGCAGCACGCTGGTGCCCTGGTCGCGCAGGGCGCGCACCTCCTGCCACAGGTTGGCGCGGTTCTGCGGGTCGAGGCCGGTCGTCGGCTCGTCGAGGAAGACCAGCGGCGGCCGGTTCACCAGGCCGACCGCCAGCGCGAAGCGCCGCTTCTGGCCGCCGGACAGCGTCTTGAGGGGGCGCCGGGCGATCTCGGTCAGGCTGAAGGCCGCGAGCAGCTCGTCGGCCCGGACGGCCGCCTGCCTGCGGGAGTGGCCCGCCAGGCGCGCGGCCAGCAGGAGGCTGTCGAGGCCGGGGGCGTTGTCGTCCATCCCGCCCGTCTGGCCCACGTACCCGATCCGCTCCCTGACCTTGGCCGCCTGCCGTACCACGTCGTATCCGGCCACGGTGGCCGTTCCCGCGGTCGGGGCGGTGAAGGTGGCGAGCATCCTGACCGTGGTGGTCTTGCCCGCTCCGTTGGGGCCGAGGGCGGCGAAGATCTCGCCTTCGGAGACCGACAGGTCGATGCCTCTGACGGCCTCGACCTGCTCGCTCCCGCCTCGCCCGCGCCTGGTGAAGGTCTTGCGCAGTCCGCGCGCTTCGATGATCATTACACTCCGTTCCGCCGGATGTCCGGGGGTGACTGGGGGTGGGGAGGCGCTCGCGCGACCTCCCGGGAAAGGCTGGACCCTCTCGCGGTGTGAGGCTCAACCCCTTTTCACGGCAGCTTCCCGTCGCGAACCTTCTCCATGGCCTCTTCGAGCCAGGTGAGCTGGGCCTGGAGCTGCAGGATGTTGAGCCGCAGGCACTCGTCGATGTGCCGGGGGGCGCCGAAGGCCTGCTTGCCGCCGATCGCGCGCTCGGTCATGGAGATCGAGAAGCGCAGCTGCGCGGCCCTGGCCTCCATCGCCGAGGTCAGGTCGGCGGGTGAGAGCCGGTCCATGAAGGTGAGAGCGACCTGGAACGGGTCCACGATCGGCTTGATCTCCCACCAGTGGCTCATCAGGTGCCGGGCGAACTCCGCACGGCCGATCTCGGTGATCCCATAGACGGTCTTGCCTCCCTTTCCCTCCTCGACCCGCTCAAGGAGGCCTTCGTCGGCCATCTTGGCGAGTCCGTGGTAGATCGAGCCGTAGGCCACGTTGGCCCAGTGCTGGGTGCCCATGAGTTCGAGGCGGCGCCGCACCTCGTAACCGTGGAGAGGGCCGTCGAGCAGTACGCCGAGCAGTAGAACACGAGTGGAGGACATGTGCAATTTTTTATTCAAGTTTGAATACGATGTCAATCGTGGGCTACGGTGCCGGGCGTGAGAGAGATCAGACGTGACGACGACGGCGCCCTTCTGGGTTACCTGCGGCCGGTGGGGGACGCCTGGCAGCCGCTGACCGTGTTCGGCTATCCGCTGGGGGAGCCCCGCCCGGACGAGGAGGCGGCCGAGGAGGTCCACCGCTCGGGCCTTTCCGTGCTGGGCGAGCCGTGGCTGTTCCTGCAGGAGGGCAGATGGCACCGGTGCGTCATCCTGGAGGCCGACGAGCAGGAGGTCAGGGTCCGGCCGACGGGCCACGACTACCCGCACGACGTCTACGCGCTCACCCTGGAGCGTCCCGGGCCGGACACCTTCCGCCCCGAGTAGGGTGATCCACATGTCCGAACGTCCCCTGGCACTGGTGACCGGAGCCTCGCGGGGGGTCGGCGCCGCGGTCGCGCGCGCCCTGGCCCCCACCCACGACCTGCTGCTCGGCGGCCGGGACACCGCGGCGCTCGCCGCGCTGTCCGCGGAACTGCCGGGCTCGCGCCCCTGGCCGGTCGAGCTGACCTCGGTCACCGAGGCCGACGTCGCCGGGATCGACCGGCTCGACGTGCTGGTGCACAGCGCCGGGGTGGCGATCCTGGGACGGATCGCCACGACGCCCGCCGAGGTCTGGCGGCGCACCCTGGACCTCAACGTGGTCGCGGTCGCCGAACTGACCCGGCTGCTGCTGCCCGCTCTGCGCGCGGCCCAGGGGCGGGTCGTGCTGATCAACTCCGGGGCGGGCCTGCGGGCCAACCCGGACTGGGGCCCCTACGCCGCCAGCAAGTTCGCGCTGCGGGCCTTCGCCGACGCGCTCCGCCTTGAGGAGCCCGCCCTGCGGGTCACCTCCGTCTATCCCGGGCGGATCGACACCGACATGCAGCGCGGGGTTCGCGAGCAGGAGGGCGCGGCCTACGAGCCGGACAGATATCTGACGCCCGAGTCGGTCGCGCGGGTCGTGCTCACCGCGGTGAGCGCCACCCCGGACGCCCACGTCACCGAGATCACCGTCCGTCCCAGCGCGGGCCCGGTCAACTGAGCGGTGTCTTGGACGACCCTTTTGCCCTTCATGTGAGCCGTGCGGGGCGCCCGTGAACGACCCTGTTCACATAATGGAGGGTGTTCGCCGCAGCGCGGGGAGACTCCTTCCCGTCCTCGCCAGGAGCGCCCCAGACGCCCGGGCGGGGAGCGTCCGTGCCGGAGACGGCCTACTGGTGTGAGCTGGCCTGGCTGCCGCCGGGCGAGGTCGCCTCGGGGGTGCTCGTCACGGTCACGGGCTCACGGATCTCCGAGGTTGCCTCCGGCGTCGCCGTCCCTCCCGCCGGGGCCGTACGGCTGGCCGGGCTGACCCTGCCGGGGCTGGCCAACGCGCACTCCCACGCCTTCCACCGGGCGCTGCGCGGGCTGACACAGCGGGAGAAGGGCAACTTCTGGACCTGGCGTGAGCGGATGTACGGCGTCGCCGCGACCCTGGACCCCGACTCCCACCACAGGCTCGCCACGGCCGTCTTCGCGGAGATGGCGCTGGCCGGGATCACCTGTGTGGGGGAGTTCCACTACCTCCACCACTCACCGGGCGGCGGGCCGTACGGCGATCCGAACGCGATGGGGCACGCGCTCGTCGAGGCGGCGCGACGGGCGGGACTGCGCATCGCGCTGCTGGACACCTGTTACCTGGCCGGTGGCATCGGCGTTCCGCTGACGGGCGCCCAGCTCCGCTTCGGGGACGGCGACTCGGAGCGGTGGGCGGTCCGGGCGGAGGAACTGCTGGGGGCCTACCGAGGGGAACACGACGTCGAGGTCGGGGCAGCGCTCCACTCGGTGCGCGCGGTGCCCGCCGAGCAGATGCCCGTGGTCGGCGCCTTCTCCCACCACCACGCGGTCCCGCTGCACGTCCACGTGTCCGAGCGGCGCGAGGAGAACGCCGCGTGCGTCGAGGCCTACACCGCCAGCCCCGTCCAGCTCCTGGCCGAGCACGACGTCCTGGGACCCCGCACCACGGCCGTGCACGCCGTACATCTGTCCGAGGTGGACGTCGCGCTGCTCGGGCAGTCACGCGCCCACGTCTGCGCGTGCCCGACGACCGAACGGGACCTGGCCGACGGTCTCGGCCCCGTCAGGGCGCTGTTCGACGCGGGGTCGCCCGTCACGCTCGGCTCGGACAGCCAGGCGGTGATCGACCTGTTCGAGGAGGCGCGCGGCGTCGAGCTGAGCGAGCGGCTCGTCACCGAACGGCGCGGCCACTGGACGGCCGCCGAGCTGCTCCAGACCGCGACCGCCGCGGGGCACGCCTCGCTGGGATTCCCCGAGGCGGGCATGCTCGTGCCGGGGGCCTGGGCGGACCTGGTCTCGGTGCGCCTGGACTCGGTCCGCACCGCGGGGGCCTGCCAGGAGGACGCCGTGGAGATCACGGTCTTCGCCGCGACGGCCGCGGACGTCCACTCCGTGGTCTCAGGGGGCCGCCGGGTGGTCGAGGAGGGCAGGCACGTCCTGGGAGACGTGGGCGCCGCGCTCGCCGCGGTGATCGCCGAGGTGCGCGGCGTGGTTTGAGCCCTTCCGGGCGGGGAACCGGGGGACCTCATGGCGCTGTGTCCTGAGACATCCTCCTTGAGGAGGAAATCCAAAACCGTTCTCTCGGCGTACTTTTTTGGGGAATCTTTGCCCTGGTCCGGGCGTTGTTGAGGCAAGCGGCATGTTCGCGCGCCCGGGGTCTCGATTGAGCGCGCGGGCCTGCCATAAGCAGGCGGAACGAGGTGCCATCTGATGGCAAGGCCGACGGGGAATCGGACGCAGGATCAGCACGTCTCTGATCGAGACCTGCTTGGGACATACCTGGCTGAGATCGGAAGGGTCCCCCTGCTCACGGCGGAGGAGGAGGTCGAGCTCGCCAAGCGGATCGAGGCCGGTCTCTTCGCCGAGCAACTGCTCGACGGCGGGTTGCGGGAACCGCGTATCGCGGACGCCGCCGACGAGGAGCTCGAAAGACTGGCTGTTTCCGGGCAGCGGGCCAAGGATGAGTTCATTCAGGCCAACCTACGTCTTGTGGTGGCGGTGGCGCGCAAGTACTCAGGGCGTGGAATGCCGTTGATCGATCTGGTCCAGGAGGGGAACCTGGGTCTGGTCAGGGCGGTTGAGAAGTTCGACTACCGGCGCGGTTACAAGTTCTCGACGTACGCGACGTGGTGGATCCGCCAGTCCGTCGGCAGGGCGATCCACGAGCAGGCCAGGCCGGTACGGCTGCCGACCCACGCGGGCGAGCAGATGACCAGGCTGATGCGTGTCAGGCGCGACATGCTGGCCGAGTTCGACCAGGAGCCGACGGACGCCGACCTGGCCGAGGTGCTCGAACTGCCGATCGAGAGGGTGCGCGAGCTGCGCCGCTGGGCCTCCGACCCGGTCTCCCTGCAGCTCGGCGTGGGCGACGAGGACGAGACCGAACTCGGCGACATGATCGCCGACGAGACGTGGGCCGACCCCGAGCAGCAGGCCATGGACATCCTGGAGCGCGAGCGCCTTGAGGAGTGGCTGACCGGCCTTGAGGGACAGACCCGTGAGATGCTCCGCTGGCGCTACGGCCTGATCGACGGCCGTGAGCACACGCTGACCGAGGTCGGTGAGCGCTACGGCATCGGCCGTGACCGCGCCCGCCGCATCGAGCGCGACGCCCTGGCCAGGCTGCGGAAGATGGCGATGGCGGCCTGAACCCCTACGATCCGGTACGGCCTCGGGGAGCCGTACCGGATCGGGTCCGGGGTCAGCGTCCGGGGAGCTCCTCGATGAAGCGGTGAAGAATGTCCCGCGTCATGAGCGCCGGTTCCGCCTGGACGACCAGCTGGTTCATGACGTGCCAGAAGCGTTGCACGTCACTCGGCCTGTCGGGGCAGGCGGCCCCGATGAGCTGCCTGAGATAGACGACGTCGGGAAGCTGCTGCTCGGGCATGCGCAGGATGGTGACGGGCCCGCCGCACGCGGCGTGGCCGCCCGCGCTGAACGGCAGGACCTGGACGGTGACGTGGTTGAGCCCGGTGACGGCGACCAGGTGTTCCAGCTGGGCGCGCATCACCGCCGTGCCGCCGACCGGACGGCGTAGCGCCGCCTCGTCGATGACGGTCCACAGCCTCGGGGCGTTGGGCCGGTGCAGGATCCGCTGCCGCCTCATGCGCAGCTCGACCCGGCGTTCGCACTCGGCGCTCGTGGCGTCCTGGTGGGCGAGCCGGATGGCGGCGCGGGCGTAGTCCTCGGTCTGCAGCAGCTCGGGGATGAGCTGGACCTCGTAACCGCGGATGACGTCGGCGGCCTGTTCCAGACCGAGATAGGCGTCGAACCAGCTCGGCACCAGATCGCTGTAGGGGTGCCACCAACCGCGCCGGCTGGCCTGTTTGGCCATCGCCAGCAGCGTGGCTCGTTCCGCCTCGTCGGTGAGGCCGTAGAGGGTGAGAAGGTCCGCCACGTCGCGCTGCTTGAAGCCGGTGCGTCCCAGCTCCAGGCGGCTGATCTTGGAGCGCGAGGCCCGGATCGTCTCGCCCGCCTCCTCAAGGCTGATGTTGCTGACCTCCCGCAGCCTGCGGAGCCGGACGCCCAGCAGCATCCGCAGGACGGTGGGTCCGCTCCCTGCGGGGGAGTCGTCCGTGGTCCGGCCGTCGGGCCGGTCCTTCACGGTCTCGATGTTCATGTTCAGTCACTTTCTGGCGACGGTCGCCGACGTCGGACCGCGGCGCGCCGGTCTCGGGAAAACCGGAGCACGGCGACCGTCCACCGTCCCGCGCGGGAGATCCCGTACGGGGGCGGGGGTGGTCACCGTGTGTCCGGGAGAGGCCACCGCGGACCGTCACGGCGCGGTCCGCGCGAGGTGTGGTGGAGACCTACCTCTTACGGGCGACGCCGCCCAGCGCGTCCACGTCGGCGACCGGGTCGAGGAGAGGCACCTCGGGCCGCCAGTGTGTGATCGGGACGACACCGGGTTCCAGGAGGTCGAGGCCGTCGAAGAAGCCGGCGAGTTCCTCCGGGCTGCGCAGGTGGTAGGGGGCCGCGCCGCTGTCGTTGTACTGCTGCGTGGCCGCGAAGTTCTCCGCGTTGGTGTCGACGCTGTCGTTGAAGGCGAGGAAGCTGCCCGAGGGCAGGGCGTCCATGAGCCGTCTCACGATGGCGTGCGCCTCGCCGGTGTCGCGGACGTGCCCGGTGATCTGCATCAGCACGAGCGCGACGGGCCGGGTGAGGTCCAGCGTCTTGGCCGCGGCGGCCAGGATCGTGTCCGGGTCGTACAGGTCGGCATTGATATAGGTGGTCATGCCCTGGGGGGTGCTGGTGAGCAGCGCGCCCGCGTGCACCAGGACGAGGGGGTCGTTGTCGACGTAGACGATGCGGGAGTCCGGGGCCACCCGCTGGGCCACCTCGTGGGTGTTGTCGACGGTCGGCAGGCCCGTGCCGATGTCGAGGAACTGGCGGATCCCCTCCTCGCCGGCCAGGTGCCGGATCGCGCGGGCGAGGAAGTGCCGGGACGCGCGGGCGAGCCCGGCGATACCGGGGAAGACCTCGGCGAACTGCTCGCCGGCCTCGCGGTCGACCGGGTAGTTGTCCTTGCCGCCCAGCCAGTAGTTCCAGATCCGGGCCGAGTGCGGGACGGTGGTGTCGATTTCTGGCTTCTGCTGGGAAAGCTTCCATTCGGAAGGATTCTGCGGGGAGGAAGGTGAATCATCACGTTTCACCACAGGGGGAGGTCTCCTGTCGTACGCGTATTCCGCTGTCGTCACACACGATAAGGTCGGCGATCCCGTTCGTAGTCAGTTATTGATGATCTTGTCGATATTTGCTGACGTTCGTCCGTTTTGTGAGTAAGGGGCTGGTGTCATCGTCCCGGCCTGTGGCGATGTGTCGGGGCATTCTCTTTCGTGGTCTTTCGTGGGAAAACCGGGTTGGTTTGGGATGGATCACAGCCTTGGTGGACTCTGTCCGAAACGTGGCTGAAACACCGTGTCGTGGAGTTTCACAGATCCGAAACACATCGTGCGGCGCCGTGAAACCACCGGGGAACACGCTGGGGCGCATCGTCAGTGCGCACGGTCGACGGAGCCCGGAGGCGTTCACTGCGACCTGAGACAGGCACGCGCCATTCGTAAGGAGGGTCGCTTCGAATGAAGATCGACAGCGGCACCACTGCCTGGATGCTCACGGCCACCGCGCTGGTGTTGCTGATGACTCCGGGGCTCGCACTGTTCTACGGCGGCATGACCAGGGCCAAGAGCGTCCTGAACATGATGATGATGTCGTTCGCGAGCATCGTCACCGTCACCGTCGCCTGGGTGCTCTACGGGCACTCACTGGCCTTCACCGAGAACGGCAACGGGATCGTCAACGCCTTCGTCGGCGGGCTGGACGCCCTGGGGCTGCAGAGCCTGGTGGGCACGGCGACCAAGGCCGACGGCACCGGGATGCCGAGCCTGGTCTACTCCGCCTTCCAGCTGACCTTCGCGGTGATCACCGTCGCCCTGATCAGCGGCGCCGTCGCCGACCGCGCCAGGTTCGGCGCGTGGGTGCTGTTCACCGCGGTCTGGGCGAGCGTGGTCTACCTCCCGGTCGCCCACTGGGTCTGGGGCGGCGGCTGGCTGTTCGACCTGGGCGTGGAGGACTTCGCGGGCGGCACGGTCGTCCACATCAACGCCGGGGCCGCGGCGCTCGCGCTGACCCTCGTGCTCGGCAGGCGCGTCGGCTGGCGCAGGGAGCCGATGCGCCCGCACAACCTGCCCCTGGTGCTGCTCGGCGCGGGCCTGCTGTGGTTCGGCTGGTTCGGCTTCAACGCGGGCTCGGAACTGGCCGTCGACGGGACCGCGGGGCTGGCGTTCATGAACACCCAGATCGCCGCCGCCGTCGGCGCGGGCGCCTGGCTGGTCGTGGAGAAGGCGCGCGACGGCCACGCGACCAGCCTGGGCGTCGCCTCGGGCGCGGTCGCGGGCCTGGTCGCGATCACCCCGGCGTGCGGCTTCGTCGACCCCTGGGGCGCGGTCGTCATCGGCGCCGTCGCGGGCGCGGTCTGCGCCAGTGCCGTCGGCCTGAAGTACCGCCTCGGCTTCGACGACGCACTCGACGTGGTCGGCGTCCACATGGTCGGCGGCGTGCTCGGCGCGGTCTCGCTCGGCTTCCTGGCCGCCTACCCCCTCCTCGGCCAGCAGGGCAAGGGACTGCTGTACGGCGGCGGCCTCGGGCAACTGGGACTGCAACTGCTGGGCCCGATCGTGGTCGCGGCCTACTCGTTCGCCGTCACCTGGGTCATCGCCAAGATCATCGACAGGGCCGTGGGATTCAGGATCGGCGCCGACGACGAGGTCACCGGAATCGACATCACCTCCCACGCCGAGACCGGCTACGACCTGGGCACCGTGCACGCCTCCGGCGTCACGGTCAGGACCCCGGCGGCCAGTGGCACCGCGAAGAAGGTGGACGCATGAGACTCATCACCGCCGTCATCAAGCCCTTCAAGCTCGACGACGTGAAGGCCGCGCTGGAACAGTTCGGCGTCAGGGGCATGACGGTCAGTGAGGCCAGCGGGTACGGCCGCCAGCGTGGCCACACCGAGGTCTACCGGGGCGCGGAGTACCAGGTGGACCTGGTGCCCAAGGTCCGGCTTGAGGTGCTGGCCGAGGAGGACGACGCCGACGACGTCATCGACGTCATCGTCAAGGCGGCGCAGACCGGCAAGATCGGGGACGGCAAGGTCTGGTCCGTCCCCGTGGACACGGTCGTGCGGGTCCGCACCGGGGAACGCGGCCCAGAGGCGTTGTGAACCGGCGTTCCTACGCCGCGGCCCGCAGGGAGCGGACCGCGGAGGTCGACCGCTGGCTGGCCGGGCTGCTGAGGAGCGCCCGCGGCGCGCCGTACGGGAAGGACGGCGCGGGGAGCGGGGAACGCGAGCCGTCCGGGATCGCGCTCGTCGCGGTCGGCAGCCTGGGCAGGGGCGAGCAGGCGCCGGGCAGCGACCTCGACCTGGTCCTGCTGCACGACGGCAGGCACGACGTGGCGGCCGTCGCCGACCGGCTCTGGTACCCGATCTGGGACTCGGGCGCGGGCCTGGACCACTCGGTGCGGACGGTCGGGGAGGCCGTCGCGGTCGCCGGAGACGACCTGAAGGCGGCGCTCGGGCTGATCCAGGCCCGGCACGTCGCGGGTGACCCGGAGCTGACCAGGGCGGCCAGGGAGGGCGTGCTGGCCGGGTGGCGGGCCGACGCTCGGCGCAGGCTCGCCGAGCTTCGTGAGGCCGCGGGCCTGCGGGCGGCGGCCCGCGGTGAGCTGGCCTTCCTGCTGGAACCCGACCTCAGGGACGCGCGCGGCGGCATCCGTGACGTGCAGGTCATGCAGGCGGTCGCCGCGGCCTGGGTCGCCTCGGCGCCGGGGCCGAGGGTCAGGCAGGCCCACGAACTGCTGCTGGACGTCCGGCACGCCCTGCACCTGGTGACCGGGCGGGGGAGCGACCGGCTGGTGCTCCAGGAGCAGGAGGCGGTCGCGGGCGTCCTCGGCCTGCTCGACGCCGAGGTGCTGATGCGCGCTCTCGCGGAGGCGGGGCGGACCGTCACGCACGCCTTCGACGCCACCTGGCGCGCCGTCGACCGGCTGGTCGGCGGCCCCGCGCCCAGGGGGCGCCGCCCGCTCGCCGACGGCGTGGTCGAGCAGGGCGGCGAGGTCGTGCTCGCCCGCGACGCGGACCCGCGCGCCGATCCGGTGCTCGTGCTGCGCGCCGCGGCGGCCGCCGCCGAGGCGGGGCTGCCGCTCGCGCAGGCCACGGTGAGCGCGCTCGCCGCCCACTCGCCGCCGCTGCCCGTACCCTGGCCCGCCGAGGCGCGCGACGCCCTGGTCGGGCTGCTCGGCGCGGGACAGGCCGCGGTACCGGTCTGGGAGGAGCTGGACCAGGCGGGCGTGGTGGTCGGTCTGCTGCCCGACTGGGAGCGTGTACGGCACCGCCCGCAGCGCAACCCCGTGCACCGCCACACCGTGGACCGGCACCTCATCGAGACGGCCGCGGGGGCGGCGTCGTTCACCCGCGAGGTGGCCCGGCCCGACCTGTTGCTCGTCGCCGCGCTGCTGCACGACCTCGGCAAGGGATGGCCCGGGGACCACTCGGTGACCGGGGCGGTCGTGGCTCGGGATATCGGCGCCCGGATGGGACTCTCCGCGCCAGATGTGGAGACCCTGGAGCGGGTGGTCCGTCACCACCTGTTGCTGCCGGAGACCGCGACCCGCCGCGACCTCGACGACCCGGTGACGATCTCCAGGGTGGCCGAGGCGGTCGGATCACGCGAGGTCCTGGAGCTGCTGGCCGCGCTCGCCGTCGCCGACGGCCGCGCCACGGGACCCGCCGCGTGGAACTCCTGGAAGGCGTCCCTGGTCGCCGACCTCGTGCGCCGGGTGCGCTCGGTGCTGTCCGGCACGCCCGTCAGACCGGCCCCGGTGCTCTCGGCGGCCCAGACGTCCCTGGCCAGACACGGTGGCGGCGCCGTACGGGTCAACGGGGGAGCGGTCACCGTCGTCGCCCCGGACAGGGCCGGGCTGCTGTGGAGCGCGGCAGGGGTGCTCGCCGCGCACCGGATGGTCGTCCGCGCCGCCTCGGCCGCCTCCGCGGGGGCGACGGCGGTGATCGAGTTCGCGGTCGTCCCCGAGTACGGCTCGCCGCCCGATCCGGCGACCCTGGAGGCTGACCTGCGGCTCGTTCTCGCCGGACGGCTCGACATCGGGCGGCGCCTGGCCCGCAGGGCCGCTTCGGCCCGGCCGCCCCGGGTGCCGGTCGCGCCACCACGGGTCACTATTGTTGACGACGCGTCCAACACCGCAACCGTGGTGGAGGTGCGCGCACGGGACCGACCGGGACTATTGTGGCGAATCGGCGGGGCTTTTGGAGACTGTGGTCTTGACGTGCGAGCCGCACGTGTAGAGACTCTCGGCGCAGAGGCGGTGGATGTCTTCTACGTTGTCGATAGAGCCGGGCGTCCTCTGACTGACGAGGCCCAGCGGGCACTGGTGCGGGACCAGGTGCTTGCCGCCTTGCGATAACCATAGGAAATCGTTCTCTCGTCACCTTCGTAACGATTGCGTCCGGTTTGTCGGCTTTGTCGATTGCGTCCCGTGACCATGTGGTCTGATGAGGGCCACCTATGTCGTGATGGTGAGAGGTAGAGCGAGAGCGGTGACGACGGCGACAACCGAGGGCGGCGGTACCGCGGCACACAGCCGCGGCAGGCGCTTCGCCGCCCGGTTCGGTTTGCGGAACTGGCGTGTGCGGACGCGCCTCACCGCCCTGATCCTCGTGCCGACCGTGGTGGGCGTGGTGCTCGCCGGAACGCGCGTGGTCGCCTCCATCGACAGCGTGGCCGGATACCAGCGGACCGCCTCGGCGGCCGAGTACTCCGGATCGCTGCGAGAACTGGCGCAGGCCCTCGGTTTGGAACGTGACCGTGTCGCCTGGGCCGCCTTCCAGCCCTCGAACCAGGGCCTGCAGGACGCGGCGGCGGCGCAGGCGAAGACCGTCGACGCCCTGGTCGGCAAGGTCAGGCTCGACCTGCAGAACATCGACGACAGCTACGGCCAGCGCGCCGCGGAGGCGGCCAGGGACGTGGGCTACCAGCTCGCGGGCCTGGGCGAGCTGCGGCAGCTGCCCGGGACGAACCGGGCAGAGCGCTACAGCATCATGATCGCCCCGCTGCTGCAGCTGCACGAGGAACTCACCCTGGTCAGCGACGACCCCGAGATCGTCGGCAACACCCGGGCGCTCAGCGCGCTGGCCCGCGCCAAGGAGGAGGTCTCCCGGCAGCGTTCGCGTCTGCTCGCGGGCTACTACGCCCCCTCGCAGATCACCGCCCAGGAGATCGAGAAGTTCATCGCCTCCAGATCGCGCATGGAGGAGTACAAGGCCGACTTCACCATCGAGGCGAGCGGCGCCAACCGCCAGCTCCTCGTCAAGGCCCTGATGGACGAGAAGGTCTACCGGGCCGAGCTGACCAAGGCCAGGGCGATCGTGCTGGCCAGCGGCTCGCAGTCGCAGGGGCGCCTGCTGACCGACTTCGCCGCCGTCAAGCAGTGGTTCGCCGACAACACCACGATCCTCGACCGGATGGGGAAGGTCGAGACCCAGGTCGCCACGGCCGTGATCACCCGGGCCAGGGAGCTTGAGGACACCGAGCAGCGCAACGCGATCATCGCCTCCGGGCTGATCCTGCTCCTGCTGATGCTGATCCTCGGACTGACCGTCCTCATCGCCCGCTCGATGGTCCTGCCGCTGCGCCGTCTGCGCTCCGAGGCACTGGACGTGGCGGGCTTCAAGCTTCCCGAGGTCGTGCGCAACCTGCGGGTCTCGGGAGACACCAGGGCGCCGGACATCGCCCCGATCTCCGTCGACTCCAAGGACGAGATCGGAGAGGTCGCCAAGGCCTTCGACGAGGTCCACCAGCAGGCCGTACGGCTGGCCGCCGAGGAGTCCGAACTCCGCTCCAACATCAGCGCGATGTTCGTCAACCTCTCCCGCCGCACCCAGACCCTGGTCGAACGGCAGATCTCACTGATCGACGGCCTGGAGAAGGGCGAGGAGGACGGCGGGCGGCTCGCCGACCTGTTCCGGCTCGACCACCTGGCCACCCGCATGCGCCGCAACTCGGAGAACCTCCTGGTCCTGGCGGGCCACGAGCCCTCCCGCAGGCGCAGCCAGCCGGCCAAGCTCGTCGACGTCGTGCGTGCCTCCCTGTCGGAGGTCGAGGACTACGAGCGGGTCCAGGTCAAGGTGCACCGCACGCTCTCGGTCTCGGGAAGCGCGGCCAACGACGTCGTCCACCTGATCGCCGAGCTGGTGGAGAACGCCATCCAGTTCTCCCCGCGGGCCAGCCAGGTCGTGGTCTCCAGCAGCATGATCGAGGGCGGCGGCGCGCTGCTCGCGGTCAGCGACGCGGGCATCGGCATGACCAACGAGGAGCTGATCGAGACCAACCGGCGCCTGGCGGACCCGCCCGTGGTCGACGTCTCGGTCTCCCGGCGGATGGGCCTGTTCGTGGTCGGCCGCCTGGCCCTGCGCCACGGCGTCCGGGTCCAGCTGCGCCCGCAGGAGTCGGGTGGCCTCATCGCCATGGTCCTGTTCCCCGCCGCGCTCATCGTCGAGACGGTCCAGCCGAGCCAGACCCCGTCGTGGGGCGGGGAGTCGCAGAGCCAGAGCTCCTTCGGGCAGAGTTCCTTCGGGCAGAGCTCGTTCGCGGGCACCTCCCTCAGCCGGACCTCCTTCGGGCACACCTCCCTCGGGCAGGGACATCCCTCGTTCCCGCAGGCGGACCCCTTCAGCTCGGTGTCCTTCCCCGACGAGCACCCCATCCCCGCCGACCAGCCCATCGCCTCGGGCTCGCTCGGCGCCCCGTCCGGCACGGCCTACCCGCTGCCCAAGCGGCCGGTCCCCGGGACGGGCGGCGGCGCGGCGACCGGCGCCCCCGCCCCGTCGAGCGGCTTCTCCGCCTGGGGGCACAGCTCCCACGACGCGCTCGAAGCCCACGACGACCCGGCGACCGCGTCGATGCCCGCCGTACGGGTCTCCCCGCTCGAACCCGAGCAGGAGGAGTTCCTGCCGATCTTCGCCTCCGTCGAGTCCGCCTGGTTCCGCAGGACCGAGGCGGCCGCCGGGCACGGCGAGACGGCCGACGAACCTCATGAGACCGAGGAACCGGAGGAGGCCGGCCAGACGTCACAGGCCGTCAGGCAGGCCCTTCCCGGCCCGGAGACACGTGACGACTCACAGGAGGCCGAGGCCGGCGACCCCGGCCAGGCGTCCGAGCCCGTCGCGCGACCGCTCAGGCCGCGGACACCCGTCCGCGAGCCGGAGAACTGGGAGGCAGCGGCCGACGCCGGATGGCGGGCCGCCCAGGCGGCCAGCGACCCGGCCCTCGGCGGGATCACCGCCGCGGGCCTGCCCAAGCGCACCCCGAAGGCCAACCTGGTCCCGGGTACGGCCGCGGCCGTACCGTCGACTCCGATGCCGCCCCTCTCGCCCGAGCGGGTCCGCAGCCGCCTGTCGAGTTTCCAGCAGGGGGTACGGCGGGGACGGGCCGAACTCAACGAGGACTCCGCCAGGACCCTGGCGGATAAGGAGGAGGGCTCGTGACGACCCTGAGCCACGAGGCAAGCAGGTTCGACTGGCTGATCACCGAGTTCGTCCGGGGCACTCCAGGGGTGGCGCACGCCGTGTGCGTG
This sequence comes from Streptosporangium sp. NPDC020145, assembly GCF_040631275.1. NCBI lineage: Bacteria > Bacillati > Actinomycetota > Actinomycetes > Streptosporangiales > Streptosporangiaceae > Streptosporangium > Streptosporangium sp. NPDC020145. The sequence goes on along the minus strand of NZ_JBEXZT010000008.1, from coordinate 106,743 downwards.
TCGGCGGACGGGCTGCGGCTGGCCAGTTCGGAGGGTTTCCCCGACGACCGGGCCGACCAGCTCTCCGCCGTCGCGGCGGGCCTGCTCAGCCTCACCGTCGGGGCGTCCCGCGTCTTCGAGGGCGGGGCCGTGACCCAGACGGTGGTCGAGATGGAGCGCGGGCTGCTGCTGGTCATGGCGATCAGCGACGGTTCGGTGCTCGCCGTCCTCGCCTCCCCCGAGTGTGACATGGGACTGGTCGCCTACCAGATGACCCTGCTGGTCGACCGTGCGGGTCAGGTGCTCACCCCCGCTCTGCGGGCCGAACTACAGGCATCCCGGAGATGACGATGAGGTTCACTGGAGGGGGCCGTGCTCGGGAGTGATGGAAGTGGGGACGAGGAACCCCTGTTCCGTCCCTACACGGTCACCGGCGGTCGCGCCGAGCCGCGCTACCACATGGCGATCGAGACCTTGGTCTCCTCCTCGTTCATCATGGACGAGGAGCTGGCCCTGCTCACCCCCGAGCAGGAGGCCATCATCAGGATGTGCCGGGCGTTCCGGTCGGTCGCCGAGATCTCGGCGCTGCTGAGGGTCCCGCTTGGCGTGGCCCGCGTGCTGGTGGCGGACATGGCGGACGAGGGACTCGTCCGCCTCCACCAGCCGAGCCTCGACAAGGGACAACCGGATCTCAACATGCTCGAAAGGGTTCTCAGTGGACTTCGCAGGCTCTAACCGTGGCGGCCTGACGTCGACGAAGATCGTCGTCGCCGGTGGCTTCGGCGTCGGCAAGACCACGTTCGTGGGTGCCGTCTCCGAGATCCTGCCGCTGACCACGGAGGCGGTGATGACCGACGCCAGCGCCGGCATCGACGACCTCGGCCTCACCCCGAACAAGGCGACGACCACGGTCGCCATGGACTTCGGCAGGCTGTCGCTGGACCAGGAACTGATCCTGTACCTGTTCGGCACGCCGGGCCAGCACCGGTTCTGGTTCATGTGGGACGACCTCGTCAAGGGCGCCATCGGCGCGGTGGTCCTGGTCGACACCCGGCGGCTGGCCGACGGCTTCCCGGCGATCGACTACTTCGAGGAGGCCAAGCTCCCCTTCGTGGTCGGCATCAACGGTTGGGACGGCAGGTTCCTCCACACGGAGGAGGAGGTGCGCGAGGCCCTGGCGCTCGCCCCGCACGTCCCCATCGTGCGCACCGACGCGCGCTCCCGCGACTCCGTCAAGGGCACGCTCATCACGCTGGTCGAGCACGTCCTGCGGGTCCGCGCCGCCTACGGCATGCCCGTCTGAGACCTCCGAGCACGGCGCGCGCGGGAGGGCCCCCTCCCGCGCCGCTCTCTCCCGTACGGCCGGTCAGGCGGGGATCCAGTCCTTCCAGACGATCGCGTTCTCCCTGACCCACTTCTCCGCGGCCTTCTCCGGGGTCATGTTCGCGTTGACGATGTCGTCGGCCACCGCGTTCTGGTCGTCGTTGCTCCAGGTGAAGTTGCGCACCAGCTCGTAGGCCCTGCCACCGGTCTCGGCGAACCTCCTGCTCACGACCTTGTCCAGCAGGTAGGGCGGGTAGTCGCAGGCCACCTTCTTGGGGTCGGCGTCGCAGCCGATCGCGTAGGGGGGAAGGTTGACCTTGACCAGCTTGAGCCGGGTGAACAGCCACTGCGGCTCGTAGAAGTACATCAGCAGCGGGGTCCGCCGTTCCGTGGCGACCTCCGCGGCGTTGATCAGAGCCTTCTCGCTTCCCGCGTAGACCACCTTGTAGTCGAGACGGAGATTGCGCACCAGCGCCTCGTCATTGGTGACATAGGAGGGGTCGCCGTCGAGAACCTGCCCGGCGTCACCGGACTTCTTGGTTCTGAACAGCCCGGCGTATTTGTTGAGGTTGCGCCAGTCGGTGATGCCGGGATATCGCTCGGCCATCCACTGGGGCACGTACCACCCGATGACACCCCTGTTGCCGTTGCGCCCGGCGGAGACCGCGACTTTCCTGTCCTCGATATAGGTTTTCTTCTCCGCCTCACGACCCCAGTTCTCGACGATGACGTCGACCGTCCCCTTTTCCATTCCCTCCCATGACTCTGTCTCGTTGAGCGGCACCTTCCGCACCGTGTAACCGAGCTCCCGTTCCAGCAGCACACCGAGGACGGCGGCGCTGGCCTCGTAGCCGACCCACGGGTTGACGGCGATCCGTACGAGGCCGCCGGTCACCGGCCGCCTCTGCTGCGGGGCGGAGCACCCGGGCAGCCACACCAGCAGTACGGCCGCCGCCACGAGGCGGGTCAGCGGATGCGACAGTGCCCTCACTGGGGCATCCAGGAGGACCAGACGGACTCGTTGGCCTTGATCCACTTCTCCGCGGCGGCCTCGGCGCTCAGGCCGTTGTTGACGATGTCGTTCGCGACGGCGTTCTGCGCCTCGTTCGTCCAGGAGAAGTTCCTGACCAGCTGGTAGGCCCGGCCGCCGGTCTCGGCGAACCTCCTGCTCACGACCTTGTCGAGGTCCAGCTCCGCGTAGTCGCAGGCGACCTTCTTGGGGTCGGCGTCGCAGCCTTCGGTGTGCGGGGGCAGGGCGACCCTGACCAGGTCGATCCTGTCGAACAGCCAGTGCGGCTTCCAGAAGTAGAACAGCAGCGGCCTGCGCTGGCGCTGCGCCTGGGTCGCGGACTCGATCAGCGCCGCCTCGCTGCCCGCCACGACGACCTTCAGGTTCAGCCCGAGGTTCTTGATCAGGGCGTCCTCGTTGCTGACGTAGGACGGGTCGCCGAAGAGCAGCTGGCCCTTCCCGCCGGACTCGGAGGTCCTGAACAGGTTCGCGTACCTGTTGAGGTTGCGGTAGTCGGTGATGCCGGGATACTCCTTGGCCATCCAGCCGGGGATGTACCACCCGATGACGCCCTTGTTGCCGGTCGAACCGGCCTCGACGGCGACCTTCCTGTCCTGGATGAAGGTCTTCTTCAGGTCCTCGTGGCCCCAGTTCTCCACGATGACGTCGACGTCGCCCTTCTCGAAGCCCTCCCAGGAGACCTGCTCGGCGAGGTTCTCGCGTTTGACGGTGTAGCCGAGCTTCTTCTCCAGCAGGTGGGAGAGCACCGCCGTACTGGCCTCGTAACCGGCCCACGGGTTGACGGCGATCCGCACGACGGAGTCCGCCGGCGACGGCGCCGCGGCCTGACCCGTCTCGACCCTGGCGCCCGCGCATCCCGCGGCAAGCGCGACGGTGAGGGCGCCGGCGAGCAGACGGATGCTGCGTCCGATCCTCATGAGATCCTCTTCTTTCCGGGAGACCATCGGGAGACCTTCCTGGCGGGGCGCTCCGCGGCGCCCCTGGTGATCCGGTCGAGCGTGACCCCGACCAGAACCGTCGCCACTCCGGCGGCGAGCCCCATGCCGAAGTCGGCACGCCGGGCGAAGCCGGAGACGACGTCGTAGCCGAGCCCGCCCCCGCCGACCAGCCCGCCGACCACGACCATGGCGAGTGTCATGACGACGCCCTGGTTGGCGGCCAGCAGGATCGCCCCGCGGGCCAGGGGCAGGCGGACCTTCCACAGCACCTGCCACTCGGTCGAGCCACAGGATCGGGCGGCCTCGACGGCCGCCGGGGAGACGGCGCCGATCCCGTCCTGGACCAGCCGCGCGACCGGGGGCAGGGCGTAGACCACGCAGGCCAGGACCGCGGTGAACCTGCTCGCGCCGAACAGGGCCAGCGCGGGCAGCAGGTAGACGAACGACGGCATGGTCTGCGCGGCGTCGAGCAGCGGGCGCAGCACGGCGGAGAAGCGGGGAGAGCGGGCCGCGGCGACGCCGAGCGCGAGCCCGGCGGCCAGGGTCAGCGCCGTCCCGGTCAGCACGGTGGTCAGCGTCTCCATGGTGTGCCGCCACAGCCCGAGCGGGGCCGTGGCCAGCAGGCAGCAGACGGCGACGACGGCGTCGCGGGGACCGGCCCGGCGCCAGGCGACCACCAGCACGACCCCGGCGACCAGCCACCACGGGGAGGAGGTCAGCACCTCCTGCAACGGGTTGAGCAGGGCCTCGGTCACGAGGTTCCTGATCGCGTCCGTGACGCCGTACCAGGAGAACTTCGCCCAGGTCACGGCGTCGTTGACCGGTCCGGCCAGGTGGAGCGTCCAGCCGGGAGGGAACCCGGTGCCCAGCAGCAGGGAGGCGGCGGCGCCGCAGAGCGCCAGGACCGCCGCGGCGAGTACGGCCCGGCGCGGCCGTCCTCCCGGTACGGCGCAGGCGGCGACCGTCCGGTCGAGGACGACGGCCAGCGCCACGACGGCCAGACCGGAGGGGAGCATGAGGCCGACATCGGCCCGGGACAGGCCGGTGACGATGCCCGAGCCGAGGCCGGGGGCCGCGATCAGCGCGGCGATCACCACCATGGACAGCGCCATCATGACGGTCTGGCCGACGGCCAGCGCGATCGTCGCGCGGGCCAGGGGCAGGTGGACCGTGCGCAGCGTCTGCCAGCGGGTCGCGCCGAGCGAGGCCGAGGCCTCGACCGCCGAGGGGGAGACCCGCTCGACGGCCAGCGCCGTGATCCTGATCGCCGGGGGAACCGCGTAGACCGTCGTGGCGACGACGGCCGCGGCCGGTCCTATCTGGAAGAACAGCACCATCGGCGCCAGGTAGGCGAAGGTCGGCATGATCTGCATCACGTCGAGGACCGGGTCGAGCAGGCGGCGCAGCCGTACCGAGCGGCCGGCCCACACGCCGAGCGGCAGGCCGAGCAGCAGGGAGAGCAGGACCGAGGCGAGTACGAGCGCGAGGGTTTCGGCGCTCTCCGGCCACACACCGAGCACCCCGAACGCGCAGAACCCGGCCAGCACGGTCACCGCGGTCCTCGGCCCACCGGCAAGCCAGCCGATCCCGCCCGCCAGTCCCATGGTTCCGGCCCAGCCGAGCTCCCGCAGGAGCAGGGCGAAGGCGTCGTTCAGGCCGCCGGCCAGCAGGCGCACGTAGTTGACCAGGAACAGGAAGATCGGGCTGGCGTTCCTGTTGGCGTCGACCCAGTCGCGCAGGTCGCCGATGAGGCGGAAGGCCGCCGCGTCCTCGTCGTGCGGCAGCGTCGCGCTTCCCCCGAAGAGCAGGTGGCAGGCCACGACGATCGCCGCGACCGCCACTGCGATCGGCACTGTGGCAGCCACTGTGGCCGCGGCCGTGGCGGTGAGCGCCGGTACGGCGGGCGGGGCCGGGGCGGCTCGCACGGAGGAGCTCAAGGGGGAGCCCAAGGGGGAGCGTAAAGGGGAGGAGGTCACACGCGGCCCGTTCCCGTCGCCGTTTCCGCGCCGGGCAGGCCGCTCATCGCGGACAGCAGGTCGAGCCGGTCGACGACGCCGACGGCCCGGCCGTTCTCGACGACGACGATCGGCAGCGCCGTCCCCATCGCGGTCGGCACCGCGTCGCGGATGACGGTCCCCGAGGGCAGGGGCGGGCCGTCGAGGCGCTCGCCGTCACGCGGGCGGCGGCAGATCCAGCGCAGCGAGAGCACCTCGCCCCTGGGCACGTCCCTGACGAAGGCGGCCACGTGGCCGTCGGCCGGGGTGCCGACCAGTTCCTCGGGGGTGCCGAGCTGGACGATCCCGCCGTCCCGCATGATCGCGATGCGTTCGCCCAGCCTGAGCGCCTCGGACAGGTCGTGGGTGACGAACACCATGGTCGTGCCGGCCTCGCGGTGCAGGCGGGTGACCTCGGCCTGCATGTCCCTGCGGATCAGCGGGTCGAGCGCGCTGAAGGGCTCGTCGAACAGCAGCACCTCGGGCTCGCAGGCCAGCGCCCTGGCCAGGCCGACCCGCTGCCGCATGCCGCCGGAGAGCGTGTCGGGCCGGGCGTCGGCGAAGCCGTCGAGGCCGACCAGGGACAGCAGCTCCCCCGCTCTGCGCCGCCGCCTGGCCCTGGGGACGCCCTGGATCTCCAGGCCGTAGGCGATGTTGTCGAGGACCCCCCGGTGCGGCAGCAGGCCGAAGTGCTGGAAGACCATGCTCACCCGGTGCCGCCGCAGCTGCCTGAGCTGCGCGGGGGAGGCGGTGCGCACATCCTGCCCGGCGATCGTGATCTCTCCGGCGCTCGGCTCGACCAGCCGGGTCAGGCACCGGATCAGGGTGGACTTCCCGCTGCCCGACAGGCCCATCACGACGAACGCCTCGCCGGGCCGTACCGAGAGGGTGACGTCCCTGACCGCGGCGACGCAGCCGGTGCGCTCCCTGAGCTCGGTAGGGGACAGGCGGGTGAGGAGGCTGCGGGGAAGGCGGTCGGCGCCGGGGCCGAAGATCTTCCACAGCCCGCGCACCTCGATCGCGGCACCGCCGGACGGGACCACTGACTCCTCCAACCTGACATCCGGATTCGGTGGGCCAAGGACGTAGTGAGTCAAGATATGAGGGAAATATCGCCAATTACAATGATGTGGCCTTCTGGAGATGTTTTGTGGTTTAAACGGCTGTCCTTAATTGTTGACTGGAACGGTGTAAACGGTCAAGTGACGCATAAAAACGTAATGGATATATAAGGATGTCCGTAACGAGGATTCCAGTCTGGAAATGAGGATTGATACTTCCGGGGTGTGGTCCCATAAGTAGTCATTCATGAAGGTGTGTTCGATTGGCCCAATAGGTTGAGATGTGCTCGAATTGCCGGGGCCGTGGGAAATTCGGCCGGTATTCGTCCACCGAGAGGCAGCGTTCGGTGAGTACACACAAGATCGAGGGGGCGGGCAGCGGCCTTCGCCTGCGGAACTGGCGGGTGCGCTCCAGGCTCGTCGCGCTCATCCTGGTTCCCACGGCGGCGGCGGTGCTGCTCGGCGGGATCCAGGTCGCCGCCTCCCTGCGCGCCTCCACCGACTACCAGCGGGTCAACGACCTGGCCAGACTCTCCGACCACATCGGGGCACTCACCCACGCGCTGGCCCAGGAACGGGACCTGACCTCCTGGTACGTCGCCCAGGGCCGTCCGCAGCGTCAGACGCAGGCCGTACGGCGGCAGATGGAGGCGGTCGACACAGAGGCGACGGGCGTGCGGGACGGCGCGGCCCTGCTCAGGACCGCGGTCGGCGGCCGGACCAGGGACGAGGTCGAGACCGTGATCACCCGGCTGGACGACCTCGGCCCGCTGCGGGACCGGGCGATGGGCCCCTCGCTGCTGCCGGACGCGGCCGTGGACGCCTACACCCTGGTCATCGGCGACCTGCTGTCCCTCCACGACGAACTCGGCAAGGGCAGCGACGACGACGCGCTGTTCGGCCAGGCGCTGACCCTCGGGGCGCTGGCCAGGGCGAAGGAGGCCCTGTCGCTGCAACGGGCGCTGCTGTCCGTCGTCCTGGTCGCGGGCCGGTTCGAACAGGACCAGATGGAGAGGTTCCTCGGCGCGCTCTCCGAGGAACGCAACGCGCGCCGGGCCTTCGCCGTCGAGGCCGGAAGCGAGGAACGCCGCCTGTTCGGCGAGACCGCCGACGGCCGTACCGCCGACCGGGCCGAGTTCCTCCGCGAACTGGTGCTGCTGCGCGCCTCCTCCGGCGCCTCCCTCAAAGGCCTCGACCTGGCGAGGAAGGACGACGCCAAGGAGTGGTACGACGCGGCGACCGTCACCATCGACCGGATGCGCGAGATCGAACGGCGGCACACCCAGGCCATCGTCGCCCGCAGCCAGGAACTCGGCGCCGCCGAGCAGAGCCGCGCCCTGCTGACGGCCGCAGGCGTCGCCGGTCTGCTGCTGGTCGTGCTCCTGATCACCACCGGGGTCGCACGCTCGCTGGTCAAGCCGCTGCGGCGGCTGCGGAGGGAGGCGCTGCGGATCGCCGAGGACCGGCTGCCCGCCTACGTCCAGCAGGTGCGCGAGTCACGTGACGGCGAGGTCGCCGCCGAGGTCGTCCCGGTCGGCGTGCTGTCCCGCGACGAGATCGGCGAGGTCGCCCGCGCCTTCGACGAGGTCCACCGGGAGGCGGTACGGCTGGCGGGGGAGGAGGCCAGGCTGCGCACCACCGTCAACGCGATGTTCGTCAACCTCTCCCGCCGCAGCCAGACCCTGGTCGAACGCCAGCTCACCCTGGTCGAACGGCTCGAACGCGGCGAACGCGACGACCGGCGCCTGGCCGACCTGTTCAAACTCGACCACCTCGCGACCCGGATGCGCCGCAACAGCGAGAACCTCCTCGTCCTGGCCGGTCAGGAGGTCGCACGGCGCTGGCGGACCCCCGTCGAGCTGATGGACGTGGTCCGCGCCTCGCTGTCGGAGGTGGAGAACTACGACCGGGTGGCGATCCGAGTCCAGGCGGAGGCCGCGGTCATCGGCCCCGCGGTCAGCGACGTGGTCCACCTGCTCGCCGAACTGCTGGAGAACGCGCTGTCCTTCTCCCCGAAGGAGAACCCGGTCGTGGTCTCCAGCGGCGTCATCGACGGCGGGGGCGTGATGATCTCGGTGGCCGACCAGGGCATCGGCATGACGCCGGAGGAACTCGCCGAGGTGAACCGGCGCCTGGCGGGCCCGCAGGGCGCCGACGCCTCGACCGCGCGCCGCATGGGCCTGTTCGTGGTCGGCCGTCTCGCGTTCAAGCACGGCATCCGCGTCCAGCTCCGTCCGCAGGAGGCGATGGGCCTGACCGCCATGGTCCTGCTGCCCGAGACACTCCTGACCTCGGTCACCACGCACAACGGGGCGGCGGTCCTCGCGGCGCCCGCGATCGTGTCCGAGGAGGTCGTCACACCGCTGCCCGGCACCGGGGTCCCGGCGCAGGAGGAGGAGTTCCTGCCGATCTTCGCCTCGGTCGAGTCGGGCTGGTTCCGCGCCGGAGCCGCGCCCCCGTTCTCCGGCTCGGCCTCGACGGGAGGTCCGGGATCGACGGGAGAGGTCCCGATCGTGGCGGGAGAGCCGGAATCGTGGTCCTCCCCGGGGGACGACGGCTGGCAGGCGGCCAAGGTCGCAGGCGACCCGGCCCTCGGGGGGACGACCTCCTCCGGCCTGCCGCGCCGTACCCCGCGGGCGAACCTGGTGCCGGGCTCCGTCGCCGGCCCCCCGGGTGGTCCGCCCCCGGCCAGGCACGCCAGGTCGGCCGACCTGGCGCGCACCCGGATGTCGAGCTTCCAGGACGGGGTGCGCAGGGCCCGCAACGAACTCCCGAAACGGGAGAGCTGAGCCATGGCGGGACACGACCCCTGGTACGGCGAACGGCCCGCCGAACCGGCCGAGGAGGAGAGCTCCCTGGTCAGGATGTACGCCGTGACCGGGGGAAGGACGACGCCCTCGGCCGGGCTCGCCATGGAGGCCCTGGTCTCCTCGGCCACCTCGGCCAGGCTCGGCCTGTCCTACGTCCGGGAGTACCGCGCGATCAGCGAGCTGTGCCACCAGGTCCGCTCGGTCGCCGAGATCTCGGCCCTGCTGGGCGTTCCCCTCGGCGTGGCCCGGGTCCTGATCTCCGACATGGAGGCGGAGGGGCTGGTGCGCGTGCACCGTCCCAGGGGCGAGGCGGGCGGTCCCGACCTGGCCACCCTCGAACGGGTCCTCAGCGGGCTGCACCGCCTCTGACCCGGCTCAGGCTTCCGCGAGGGCTCCCGTGAGCCACCAGCGCGCGGCGACCAGCTCCGCAACGAGGGTCTCGGTGAGCAGGGCGACGTCCCGGTCGTCGTCGTGCCGGTAGCGCACACTCGCCCTGGCGCCGGGCACCTCACCGCCGACCGCCAGGACGGCCGAGCCGCGCCGGGTGATCCACTCCATCGCCTGGTCGTCGTAGCGCGAGCCGGGGAACAGCAGCGCGCGGTAGTCGAGGGTCTTGGTGAGGTAGACGTCCACGTGGGACCAGTCGCCGCTCTCGCAGGCGTCGGCCGCCCGGCGCGGTCCCTCCCGGAACATCAGCGCCGACTGCTCGGCCGAGGACAGGCGCTCGACGGGGGCGATCGTGTGGACGCCGTCCGGCCCGTCGAGCAGCTCGGCCGCCGTCTCAAGCCACAGGTCACGGCGTTCGAGCAGGTCGCCGGTGGCCTCGGCGGTACGGCGCAGCAGCGCGGGCACACCGGTGCCGGTGCCGGTGCCGGTGAGACGGTCGCGCAGGGCCAGCAGCAGGGCCAGGGTGTGCTGGAAGGTCCGGCAGGCGACGCCACCGCGTTCCTCGCCCGCCGCCATCGGCACCACCAGGTCGGCCCCCTCGGTGACCGGGGAACCCGGGGTGTTGGTCATCGCCAGCACGAAGGACCGTCCCCGGTAACGGGCCAGCGCGTCGAGGGTCTCCCGGCTGCCGCCGGTCGCGGAGATCGCGACGACCAGGGTGTCCGGGAGGGCCGGGGGCAGCAGGTCACCGGAGGCGTACTCGGCGACCGCCTCGACCCCCGCCGCCCGCAGCCGCAGCGCGGCGACCCCCGCGGCGTACCGTGAGCTGCCCATGCCCAGCAGGAGCACCCGCCCGATCCGGCCGGGGAGCCCGGCGAAGGGGTCGGTCTCGGCGAGGAGCCCGGCGAGGTCGGCCAGCGCGGCGGGCTTGGCCTCCAGGTCGGCGAGGTACAGCTCGGGATTCACGGTCTCTCCTGGTCGGCTCGTAGGGCGTCGGCTCGCGCGCCGTCACGGGTGACGCATACGCGTTTGTCACGGGTGGGCGCTGTCACGGGTAACGGGAGCGCAGGACGCCCATCGGGGCGTACCGCCAGCGGGGCAGGTGCCGGGCGGCGTAGATCAGCTCCCGGCACTCCTGCTCGATCTCGAACGGGTGGAGCAGGGAACGGTCCAGCAGGCCGGCGTGGCCGTGCTCCGCCAGCCGGGTCAGGTAGGCCTCCCCGAGGACGGCGACGGCCTCGGCCGCCCACCGGCCGGTCGCCGACGGGTCGGCGCCGCGGCGTCTGACGGCGACCTGCCCGGCGTGCTCCAGGCTGGTGGTGAGCTGGGCCAGGTCACGGGCCACGGGCTGGTGGAGGTCCGCCTCGGTGACGGTGGGGTTGCCGTCGAAGTCGATCACCGCGTACCCCTCCCGCCAGCGCAGGATCTGTCCCACGTGCAGGTCGCCGTGGACGCGCACGAGAGGCGTCGGGCCGGTCGAGGCCAGCGGCGCCAGCCCGGCGCGCAGCGCGTCGGCGCGCTCGCGCAGCCAGCGCCCGTCCGTGTCCCCGGTCAGGGCGAGCGCCTCCCGCAGGGCCTTCTCGGCGCGGGCGGCCAGGTCCCGCCCCAGGTCGTGCGCCCGCCGTACCGGGTCGGGGAAGGTCGCGGAGGGGGTGGCGAGCGCCGCGTGCAGGTCGGCGGCCAGCGCGCCCAGGTCGGCGGCGAAGGCCGTACGGCCCGCGGCGGCCTCCTCGACGCACCACTGCCAGCCGTCCACCGCGCCGGGGAGGTAGGCGGTGACCAGGGCGAGCAGCCTCCCCTCCCGGCAGAGCGCCGCGTACGGCGTCGCGGTCGCGGTGAAACCGGTCTCCGCGAGGTGGGCGAGCACGTCAGGGGCGGGCTGGGGGAGCGGGGCGGGCGGGGTGAACCACTTGACGACCACGCTCTCCCCGACGACCACCGAGTGGTTGGTCTGGTCCACGCCGACCCCTCGCTCGGCGCCGGAACCCATAACACGGGAGGCCGTTAGTTGAACTCCTGTTGAAAAGTCGGAGATCGGGGTGAAGGGGAGAGGGCCGAATCTCCTGACCGTGAAGGGAGGGGGAATCTCGCTGTTCAGGGCCTCGACCAGCGCGTGACTGCGGCCGTCTCCCGCCTGTGGCACGGTGTTCAGTCGAGTCCAGATTGAAGTGGAGTGCAACAGGCGGACCAAACTTTCCAGGGGTGATGACGCGCAAAGTCTTGCCCAAGTTATGGTTGGCTGCAACACTCCTGGTTTGGTCTGCCGTGTCCGTAACGGTCGGTGTCCACCACTTATCCCGAAAACTGAAGGAGTAGCGGCCGTGTCCCGTGCCCGGTACCCCCGTCGTCTTCCGGCTGTCACCCTGGTGGCCGGTCTCGCATTAGCCGTATCGGCCTGCGGCGGAGGAACCACGGCGGCCCTTCCCGAGGCGACCCCCTCGGCGTCGGCGGAGCAGCTCAACCCCAACGCGAACCTGTCCAAGCAGAGCGTGACCATCTCGGTGTGGCCGGGTTATACCCCCGAGGACCTGGCCGCGCGGGTCGAGGAGAAGCTCAGGTTCAAGCTCAAGGTGGCCACGCACGACACCAACGAGATCATCATGGGCAAGCTGACCGGGGGCGCCGACACCGGTATCGACGTGGCCTTCGTCTCCGGCCAGTACGCCCAGGCGCTCAACGCGGCGGGCCTGCTCGAACCGATCCACCCCGAGCTCATCCCCAACCTGGCCAACCTCTACCCCGAGGCCAAGGAGCTCGCCTTCGACCCGGGCAACGCCTTCTCCGTCCCCTACACCTGGGGGACGACCGGCATCTGCTACCGCAGTGACCTGCTGAAGACGCCGCCGACGAGCTGGAACGACATCCTCAGCCCGCCGGAGGACGCCAGGAAGAAGGTCACCATGATGACCACCGAGCGCTGGCTGGCACTGCCCGCCGTCAAGGCGCTCGGGATGTCCGTCAACACCCGCAACGACCAGGACCTGGCCAAGGTCAAGGAGAAGCTGGTCGCCGCCAAGCCGAACCTGCTCGGCTACGACGACGTCACCTTCGGCGACCGCCTCAAGAGCGGTGAGGCCGTCATGGTCGAGGCGTGGGACGGCTGGTGCCCCACCTCGGAGAAGAACATCAAGTTCGTGGTGCCCAGAGAGGGCAGCGACCTGTGGGTCGACACCATGGTCGTGCTGCGCGGCTCCAAGAACAAGGAGGCGGCGCACGCCTTCATCAACTTCATCCTGGACCCGAAGATCCACGGCTGGGCCGCGCGGAACATCCTCTACAAGGTTCCGAACAAGGCCGCCATGGACGCGCTGCCCGCCGAGCTCAAGCAGAAGAACGCGCCGCTGCAGATGACCCCGTCCCAGCTGCTCGCCGGCGAGTCCATCGTCGACCTGGGCGATGACTCCGCGAAGTACACCCGACTCGCCACCGAGGTCAAGGCAGCGCAGTGACAGCCCCCGCCGTCTCCGGCGCGACCGTCAACTCCCGGTCGCGCCGGTCACGTCTGGCGGAGCGGCTCGTCTTCCTCGGGCCTGGGCTGGCCTACCTGATCGTCCTGCTGCTGATCCCGCTGGTGACGGTCCTGAGCTTCTCCCTGTTCCGCAGGGGGCGCTTCGGCGGGGTCATCTACGAGGCCAGTGCGGACAACCTCGTGCGCCTGGCCGATCCGATCTACCTCGACATCCTGCTCGGCTCGCTGCGGACGGCCCTGATCGCCACGCTGGTCGCGTTGCTGCTCGGCTACCCGACGGCGTACTTGATCGCCAGGCTTCCCAGGAAGTGGAAGACGGTCGCGCTGGTGGCGATCGTGCTGCCCTTCTGGACGAACCTGCTGATCAGGGTCTACGCCTGGATCGTGCTGCTGAGCGGCCCCGGGCTGGTCAACTCCGCCCTGGGCAGGCTCGGTCTCGGCCCCTTCGAGTTCCTGTACAACCAGGGCACCGTCGTCGTCGGGCTGGTCTACTCCTACCTGCCGCTGATGGTGCTGCCGCTGTACGCGGCGATCGAGCGGCTCGACCCCCGCCTGGCCGAGGCCTCGGCCAACCTCGGGGCCAGGCCCGCCCGCACGTTCCTCTCGGTGACGTTGCCGCTGACGCTGCCCGGCGTCCTGACCGGCTGCCTGTTCGTGTTCGTCCCGAGCTTCGGGAACTTCGTCATCCCCGAACTGCTCGGCGGCGGACGTTCGATCATGGTCGGCAACCTGATCAGGGACCAGTTCCTCACCGCGCGGGACTGGCCGTTCGGGTCCGCCCTCACGCTGGCGCTGCTCGCGGTGCTGGTCGTCCTGCTCCTCCTGCAGGCATGGAGTGTCCGCCGTGCGTAGACCGCGTCTCCTCCACGTCCCCTTCTGGGCGACCTATGTGTTCCTCTACACGCCGATCGTCGTGCTCGTCGTCATGTCGTTCAACGCGGGGAGGTCGCCCTACTCCTTCACCGGCCTCAGCCTGAAGTGGTACGGCAAGCTCGCCGGGAACGCCCTGGTACGCGAGGGCCTGGTCAACACGCTGATCGTGGCCGCGGGATCGACGGCGCTCGCGACCGTGCTCGGCACCCTGCTCGCCGTGGGCCTGGCCAGGCACACCAGGTCACGGGTGCTCGACACGCTCAGCGTGCTGCCGGCCGTACTGCCCGACCTGGTGCTGGCCATCGGGCTGCTGGTCTTCTACGCGGCGGTCAGGAAGACGCTCGGCCTGCACTCGGTGCTGCTCGCGCACACGGTCTTCGGCATGGCGTTCGTGACGGCGGTCGTGCGCACCCGGCTCACCCACGTGGACGACTCCCTTGAGGAGGCCTCGCAGGACCTGGGCGCCTCGCCGTTCACCACGTTCGTGCGAGTCACGCTGCCGCAGCTCATGCCGGGCATCGCGGCGGGCGCGCTGCTGGCGTTCACGCTCTCCGTCGACGAGTTCGTGATCGCCTTCTTCACCGCGGCGCCGACCACGCCGACCCTGCCCATCGTCATCTACTCAATGGTCCGCTTCGGGGTCACCCCGGAGATCAACGCGCTGGCGACGCTGCTGCTGGCCGTGAGTTTCACGGTGGTGATCGCGGCCCAGCGGATGACCCGACTGACGGAGTCACTGTCCTGATGCTGCAGATCACAGATGTCAGCCGCCGTTTCGGCGACGTCACGGCGCTGTCGGGGGTCTCCCTGGAGATCCGCCAGGGCGAGTTCTTCGCGCTGCTCGGCCCGAGCGGCTGCGGCAAGACCACCCTGCTGCGGATCCTGGCGGGCTTCGAGACGCCGGACGCGGGCACCGTCACCCTCGACGGCGCCGACCTGCTCACCCAGGCCGCGCACCGCCGCCCGGTCAACCTCATGTTCCAGTCGTACGCGCTGTTCCCGCACATGACCGTGGCCAAGAACGTCGCCTACGGCCTTGAGCGGGAGCGGCTGCCCAAGGCCGAGATCCGGGAGCGGGTCGCCGAGGTCCTGGCGAAGGTCGGCCTGGCCGAGGCGGCGGGCCGCAGGCCGGACAGGCTCTCCGGAGGCCAGCGGCAACGGGTCGCGCTGGCCAGGGCGATCGTGAAACGGCCCAGGCTGCTGCTGCTGGACGAACCGCTCTCCGCGCTGGACAAGAAGGTCCGCGCCGAGATGCAGCTCGAACTCAAGCGGCTCCAGCACGAGGTCGGGATCACCTTCGTCGTGGTCACCCACGACCAGGAGGAGGCGATGTCGCTCGCCGACCGGATCGCCGTCCTGTCCGCGGGCCGGGTCGAGCAGGTGGACGCCCCGGTCACGCTGTACGAACGGCCCGCGACGCCGTTCGTCGCCGGGTTCGTCGGGGCCAACAACCTCTTCACGGGTACGGCCTGCGCGGGCGGGCTGACCTGCGAGGGAGTCGGCGTGCTGGCCGGGCCGGACGGGCTGCCCGAGGGGGCGGCGGCGCTGCTGGCCGTACGGCCGGAGCGGATCAGGCTCACGGAGGTCGCGGAACCCGTGGCGCCGGATCCGGGTGACGCCGTCGAGAGCACCGTCGAAAGCGTCGTCCAGAGCACTGCCGAGAGCACTGCCGAGAGCGCCTCCGTGAGCGCCTCTGAGAGCGGCGACGGCGTGGGCGAGGACGCGGAAAACGGCGCTGAGCGGCTCTCTGAGAACGGCGGTGACGACGCCTCCGGGACCGCCGAGCGGGAGAACGCCTCCGGTGACACCGGGCAGGCGGCGCAGGAGGCCCTGCAGGACGCTGAGGTCGTCACTGAGGGCCAAGGGACGGCATCCGCTGACAAGGGCCCGGATGTGGACAATACGCCTTCTGAGGCCACTGAGGCTGCCGGAGCGTTGCGGGGGAGGGTGGCCGATGTCAGCTTCTACGGCGGCGTGTCACACGTCTCGGTTCTCGTGCCCGGTCGCGACGGCGTGGTCCTTGTGGCGACGCAGGGGGCGACGCGGGTCCAGGTGGGGTCTTCGGTGACCCTCACCTGGGCGGCGGAGGACGGGGTGCTGATCCCTCAATGAGACGTCTTGAGCGGGTTGTTCGTGGCGGTCCTGGCGTAGGCGAGGATCAGCTCCGCCGCCTCATCCGGGCCGATCACCGGGTGGCGGGCCGTTATGCGGTAACCGTACGCGTCTTCGAGCGCGACGAGGTTGCGCGCGATGACCAGGGAGTCGTCGGACAGGGTGAAGGTCCCCAGCGCGGCTCCGGTCTCCAGGATGCTCTGGTACATCGAGACCTGGCGGTCGTAGAGCGTGGTGAGCAGCAGGGCGTACATCCTGTTGCGGGGCGCGGCTCCGCCGAGCTCGTTGAGCAGCCGGACCTCCGGATCGTCGGGACCGTGTGGCAGACCGGAGCGGATGGTCACGACAAGCTTCTCGACGGGGTCGCGCATGCCGCTGATCCGCTTGATCCGCTGCTCGTAGAAGCGCTCCATGCCGGCGTGGTGCGCGTCGACCAGCAGTTCGCCGAGCTGGGGGTAGTGGTACAGCACGGCGCCGGAGGTCAGACCGGCCTCCTCGGCGACGTGGTTGAGGTGCACCCCCTCGGTGCCGTGCCGGATGATCGCCCGGTGTGCGGCGGCGATGAGATCGAGGCGCCGATCCGCCCGTCTCTTGCGCGTCATATTCCCCCACTCGTTCGGGACCCGGTTCAGTACCGGGGTCCATAGTGACCGTTTCCTAGCGTTTTAGCTAGAGCAAGTATTGAATCATTCTTCAAGCCGCATAACTCCCAGTCACTTGGAGGCGTGATGTCACTCACGATCCTGTTCATGCCGGAAAGCGCCTACGGACCCACGAACAACTGCATCGGCATCGGTGACATTCTTCGCAAGCGCGGCCACCGAGTCGTTTTCGCAGCTGAGGCTTCATGGAAAGGGAAATTGACCGCCCTCGGATTCGAGGAGGACCTGGTAGACCTGGCGCCCCCGGCCGAAGAGGAGCAGGACCCGGGACAGTTCTGGAAGGACTTCATCCGGGACACCGCGCCGGAATATCGCAAGTCGACCGCCGAGCAGCTTGAGACGGTGACCAAGCCGATCTGGGACGCGCTCATCGACGGTGTGAAGTACTGCGAACCGCGGTTGAAGGAGATTATCGAGCGCGTCAGGCCGGACGTGATCGTAGAGGACAACGTGATCACTTTTCCCGCGCTGCTCACCGCGGGCAAACCGTTCGTCAGGATCGTCTCCTGCAACCCGCTTGAGGTGCGCGGCGAGGGCGTGGCGCCGGTCTTCTCCGGGCTGCCCGCCGACGACCGCTCCGAGTGGGAGGCCTTCCGCGCCGAGTACGACAGGACCCACCGTGAGGTGTGGACCTCCTTCAACGAGTGGGTCGTCGCCCAGGGGGCGCCGCCGCTGCCCGACCTGGACTTCGTCCACGAGGGCGACCTGAACCTCTACGTCTTCCCCGAGGTCCTCGACTACACCGGTGACAGGCCGCTCGGCGACACCTGGCACCGGCTGGACTCCTCGGTGCGCGAGACCGACGAGGACTTCGCGCTGCCCGAGCCGCTGGCCTCGGGGGAGGGCGCCCTCGTCTACTTCTCGCTCGGCTCGCTCGGCTCGGCGGACGTCGCGCTGATGCAGCGGGTGATCGACGTGCTGGGCACGACGCCGCACCGCTTCGTCGTCTCCAAGGGCCCGCTGCACGAGGAGATCAAGCTCGCGGAGAACATGTGGGGCGCGGAGTTCCTGCCGCAGACCAGGATCCTCCCGCTGGTCGACCTGGTCATCACCCACGGCGGCAACAACACCACGACCGAGGCGCTGCACTTCGGCAAGCCGATGATCGTGCTTCCCCTGTTCTGGGACCAGTACGACAACGCCCAGCGCGTCGACGAACTGGGCTACGGCGTGCGCCTGGCCCCCTACACCTTCACCGACGAGGAACTGACCGGCGCGCTGGACAGGCTGCTCGGTGACACCGCGCTGCGTGAGCGGCTCGCCGCGGCGGGTGAGGAGATCCGCCGCCGCGACGGCCTGCGCCGGGCCGCCGACCTGATCGAGCGGGCCGGAGCCTGACGCCCCCGGCACCATGACATGACGAGAGAAGTTCCATGAGCACGTTGATCAACCCGGCGACCGGGGAGTTCCTGTCCGAGGCGCGTGACACCCCGGTGGCCGGGGTCGCGGCGGCCGTACGGCGGGCCCGCGAGGCCTACCAGGAGTGGAGCGGGGCGACCGCGGCCGAGCGGGCCAGGGTGCTGCTGCGTTTCGCCGACCTGGTCGAGGCCGACGCCCAGGAACTCACCCGGCTTGAGGTCGGCGAGACGGGCAAGCCCGCCTCGGTCTTCCGCGAGGGCGAACTGCCCTTCGCCGTGGACAACCTGCGCTTCTTCGCCGGGGCCGCGCGCTCGCTTGAGGGAACCGGGGCCGGGGTGCTCAGCCCCGGCTACACCTCGGTGCTGGTGCGCCGTCCCGTCGGCGTCGTCGGGGCGATCGCTCCGTGGAACTTCCCGCTGGTGATGGCGGTGTGGAAGCTCGGCCCCGCGCTCGCCGCGGGCAACGCGGTGGTCGTCAAGCCCGCGCCGCGCACGCCGGGCACCACGCTGCGGCTGGCCGAGCTGTTCGCCGGGGCGGGAGCGCCCGACGGGCTGCTCCAGGTCGTCCTCGGTGGCGCGGAGGTGGGCCAGGCGCTGGTCGCCGACCCCGGCGTGGACCTGGTGAGCGTCACCGGCTCGACCGAGACGGGCCGCGCCGTGATGCGCGGTGCGGCGGTCCTCCCCAAGCAGGTCCACCTGGAACTCGGCGGCAAGGCGCCCGCGCTGGTCTTCGGTGACGCCGACCTGGCCGACATGGCCAGGGGGGTCGCGATGGGCGCGACCTACAACACCGGCCAGGACTGCACCGCCGCGACCCGCGTCTACATCGCCCGCGAGGTGTACGGCCAGGCCGTCGAGGCGCTGCGCGCGACGCTTGAGGGGATCAGGACGGGAGACCCGTGGGACCCGGCGACCGACATCGGCCCGCTGATCTCCGGTGAGCACCGCGAACGCGTGCACGGCTTCGTCGAGCGGGCGGTCGCCGCGGGCGCCTCGGTGGCGCTGGGCGGCGTCCCGGAGGAGGGGCCGGGCTTCTACTACCCGCCCACGCTGGTCACGGGAGTGACACAGGACAGTGAGATCGCCCAAGAAGAGCTTTTCGGACCGGTCCTTCTGGCTCTACCGTTTGACGACGAGGACGAGGCGGTACGGCTGGCCAACGACACCAGGTACGGTTTAGCCTCTTCGGTCTGGTCCACGGACGTGGCGCGGGCACTACGCGTCTCCCATCGACTCGACGTGGGTGTGACCTGGGTGAACGACCATCTGCCCATCGCGTCGGAGGCCCCGCACGGCGGGGTCAAGGGCAGTGGCTTCGGCAAGGACATGAGTCAGGAGGCGGTCCAGGCGTACTCGGTTACGCGCCATTTGATGATCAAGCACCAGGTTCCGGAGGCGAGAGAATCCTTCCGGCCCTCGTGAGGTTTGTCGCCAAATATCCCTTTTGTGGGGATTTAGCGGCACATACTCCATTCGAAGTGACATAAAGGATGTGCTCAAATTGCTACCGCCGTATCCAAAACCGGCGAGGGGTTACGTAGGCCAGTGATGACACAAGACCGCCGCAACCACCGTGAGTCAGCGGTGGGCAGTCGCTTCCTGCCCTCGAACTGGCGCGTGCGTCCCCGTCTGGTCGCGCTGATCCTGCTCCCCACGGCCGCGGCGGTGGTGCTGAGTGGACTCCAGCTCACCAACTCGCTGACCGGCGCCACCGAATACCGCAAGAACGCCGAGGTCGCCTCGCTCATCGAGCAGCTCACCGACCTGTCCTACGAGATGGCCGACGAGCGTGACCTCACCGCCTGGTACATCGCCGACCGGCGCAGGCAGGCGCGCCTGGCCAGGGTCAAGGACATGCAGGGCCGGGTCGACCTGACCCGTACGAAGGTGCTCACCGCGATCGACGCCCTGGGCGACGACCAGGAGCCGCGCATCGTCGCCGAGGTCGCCCAGGTCCGCAACTGGCTCAACGGCCTGTTCAGCCTGAGAAAGGCTCTCACCAGCGGCGACGTGCTTCCTCGTGCCGCCCTCGGCATGTACACGCGCATGATCGCCGACTTCATGACGCTACACGACGATCTGGGCCGCAGCGCCCGTGACCAACGTCTGGTCGGTGACGTCCTCGCGCTCGGCGCCCTCACCCAGGCAAGAGAGCAGGTCGCGAGGCAGCGCGGCATTCTGCTCGTCGCCCGCATCGAGGGCCGGTTCGACTTCGACGACCCCGCCGACTTCCTGGGCGCCTACAAGGGCCAGCTCAACGCGATGTCCACCTTCCGGTCCACCGCGTCGACGACGGACATCAAGCGTCTGAACGACGTGCTCACCGACCCGAAGATCTCCAAGGCCGACGCCATGCGCGCCCTGGTCATCTCCCGGATGCGCGAGAACCTGGGCCTGCCCAGGGAGATGGGCATGAACGCCTGGTACGAGGCCTCCTCGGCCCTCGTCGACGGACTGAACGCCGTCGAGCGAAGCCTGGCCGCCTCGGTCACCTCCCGAAGCCAGGAGCTGCAGGCCGCCGAGGAGCAGAACGCCATCGTCACCGGTGCGACGATCCTGGTCCTGCTGATCATGATCCTGCTCGTCACCGCCTGGGTGGCGGGAACGCTGGTCAGGCCGCTGCGCCAGCTGCGCAGCGAGGCCCTGGAGGTGGCCGGCAACCGGCTGCCGGAGACCGTCCGCGTGCTGCGGGAGACCGGTGAGGCCGATCCGAGCGTGGAGGTCTCCCCCATCGACGTGGACTCCCGCGACGAGATCGGGGAAGTCGCCCGGGCCTTCGACGAGATCCACCGCGAGGCCATCCGCCTGGCGGGCGACGAGGCCAGGCTGCGTAACAACGTCAACGCGATGTTCATCAACCTCTCCCGGCGCACCCAGTCGCTCGTGGAACGGCAGATCGACCTCATCGACGACCTGGAGCAGGGCGAGCAGGACGACGCCCAGCTGGCCAGCCTCTTCAAGCTGGACCACCTGGCCACCCGCATGCGCCGTAACTCCGAGAACCTCCTGGTCCTCGCGGGTCAGGAGCAGAGCCGCAGGTGGAGTGAGCCGGTTCCGCTGAGCGACGTCGTGCGAGCCTCCCTGTCGGAGGTCGAGAACTACGAACGCGTCGGCCTGCGGGTCGAGGCGGGTACCATGATCGTTGGCTCCGCCGTCAACGACATCGTCCACCTGATCGCGGAGCTCGTCGAGAACGCCATCTTCTTCTCGCCGCAGGACACCAAGATCATGGTGAGCGGCAACGCCAACGAGACGGGGGCCATCATCCTGGCGGTCACCGACTCGGGAATCGGCATGAGCGACGAGGAGCTGGCCGAGGCCAACCGTCGTCTGGCCGAGCCCCCCGCGGTCGACCTGTCGGTCTCCCGCAGAATGGGCCTGTTCGTGGTCGGCCGGCTGGCCATGCGTCACGGTATCCGGGTCCAGCTGCGCCGTCCCGAGACCGGCGGCCTGAGCGCCGTCGTGCTGCTTCCCCCGCAGGTCGTCGCCCAGTCGCCGCTCATGCCGCAGCTGGCCATGGCCGGTCAGAACGGCCCCTCGGCCCTGTCCGGCAACGACCCGTTCAGCGGGGCGCCCAGCTCCGACCCGTTCGGGAGCGTTCCCTCGATGGGCGCCGTCAGGCAGGCCCCGCCCGCCCAGCCGTCCCTGCCGGTCCCGCCCGCTCCGGAGCCCTCGATCCCGCAGACCCCGGCCCCCTCGGTCGCGGACCTGTGGTCGGCGCCGGTCGTCTCCGCGGCGGCGGTCGAGGACCTGTGGGCCTCGCCGCTCACCCCGTCCCCGCCGTCCTTCCCGCCGGCGCATCCGTCGTTCCCGGCGGGGGACCCGTCCTTCCCCACGGCGCAGCCGCCGCGTCAGTCGGAGTCGTCCTTCCTGGCCGAGCCGTCCTTCCCCGCGGCGCCGCCGTCCTTCCCGGCCGAGCCCTCGTTCCCGGCCGCCCACCCCTCCTTCCCCGCCGACTCGTCGTTCTCCACGACGCAGTCGCCGTTCCCGGGAGGCGAACCACCGAGGGGCGGGCAGCCGCCCGCATGGCCGGAGATGCCGCCGGTCGACCCGTGGACGCCGCCCAGGCGCGAGGTTCCGGACCACACCCAGGCCCTGCCCGCGGTCGAGGTGTCGCCGACGGAGCCCGAGCCCGAGGAGTTCCTGCCGATCTTCGCGGCGGTAGGATCGGACTGGTTCCGCAACACCTCCGCCGAGCTCGTGGCCGACCCCGAGGCCGAAGCCGAGCCCGCGGAGGAGGAAAGGCAGGAGACGCCCTCACCGGAGCGGTCGCTCCAGGAGGAGTCGCCCGTGCTGCCCATCAGGCGGCCGGGGCGCCAGGGACCGCCTCCTTCGGAGGAGCAGCCGGAGAGGCAGCCGTGGAGTTCCCCGTCCGACCAGGGATGGGCCGCGGCCGAGGTCGCGAAGAAGCCCGTCGAGGGCGGTGTAACCGGTTCGGGCCTGCCGAAGCGGGTGCCGAAGGCCAACCTCGTGCCCGGAACGGCCGCCCCGGCCCCGAGCACTCCGGTGGCCCCGCTGCCCCCGATATCGGCGGAGCGGGTGCGTAGTCGTCTGTCCAGTTTCCAGCAAGGCATACGGCAGGGCCGCGCCGAGATGATCGAGCGGTTGAACGCCGCTGAGGGAGAGAACCAGTGAACCACCAACTCAGTCAGGCCGCCCGAGGCTTCAATTGGCTGATCACCGAGTTCGTCAAGGAGATGCCCGGTGTGGCCCACGCGGTGATCGTCTCCGCGGACGGTCTTCCGCTGGCCTACTCGCAGGGCTTCCCGAAGGACCGCGCCGACCAGCTCGCCGCGATCACGGCCGGTCTGATCAGCCTGACCCAGGGAGCCTCCCGGGTCTTCGAGGGCGGTCCCGTCGCGCAGACCGTGATCGAGATGCAGCGGGGTCTCCTGCTGACGATGTCGATCAGCGACGGCTCCGCGCTGGCCGTACTGGCCTCGCCGGACTGTGACATGGGCCTGGTGGCCTACCAGATGACCATGCTGGCTGAGCGCGCGGGGCAGGCGTTGACACCTGCTCTTCGGGCCGAGTTGCAGTCGGCTCAGCGATAGGGAGGTGATATGGACGCACCAGGTTGGCGCCCGGGTGAGGAACCCCCAAGCACGCCTCAGGCCAAGAGCGGACGTAATCGTCTGATTCGTCCGTACGCTGTGACCGGAGGCAGGACGGCGCCCCGCATGCAGCTCGCTCTGGAGGCCCTGGTCTCCTCGGCGACCTTCATGAGCGTGGACACCGCCACGCTCTCCACGGAGTACCAGGCGATCATCTCGTTGTCCCAGCAGGTGCGCTCGGTGGCGGAGTTGTCCGCCCTGCTGCGCATGCCACTGGGCGTGACCCGGGTGCTGATCGCGGACATGGCGACCGAGGGCCTGGTGCAGATCCACCAGCCGTCGCTGGATGCCGGAAAGCCGGATCTCAACTTGCTTGAAAGGGTGCTCAGTGGGCTTCGCAGGCTCTGACGCCGGAATGACGTCAACGAAGATCGTTGTCGCCGGAGGATTCGGTGTCGGCAAGACGACCTTCGTCGGAGCGGTCTCCGAGATCATGCCGCTGACCACGGAAGCGGTTATGACGGAGGCCAGCGCGGAGGTCGACGACCTCTCGCACATCCCGACCAAGCGGACCACCACGGTGGCCATGGACTTCGGCCGGGTTTCGCTGGACCGGGACCTGATCCTGTACCTGTTCGGTACGCCGGGTCAGCACCGGTTCTGGTTCATGTGGGACGACCTCGTCAAGGGCGCCATCGGCGCGATCGTGCTGGTCGACACCCGGCGGCTGGCCGACAGCTTCCCGGCGATCGACTACTTCGAGGAGGCGGGGCTGCCGTTCGTCGTCGCCCTCAACGGCTTCGGCGGTACGCACTTACACGGTGAGGAGGAGGTGCGGGAGGCTCTGACGATCTCTCCGCACATCCCCGTCGTACGGACCGACGCCCGTTCGCGGGACGCGGTCAAGTCGACCCTGATCACCCTGGTCGAACACGTTCTGACGCTTCGCGTCTGATCTTTCTCTCCCGGTGTGGGACCCGCCACGACGGCGGATCCCACACCGGGCCGGCCTCACCGGCGAGCCGGCCCGGTCACACCGGTCTTTCTCTTCCTACTTCTCCGGGCGAACCCAGACTCCGCGCTCGTGCATCAGCTCGATCTGCCTGTCGATCACCTCGGTGCGGAACTCCGTGTGGTTGTACGGCTTGCGGTCGAGGTAGAGGTTCTTCGGGTAGATCGGCTTCTCGTAGATGAGCTGGTACTGCTCGGTCTTGAGGTCCTTGATCCAGTTGTCCCACTGCGCGTTGGCGCGGAACCTGCGCAGGGCCTCGATGTCGATCGTGCCCGAGACCCAGGAGGAGGCGCCGCCGTAGTCGTGACGCCCGACGATCTGCCCCTTGTAGTCCACGACCATCGAGTGGCCGCCGAAGGTGTCGATCGGGACGTCGGAGTCGGGGGTCAGATAGTAGGTCCCGACGTTGCAGGCGATCAGGTAGCAGTTGTTGTCCAGCGCCCTGGCCTGGTTCTGGATCGCGTAGAGCCCGTTGCCGACGTGCGGGTGCGGGTACGGCCCGCGGTAGATGATCTCCGCGCCGTTCATGGCGAGCCCGCGGGCGTTCTCCGGGTAGGAGGCCTCGTTGGCCATGAGCACGCCGATCCTGCCGATCGCGGTGTCCGCGACGGGGTAGAACGCGTCGAGCGTCTTGCCGTACAGCTCGACCCAGCGGTCCCAGACGTCGTGCGGGGTCACCGAGTGTTCGACGGGCAGCAGCGGGACCGTCTTGTAGTGCGTCATGACGATCGCGCCCTCGGGGTCGATCACGAGGCCGACGTTGAAGAAGCGTCCGGGGAACTCGGGGTGCAGGGCCTTGGCCTGGGCGACGATGTAGGTGTTCCACTGGCGGGCCAGCGCGCCGAGCCGGTCGGTCTCAGGACCGGGCACCTCGATCGCGACCTCCCTGGCGAAGTCCTCGTGGTCGAGGTCGAGGACCTCGTCGTTGAACCCCTGCAGGGCGCCCTCGGGAATCGCGATCAGGCGGACGGGCAGGTCGAGGCTGGACAGCCAGGAGGCGGCCTTGACCAGGTGTTCGATGTGCTCCAGGTTGATCTGGATCTCGTCCCGGTTGCGGACGCCGCGCATGGTGGGAACCAGGCCGACCGCCTGGTATGCCTCGATCATTTCTGTCCTCCGAGCAGGAGAGAGTTGACGTCGAACGGCTTGGGCAGGTAGCCGTACTCAAGCATCAGGTCGGAGACCCGCTGCAGCCGTACGGCGTTGGTCGTGACGGGGAAGCCGGGCAGCTGCATGATCTGCGCGGTCTGAGCGTTGATCTTGGTGTACTGGGGGATCGCCTCGGCGACGGCCTTGCGGTCGTTCGCCGCGACCGTCTGCGCCTTCAGCAGGGCGCGCTGGAAGGCGGCGACGGTCTTGGGGCTCTTGCCCGCGAACTCCGAGGTGACGAAGTAGCCCGCGATCGGGAAGCTGTCCGTGGGGCCGGCCATCGTGTCGGCGAGCTTCACACCGCCGTCGGCGGCGGCCGCGCTCACGAACGGCTCGGGCAGGAAGGCCGCATCCACCTGACCACTCTTGAGGGCCTGCCACATGTTGGGGAAGGGCACCTCGATGAAGTCAATCTTGTCGCGGACGACGTCCAGGCCGTGTACCTTCAGAGTCACGCTGGTCGCCAGCGTGGCGATGTTCTTCTTCGTGTTGACGCCGACCTTCTTGCCCTTGAGGTCCTCGACCTTGGTGACGTTCGAGTTGGGCGCGGTCAACAGGACGAAGGAGCCGGGCGTCGCGACGGTCGCCTCCGCGATCACCTTCAGGTCCGCGACGTTCTGCGCGGAGGCGGTGAAGGCGGAGACGTAGTTGCTGTGCAGCACGTCGAACCCACCGCTGAGCAGCGTGGGGAGTGCGGCCGCGCCACCCTCGATGAGGGAGAACTTGACGTTGAGGCCCTCTTCCTTGAAGAAGCCCCGGCTGATGGCGATCTGAACCGGTGCCACCTCGGGGAGCGGCAGCATACCGATGGTGATGTCGGTCTTCTCCAGGCCGTTCGCCGCGCTCGTTGCGCTTTTCCCGCTGCTGCAGGCGGTGGCGAGAACGGAAAGAGCGACGATGACCAGGCATGCTCGTGTTAGTGGACGGAACCTCATATGTGGCTCCTCGAAGAGGTGAGGGAATGCGGCATGAGTTGGACGTCCCGGAATCGGGGAGAAGAGATCAAGGAGCGATCGTAGATGCTCTCAAATCCAGCAGCAACCCTTAACGTCGGGTTTATCGACAGTCCATAATTTATGTCCCTATATAGCATGTTTTGTTGCTGTAAGGGGTGATTTACCGGTTTAGCGAAGTGCCTACTTGACGGAATTGAGGCTCCTGTTACGGGGGGTTGCCGGTTTCCGGCCATCCGTATGTAGGGAGTTGACGCCGCCAGATCGGGCGTCGCGACCGTTTCGGGCCACCGGAATGTGTGGGGCTTGGCGCTGGTATGGCATTTTCTTTCGTGTCCGTACGATATAAAATGGAACGCTCTAGGCATCTGATCCGGATTTACCGGAGTCTCGAAAACCTTTTACACCGATCTTCAAACGGGATGGTCAAGGGGCGCGGTGACGTTCGCGTGCCCCCATGTCAGAGGCGGGCCGGACGGTCGCCGCCCCGCCCGGCGCTTCTGAAGGACCCTTCAACACCGGCCCCGTCTCCCGTGTCCCGGGTGGTCGCCCCGGGACACGGGAGAGCTCTCGCGGCGTCTCTCACAGGCCTCTCACAGCGACGACGTCTGCGCGGGACGCACACCGCGCACCAGACGGCCGACCTCGCCGCGCAGCCGTACGAAGTCGGGGTGCTCCCTGGTACCGATCTGGTCACGGGGGCCTGGCAGGTCGACCCGGAGGTCACCCACCACCCTGGCCGGGGCCTTGGAGAGCACCACAACGCGGTCACCGACGTAGACGCTCTCGTCGATGTCGTGGGTGATGAGCAGGATGGTCATGTTGTGCAGACCGCGGACCAGCAGGGTCAGGTCCTCCAGGTCCTCACGGGTCTGGGCGTCGACGGACCCGAAGGGCTCGTCCATCAGCAGCAGTTTCGGCCGGTAGGCCAGGGCGCGGGCGATGGAGACGCGCTGCTGCATGCCGCCGGACAGCTCCCAGGGATACTTGCTCCCGGCCGAGGCCAGGCCCACCTGTTCGAGTGCCTCGGCTGCCGAGAGCGCCCGCTGTTTCCTGCCCTGGCCCTTACGGCGCAGCGGCAGCGAGACGTTGTCGGCGACCGACATCCAGGGGAACAACGAGCGGCTGTAGTCCTGGAAGACCACGGCCAGGTCGTCCGGGATCTGCGCGACGGGGGTGCCGTTGAGCGTGATCCGGCCGCCCGTCGGGCGCAGCAGCCCGGCGATGGAGCGCAGCAGGGTCGACTTGCCGGACCCGGAGGGCCCGACGATGCACACCAGCTCCCCCTCGGCGACGCTCAGGTCGACACCACCGAGCGCGTTGTGGGCGGAGGGGCCGTTTCCGTAGGTGTGGGTCAGATTGGAGATCTCAAGCACGGAGGTTCCTCAGGTTGTCTGCTTGGCGGCGCGGTGCCAGGACAGGACCCGTCGCTCGGCGGTGAAGAACGCCAGGTTCAGCACGTAACCGAGCAGGCCGAGCACCACGAGGGAGCCCCACAGGCCGGGTGGGTCGAAGGCGCGCTCCGCGTCACGGAGCTGGAAGCCGATCCCGTTGGTACTGCCCACCAGTTCGGAGACGACCATGAGGATCAGGGCGAGGGAGAGGCTGAGCCGCAGGCCCGCGAAGATCTTCGGGGTCGCGGAGGGCAGGATGACCCGCCAGAGCCGTTGCCGGCGAGAGAATCCGAAGACCCTGGCGGTCTCCACGTGCTGGCGGTCCACGTAACGGGCGCCCTCGACGGTGTTGAGCAGCACCGGCCAGACGACGCCGAACACGATCGTGGTCAGCTGCATCGGGGTGCCGATGCTCATCAGCGGGATCAGCAGCGGCAGGAGCATCGGCGGCGGGACCGCCCGTCCGAAGTGGACGAGCGGATCGACGAAACGCGCCAGGACGACCGAGCGGCCCAGCAGCACGCCGAACACGACGCCGACGACCCCGGCGAGGATCCAGCCGGCGAAGAGCCTGGCCAGGCTGGGCGGGAAGTTGTCCAGGGCGGCGTCGCTCAGCCACAGGCGACCGGGGGGACCGGTGAGCCACAGCTCCCGCATCCTGACCGCGATCGTGGTCGGCGGAGGGAAGAAGGGGTTGTCCGCGGCCCGGGTGCCCACCTCCCACAGCACCAGCGCGACGGGAACCGGCCACAGGCGGACCAGGGCGCGTCGTACGTTCACGAGGCCACCCCCGCCCGTGCGGTGTGCCAGCGGAACAGTCTCCGCTCGGCCCCGATGAACAGGCTGTTCGTCACCACACCGAGGATTCCCGCCCAGACGGTCGCGGCGATGATGAGCTCAAGGCCGTCGGGGCTGCTGCCCGCCTTGAGGACGTAGGCGCCGATGCCGTCCGAGCCGCCGGCGAGCAACTCGGCGCTGACGGCCAGGATGAGCGCGATGCCGCCCGCGAGCCGTACGCCGGTGGCGATGAACGGCGCGGTGCTCGGCAGTGAGACTCGCCACAGTACGGCCAGCGGCCCGAAGCCGAAGCTGCGCAGGGTCTCCTTGGCCACCGGGTCGACGTCCCGCAGGCCGTACATCGTGTTGATCAGGATCGGCCAGCACGAGGCGTAGAAGATCACGGCGATCTTGAGGTCGAGCCGGTCGGGGAAGAGCAGGATCGCCAGCGGGATGAGAGCGACGGAGGGGATCGGGCGGAGGAACTCGATCAGCGGCCGGGCCGTGGCCTCCAGCCTCGGCAGGCTGCCGAGCAGCAGCCCGAGCGGGACCGTGACGGCGACGGTGAGGAGCAGGCCGAGGGTCCAGGCGAGCATGGTGGCCGCCACGTTGGTCAGGAACTCCTCGTCGACGGCGAGTTCGGCGGTCCTGGTCAGGATCGTCGAGGTCAGCGGCAGGACGTCCGGGTCGATCAGGCCCGCCCTGCCCGCGGTCTCGGCCAGGATCAGCAGCGCCGTGACCCCGAGCGCGCCGCAGAACACCCTGTTGCGCAACAGGGCCCGACCGCTCACCCGACCTGCTCCGCGTGAGACGTCCGGCTGATGGGTCCGAGGCGCATGGGGTCTCCTTAGGGGGCGATTGGCCGTTCGGGCCTGATCCGCCGGAAGCCGTCATGCGATGGAGATGGTCCAAGAAAGCGCAGGATGAGGGGGCTCCCGGCCGTGCAGCAGCGTAGCGGAGGGGGTGTGCTTAATCGCAAGTATTGGCTAATAGGGGTAAATCGGACAAATATGGACTTTTGATGTCGGGTTTTCGGACGGGCCGGTGGCGAATCGGAGCGTTCCAAGCTCTCCGGCCGAAGGGGCGATGACATGTTGTGAAAGAGTGGGCGCCGGGGCGGATATCCCCGTATAAATCTGCTCGGGAGGCCCGGTGGGGGTTGCCCGGTTGCAAGCATCTAGTCCCGATTGCCCATAAGTTGCGACTTATGGGCTATTGGCCGAACTGTTCGGGCTATGCTCCAATAACCCTCGCCCCAAGGATGCATCCGCGTCACGTGAAGATCAGATGCATGACAGGATTCCCCTCCAATCAGACAAACGAGGAGAGGTAGCGGAGGCCAGTGAGGACGGCAATCCCCAGTGAACGCGAATCCGGGCTGGTTGCTGCCCAGGTCTTCGGTGAGACGGAGGCGCAGGAGGACGGCGCCCAGGCGGTGAAGGCCACCAAACGCGGGCGGCGTGACAGCACCCGTGAGAACGGCAGCAGGTTCGCGTTCAGGAACTGGCGCGTGCGGTCGCGACTGATCGCACTCATCGTCATCCCCACGACCGCGGCGATCGTCCTCGGCGGGCTGCGCGTGGTCGCCTCGGTCAACAACGCGGCCGAATACGAGCAGGTCAGGGTGGCCGCGGAACTCTCGGCCGACCTGAGCGGCCTGGTGCACGGCCTGCAGCTCGAACGCGACCTGGCCGCGAGATACGTGGCCCAGGGCCGTCTCCGTGGCGCCCGCGCCAAACTCGACGACCAGTACGGCGTCGTCGACAAGATCGTCACGGTCGTGCGCGAACGGCTGCGCACCGCCGCGGCCGGTGACTTCGCCTCCCGGGAGCGGGAGGACATCGCGCAGATGAGCACCCGCCTCGACGAGCTCGCCAACGTGCGCAAGACCGTCGTCGGCAGCGCGCTGCCCGCCCAGCCCGTCATCCAGACCTACTCCCAGACGATCGGCGACCTGCTCGCGCTCCACGAGAAGATCGTCCAGGTCGACGCCGACCAGTCCCTCAGCAGCAGCGCGGCGGCCTTCGCCGCCCTGGCCAGGGCCAAGGAACAGGCCTCAAGAGAGCGGGCCGAACTCGCCGTCGCCCTCGCCAACAGGCAGTTCAGCACCGAGGGCCTCGACGAGTTCATCGTCGCCCGCGCCCAGCGCGACAGCGAACTGGCCGCCTTCAGGGGCGAGGCCTCGCTGGACCAGCGCCAGTTCTACGACGACACCGTCAGCGGCCAGAAGGTCGACCGAGCCGAGTTCATCCGCCTCAGGTCCCTCGTCCTGGCCACCGCCAACGCCCCCCTCGTCGGCGTCAGCGCGACCGGCACCGGCGCGGGCGACCAGACCCAGTGGTTCGACGCCTCCAGCGTCATCATCGACAAGATGCGCACGGTCGAGAAGGCCGTCGCCGACTCGGTCATCACGCAGAGCCGCACCCTCCAGGAGGCCGAGCAGCAGGGCGCGATGATCGCCGGAGGCGCCAGCGGCCTGCTGCTCCTGCTGGTCCTCATCGTCACCACGATCATGGCGCGCTCACTGGTCAGGCCGCTGCGCAGGCTCCGCACCGAGGCCCTGTCCGTCGCCGAGCAGCGCCTGCCGGAAACCGTCCAGTCGCTGCGCGAGAGCGGCGACGCCGACTCGGTCAAGGTCCAGCCCATCGGCGTCAACTCCGACGACGAGATAGGTGAGGTCGCGCGCGCCTTCGACGAGGTCCACCGCGAGGCCGTACGGCTCGCGGGCCAGGAGGCCACGCTGCGCAGCAACGTCAACGCGATGTTCGTCAACCTCTCCCGCCGCAGCCAGACCCTGGTCGAACGCCAGCTGTCCCTGATCGAGAGCCTGGAGCAGGGCGAACAGGACGAGCACCGTCTCGGCAACCTGTTCCGCCTCGACCACCTCGCCACCCGCATGCGCCGCAACAGCGAGAACCTGCTGGTCCTCGCGGGCCAGGAACCCGCCCGCAGGTGGAGCCAGCCGATCCCGCTCATCGACGTCGTGCGCGCCTCGCTGTCCGAGGTCGAGAACTACGAGCGGGTGGCCCTGCACCTGTCGGCGGGCGTCTCCGTCGTCGGAACCTCCGTCAACGACGTCGTGCACCTCATCGCCGAGCTGGTGGAGAACGCGATCTCCTTCTCTCCCAAGGAGACGAAGGTCGTCGTGTCCAGCAACCGGATCGACGGCGGTGGCGTGATGGTCTCGGTCGCCGACGTCGGCATCGGCATGACCGCCGACGAGCTCACCCAGGCGAACTGGCGTCTGGCCAACCCGCCCGTGGTCGACGTCTCGGTCTCCCGCAGAATGGGCCTGTTCGTGGTCGGCCGCCTGGCCCTGCGCCACGGCATCCGCGTCCAGCTCAGGCAGCAGGACAGCGGTGGCCTGACCGCCATGGTGCTGATCCCGGAGAACCTGCTCTCCGACGCCGACTCCCGTCAGGCGCCGGTCACCAACGGCGGCGGCGACTGGTCGGCGGCCATGGGCCCGCAGGAGCGGGCGGTGATGGACCGCCCGCCGCTGCTGGCCAGCCCGACCCTCGACCCCACCCAGTCGGCCTTCACCTCCTTCGACGTCACCCAGAGCCCCTTCGACCAGTTCGACGTACGGCAGCAGCTCGCCTCCTTCGAGGCGCCGAACAGCCCCGCCGGGATCGACCACTTCAGCCAGTCGCCCTTCGACAGCGTGTGGTCCGGCCAGGTGCCGCAGCAGGGAGGGGGCCCGAGCTGGTCGAACCTCTCCTCGGACGCGACCGGCTGGTCCGGCTCCCCGCGCCCGGGTGAGCCCGGCGGGCCGGGAGGCTGGCCGATCGCCTCCCAGCCGGACACGAGCGTGTGGCCGGACGCGCCCGCGCGCGGCGACTCGGGCATCTGGAGCAGCACCCCCGCCAAGGAGAACGACGGCTCCTGGCCCGGCCCGCCCGGCCAGAACGGACGTCTCTTCGACAGCAGCGTGTTCGAGCCCTCGGACAACACGGGCCCGCTGCCCGTCGTTCCCGAGCCCTCGCTCATGGAGGAGGCGAAGGAGGAGTTCCTGCCGATCTTCGCCGCCGTCGAGTCCGACTGGTTCAAGAAGGTCGAGCCCACTCCCGAGAAGCCGGAGAAGGTGGAGGAGCCCGGGGCCGTCGTCCCGCCCCCCGTGGCCCCGCCCTCCGACGTCTGGTCCTCGCCCGCCGACGCGGGCTGGCAGGCGGCACGGGCGGCCAGTGAGCCGACCCTCGGCGGGATGACCGGAGCCGGGCTGCCCAAGCGGGTGCCCAAGGCGAACCTGGTTCCCGGTACGGCCGCGCCCGGCTCGGCCGCGGCCCCCCAGACCCCCGCGTTCAGGCCTTCCGTCTCCCCTGAAGCGGTACGCAACCGCCTGGCGAGCTTCCAGCAAGGAGTACGGCAGGGCCGCGCGGTCGCCAGGGGCGAAGTCGGTGAGGGACAGCCCTATCCCGACTTCAGCCGTGACGTTGAAGGAAACGAGGAAGACCGGTGAGCGAGCTCGCCCCGGTCGCCAAGGAGGATGACACGTGCGCGAAATGAGCCAGGCCGCCCGGGGGGTCAACTGGCTGATCACCGACTTCGTGAACAACGTCCCAGGCGTTGCCCACACGGTCGTTGTGTCGGCCGACGGCCTGCCGTTGGCGTATTCCGATGGATTCCCCAGGGACAGGGCCGACCAGCTCGCGGCGGTCGCCGCCGGGCTGATCAGCCTGACCCAAGGCGCCTCCAGGGTCTTCGAGGGCGGAGCGGTCACCCAGACCGTGGTCGAGATGCAGCGAGGACTGCTGCTCATCATGTCGATCAGCGACGGCTCCTGCCTGGCCGTACTGGCCGCGGCCGACTGCGACATGGGTCTCGTGGCCTACCAGATGACCCTGCTTGTCGAACGAGCGGGCCAGGTGTTGACACCGGCGGTCCGCGCCGAACTCCAGGCCTCACACCCCCGGTGATGGCGACGACCATAGGAGGATGCCGTGGCAGGCCGCGGCTGGCCCGGTGAGGGGGACCCGCTAGGCGGGCCTCCCTACCAGTCCATGGACGACCCCCACCGGCAACAGGGTGGTCCTTCACATCTCATGCAACCGGCACCCGTGGAGCAGAGCTCCCTGGTCAGGCCGTACGCCGTCACCGGAGGGCGAACCGCCCCCCGGACCCAGCTCGCCATGGAGGCCCTGGTCTCCTCGGCGACGTCCGCGCACCACGATCTGTCCAACCGCACGCCGGAGTACCAGGCCATCAGCGCCCTGTGCCGGCAAGTGCGCTCGGTCGCCGAGATCTCCGCGATGCTCCGCATCCCGCTCGGCGTCACCCGGATCCTGGTCGCGGACATGGCGGCTGAGGGACTGGTCCAGCTGCACCAGCCGCAACTGGACGCGGGCAAGCCGGATCTCAACCTGCTGGAAAGGGTGCTCAGTGGACTTCGCAGGCTCTAGCCGCGGCGGCGGCCTGACATCGACGAAGATCGTCGTCGCCGGTGGCTTCGGTGTGGGCAAGACCACGTTCGTGGGAGCGGTCTCCGAGATCCTGCCGCTGACCACGGAGGCGGTGATGACCGACGCCAGCGCCGGCATCGACGACCTCGGCCTCACCCCGAACAAGACGACGACCACGGTCGCGATGGACTTCGGGCGCGTCTCCCTGGACCGGGACCTGATCCTGTACCTGTTCGGCACGCCGGGCCAGCACCGGTTCTGGTTCATGTGGGACGACCTCGTGCGCGGCGCCATCGGCGCAATCGTGCTCGTCGACACCCGGCGGCTGGCCGACAGCTTCCCGGCGATCGACTACTTCGAGGAGGCCAAGCTCCCCTTCGTCGTCGCGGTCAACGGCTGGGACGGGACCTACCTGCACGGCGAGGAGGAGGTGCGCGAGGCGCTCACGCTGGCGCCGCACATCCCGATCTCGCGCACCGACGCGCGCTCCAGGGACGCGGTGAAGGCCACGCTCATCACACTGGTCGAGCACGCCCTCACCATGCGGATGGCCGTCCCCGGCTGGGGCCGCTGAGACAGTCTCGCCCGGCCGGGGCGCCCGGGACCCGAACCGCGACCGGCGGTCCCGGCGTCTCGTCATGTCCACTGTGTGTCACTGTGCGCCCACCGTGCGCCCACCATGTGCTTGTCGCGCGCCCACCGCGTGTCCATCGTGTGCCCATCGTGTGCCCACGGCCGTCACGGCCCCGGACGTCCCGGCGTCCGTGCCTCCTGCCCGGTTCCGCGAGAGCGGGCGCGGTCTCCCGCGGGACCGGGCAGGAGGCACGGACGTACCGTCGCCGCCCGCGCGACCGGTACGTCGCGGGCATACCACCGTCTCGCGAGGGCGTGTTCCGCCCTCTCCAGCGGATAGGCTGGGATGTCGAGTCGCAGACCCGAGAGCGCAGAGGCTGGCCAATCACGTGTTCGAGACGCTTTCCGACCGGCTGACATCGGTCTTCTCCTCCCTTCGTTCCAAGGGGCGCCTGTCCGAGGCCGACATCGACGCGACCTGCCGCGAGATCCGCATCGCGCTGCTTGAGGCCGACGTCGCGCTGCCGGTGGTCAGGACGTTCGTGGCCCAGGTCAAGGAACGGGCCAGGGGCGCCGAGGTGTCCCAGGCGCTGAACCCGGCGCAGCAGGTCGTCAAGATCGTCAACGACGAGCTGGTCGAG
The DNA here is from genome assembly GCF_040631275.1 of Streptosporangium sp. NPDC020145. NCBI lineage: Bacteria > Bacillati > Actinomycetota > Actinomycetes > Streptosporangiales > Streptosporangiaceae > Streptosporangium > Streptosporangium sp. NPDC020145. The sequence goes on along the minus strand of NZ_JBEXZT010000008.1, from coordinate 71,795 downwards.
ATCCTGGGTGGCGAGACCCGGCGGCTTCGCTACGCGAAGAACCCGCCGACCGTCATCATGCTCGCGGGTCTCCAGGGCGCCGGTAAGACCACCCTGGCCGGCAAGCTCGCCCGCTGGCTGCGTGAGCAGAACCACACGCCGCTGCTGGTCGCCGCCGACCTGCAGCGCCCCAACGCGGTCCAGCAGCTCTCGGTCGTCGCCGAGCGCGCGGGCGTGGCGGTCTACGCCCCCGAGCCCGGCAACGGCGTCGGCGACCCGATCGCCGTGGCCCGCCAGTCGGTCGAGCACGCCAGGCGCCAGCAGCACGACATCGTCATCATCGACACCGCGGGCCGCCTGGGCATCGACCAGGAGCTGATGAAGCAGGCCGCCGACATCCGCGACGCGGTCTCCCCGGACGAGGTCCTGTTCGTCGTCGACGCCATGATCGGTCAGGACGCGGTCTCCACCGCCCAGGCCTTCATGGAGGGCGTCGGCTTCGACGGCGTCGTGCTCACCAAGCTCGACGGCGACGCCCGGGGCGGTGCCGCCCTCTCGGTGCGTCACATCACCGGCAAGCCGATCATGTTCGCCTCGACGGGTGAGAAGCTTGAGGACTTCGACGCCTTCCACCCGGACCGGATGGCCTCCCGCATCCTCGACATGGGTGACATCCTCACCCTGATCGAGCAGGCGCAGAAGACCTTCGACGAGCAGGAAGCCGCCAAGATGGCGGGCAAGCTCACCTCCGGCGAGGGCTTCACGCTCGAAGACTTCCTTGAGCAGATGATGATGGTCCGCAAGATGGGCCCCATCAAGAACCTGCTCGGCATGATGCCCGGCATGGGGCAGATGCGTGACCAGATCAACCAGGTCGACGACCGTGACCTGGACCGCGTCGCCGCCATCATCCGCTCGATGACCCCGGGCGAGCGCCAGAACCCCAAGATGATCGACGGCTCCCGCCGCGCCCGCATCGCCAAGGGCTCCGGCGTCAGCGTGACCGAGGTCAACAACCTGGTCGTCCGGTTCTTCGACGCGCAGAAGATGATGAAGCGCATGGCGGGCGGCCTGGGCATCCCCGGCATGCCGGGCGGGCGCAAGAACAAGGGCGCGCAGAAGAAGGCCGCCAAGGGTCGCAGGGTCAGCGGCGACCCGCGCAAGGCCGCGCTCGGCAAGAACGCCTCCGCCGCGGCCCCCGACGCCCCCGGCGCGGGCGGCGCCCTCGGCAGGCTCGGAGCCGGTCAGCTTCCTCCCGGCCTTGAGCTCCCGCCGGGCTTCGACCCCTCGAAGTTCAAGCTTCCCGGCCAGAAGTGACCGGAGACGACCGGTTCCATCGGCGGGCCAGATGGATCTGGGTGGCCATCATGGTCGGATTCATCATCATGACGGCCCTCGAACTGCTGGGGGTGCGCCCCCGGTGAACGTCCTCTCCCGGCCTCGGGCGGGGGAGGACGGCGCTTCTTCCGGCTGAAACGGGTCCGAGGACGGCCGCCTCGCCCATGGCGGGGGCTTCGTGGTGGCCGCCCGGCGCCGCGAAGCGGGCCGCACGCCCACCGCGCACACGCGGATTACCGAGATTTGCCGTCCGCGTGCCGTGCGGGATGGGGCGTCGTTGGTCGGGCACCTCTGTGCGTCTGGCAGAATGACATGTTGGAACATCGTGGTCACGTGGGTGCCCTCTCACCCCCGCGTGCCGCGCCTGTCCCCTGAACGGTCCTCTCCTCGTACCCCACTCGATGAGACGCCGCTCACCCACGCTCTAATGCAGGAGAGACCACACCCGTGGCAGTCAAGATCAAGCTCAAGCGGCTCGGCATGATCCGCAACCCGCAGTACCGCATCGTCGTCGCCGACAGCCGCACCAAGCGTGACGGCCGGGCGATCGAGGAGATCGGTCTGTACCACCCGAAGGAGAACCCTTCGCGCATCGAGGTCAACGCTGAGCGTGCGGCCTACTGGCTGGGTGTCGGCGCGCAGCCGACCGAGCCCGTGCTGAAGCTCCTCAAGCTCACCGGCGACTGGCAGAAGTTCAAGGGCGAGGCCGCTCCGGCTCCGCTCAAGGTGGCCGAGCCCAAGGCCGACCGCCACGCCCTCTACGAGGCCGCGGCCAAGGAGGCGCTGTCCCTGGACAACGCCACCACGCCGAGGAAGTCCGCCAAGAAGGCGAAGGCCGACGAGCCTGCCGCCGAGGCCCAGGAAACGGCCGCGGAGGAGAAGCCGGAAGGCGAGGCCTGAGGTGCTTGAGGAGGCCCTCGAGCACCTGGTGAAGGGCATCGTCGAACATCCCGACGAGGTCCAGGTTCACGCGCGCCGCATCCGCAGCGGTCGTGTGCTTGAGGTCCGGGTCCACCCCGAGGACCTCGGCAAGGTCATCGGCCGTGGCGGCCGTACGGCCAAGGCGCTCCGCACCGTGGTGAACGCCCTGGGCGACGGCAAGTACATCCGGGTCGACCTGCTCGACCTGAACGAGGCCCGTTAGAGGTCCCTCTCCCCGGGCGTTCCGGTCCGGGGAACGGGGTCAGGCACCCACATGAGATCCACCGGCGAACGGGTCACCCACCCAGTGTGGGTGGCCCGTTCGTCTTCTCACACACCACTATCTCGGGAGGCGGGCGTGCAGCTTGTCGTAGGCCGGATCGGCCGTCCCCACGGACTTCGCGGCGAGGTGTCCGTCGAGGTGCGCACCGACGACCCGGAGCGGCGCTTCGCTCCCGGGGCCGCCATCGCCACCGACCCCGCCGCCGCGGGCCCGCTCGTCGTCCGGTCGAGCCGCAACCACGCCGGGGTCCTGCTGGTCAGGTTCGAGGGCGTCGACGACCGCGACCGGGCCGAGGGGCTCAGGGGCACCATGCTCGTCATCGACTCGGCGGACATCCCACCCTCCGACGACCCGGACGAGTTCCACGACCACCAGCTCATCGGCCTGACCGTGCTCACCCCCGACGGGGAGCGCGCCGGTGAGGTGTCCGACGTGCTCCACCACGGGCAGGACCTGCTCGTGGTGCGCAGGCAGGGCAGGGAGGTCTACGTGCCGTTCGTCAAGGCGCTGGTGCCCGTGGTCGACCTGGAGAAGGGGCACCTCGTCGTGGACGCGCCCGCAGGCCTGCTCGACCCGGACGAGGCCGTCTGACATGCGCGTCGACATCATCTCGATCTTCCCCGAGTACTTCGCGCCGCTCGGCGTCTCCCTCATCGGCAAGGCGCGTGAGCGCGGCATCCTGGACGTGCGCCTGCACCAGCTGCGCGACTGGGCCCACGACGTCCACCGCACCGTGGACGACACCCCCTACGGCGGCGGCCCCGGCATGGTCATGAAGCCCGACCCGTGGGGCGAGGCCATCGACGCCGTCCTCTCGACCGGCCAGGACGCGCCCGCCCGGATCATCGTGCCGACCCCGAGCGGCGTGCCCTTCACCCAGCGGCTCGCGATGGAGTACGCCGCCGAGCCGTGGCTGCTGTTCACCCCCGCCCGCTACGAGGGCATCGACTCCCGCGTCATGGCCGAGTACGGCACGCGGACGCGGGTCGACGAGGTCAGCGTCGGCGACTACGTGCTGGCCGGTGGTGAGGCCGCGGTGCTGGTGATGGTCGAGGCCGTGGGACGGCTGCTGCCCGGGGTGCTCGGCAACGCCTGCTCCGCCGTGGACGACTCGTTCGCGCCGGGGGCGATGGAGAACCTCCTTGAGGGACCCGTCTACACCAAGCCCCCCGAGTGGCGGGGACACGAGGTCCCCGAGATCCTGCTGTCCGGGCACCACGGCCGGATCGCCAGGTGGCGGCGGGACGAGGCGCTGCGCCGTACCGCGAGAAACCGGCCCGAGCTGCTGGCCGCGCTCGACCCGCGGGGCCTGGACAAGCACGACCTGAAGCTCCTGGCGGAGCTGGGACAGCCCGCTCAGGAGGGCGACCACCCGGTCTGACGTGCTGATTTCCGGTCGGTCGGAGAAATATGGCAAACTGAAGCGTTGCCGCTTGCTGTCCACGGGTTGGCGCGCGCAACCGGGCGGACGGCCCGGTTCCCAGACACATCCAATTCAGCACGTGTGTCCATCGCGATGCCGCCCGCCGCGGCCGGATGAACCTCCACGTGCTCATCTAGACGAGGTACCACTGTCATGCACACGCTGATCAGCGAGATCGAGAAGGCCTCGCTCCGTTCCGACATCCCGGCCTTCCGCCCCGGCGACACGCTTGAGGTTCACGTACGGGTCATCGAGGGCAACCGGTCCCGTATCCAGGTGTTCAAGGGCTTCGTCCTGCGCCGCCAGGGCGGTGGCTCCCGTGAGACCTTCACCGTGCGCAAGGTCAGCTACAGCGTCGGCGTCGAGCGCACCTTCCCGGTGAACAGCCCGGTCATCGAGAAGATCGTCGTGGTGACCCGCGGTGACGTCCGCCGCGCCAAGCTCTACTACATGCGCGACCTGCGCGGCAAGGCCGCCCGCATCAAGGAGAAGCGCGAGGCTCGCTGACGCGCCCGCATTCGAACGTTCTGGCCCGCTCCGCCGTCGGTGGTGCGGGCCATTCGCATGCAGGAGGGTTTGACCTCCTATGGCGGACCCATAGCTGTCAGGTAACCCGGCGGGCGGCTGACCGGCGCTTTCCATCATCTAGGCTCGTCACCGATGACTAGCGAAGACCGGGAGTCCGGCGCAGCCTCGCGTCGACCTGTCGAGGACGAGGTGGGCGTGATCGCCGGAGAGACCCAGACGAACGCCGAGGGCGGCCGGGACGAGCGGGCCGATGGCGAGGGCAAGAAGAAGGGGGCCTTCTGGAAGGAACTCCCCGTCCTGATCGTCGTCGCGCTGGTGCTCGCGCTCGTCATCAAGACCTTCGTGGTCCAGGCGTTCTACATCCCGTCGGAGTCCATGGAGAACACCCTCCTGGTCAACGACCGTGTCCTGGTGAACAAGCTCGTCTACCGGGTCCGCGACATCGAACGCGGTGACGTGGTGGTCTTCTCCGGCGTCGACTCCTGGGACAGCGAGGTGAACATCGAGGAGCCGGCCAACCCCGTGGTCGCCTTCTTCAGGTGGGCCGGTTCCGCCTTCGGCGTCGTCCCGGGCGAGAAGGACTACATCAAGCGGGTCATCGGAGTGCCCGGTGACACGGTGAAGTGCTGTGACGCCCAGGGACGGGTCACGGTGAACGGGGTGCCGCTCGACGAGAAGGCCTACCTCTATCCCGGCAACGTCCCCTCCGACAGGACCTTCAGCGTTGAGGTCCCGCCGGGCCGCCTGTGGGTGATGGGCGACCACCGCTCCGTCTCCCTGGACTCCCGCCTGCACATGGGTGACCCCGGCGGCGGGAGCATCCCCATCGACAAGGTCATCGGCCGGGCCTTCGTGATCGTGTGGCCCTTCTCAAGGGCCGAGATCATCCCCATCCCCAGCACCTTCAACCAGCCGGCCCTCAAGGCCGCCGTAGCGGCGGGGGAGGCAGTCCCCTTCGTGGCCGGTTTCGCGGGGGCCGTGCCCCTGGTGCTGTGGCGCCGCCGGCGTTCGAGGCGGTAGCCGTACCCCATGACCGTGGAACCCGAGAACAGGCCCGTCACCCCCGAGGACGAGCCCTCCCCCCAGCCTGAGAAGAAGGGCTCGAAGAGGAAGAGCCTGATCGAGTCGGCGCTCCTGCTGCTGGGCGGCGTGCTCGTGGCGCTGCTGCTGCGCCTGATCGTCCTCGACTCCTTCGCCATTCCGTCGGAGTCGATGGAGAACACCCTGATCAACGGAGACCGGGTGTTCGTCAACAAGCTGTCCGGCACGCCCGATCGTGGCGACGTCGTCGTCTTCAAGGGCTGGGACGGCGAGGACACCATCAAACGGGTCATCGCGGTCGGCGGCGACACGGTGAAGTGCTGTGACGCCCAGGGGCGGATCACGGTGAACGGGGTGCCGCTCGACGAGAAGGCCTACCTCCACCCCGACGACTTCCCCTCGGGTGAGAAGTTCGAGAAGGTCGTGCCCAAGGGGCGGCTGTGGGTCATGGGAGACCACCGTTCGGCCTCCGCCGACTCCCGGACGCACGAGGAGCAGGAGGGAGAGGGCACGATCTCGGAGAAGGCGGTCATCGGCCGGGCCTTCGCGATCTACTGGCCGTTCTCCAGGGTAGGACTGCTCTCCACGTCGGAGACCTTCACCAAGCTGAGATAGCGGTACCGAATGGTCCGGATGGGGCGTACTCTCTGCTCATGGTCGCTATGTCTGCCGTGGTGCGATGACGATTGCGTTCCGTCCCACGCCCAGCGTGGTCCGGCGCGACTCAGGCCTGTACGGCTATGAGCGGGCTCTGGCACGCCGTGGCCTGGGCCCGGTGGCCGGGGTCGACGAGGCGGGCCGGGGAGCCTGCGCGGGACCCCTGGTGATCGCGGCGGTCGTCCTCGGGCGCAGGATCGAGGGGCTCGGCGACTCCAAGACGCTCACGGCCTCCCGGCGGGAGGCGCTGTACGACCGGATCATGATGACGGCCAGGACGTTCAGCGTAGTGACGATCTCTCCGAAGGAGATCGACAGGCGCGGCCTGCACAAGTCGAACATCGAGGGAATGCGCCGTGCCGTCGCGCGGCTTTCCTTCCATCCCGGCTACGTGCTCACCGACGGCTTCCCCGTCCCCGGCCTGCCGGTTCCCTCGCTGGGTGTCTGGAAGGGGGACCAGGTCGCCGCCTGTGTGGCGGCGGCGTCGATCGTGGCGAAGGTGACGCGAGACAGAATGATGATCGCGCTCCACGAACGCCATCCCGTGTACGGCTTCGCGGAGCACAAGGGGTATGGCACCGTGGATCATCGCAGAGCACTGGAGATGTACGGTCCGTGCCCCGACCACCGTTTCTCGTTCGCGACGGTGGCGAGGTCCAGGCCGGGTGAGGTGATGGGTGAAAATGAAATGGGGGCCGGTGTCGTCTGATCAGACGGCCCGGGAAGGGCGTGCGACAGGAGGACCGGTATGAGCGCAGAGGATCTCGAAAAATACGAGACCGAGATGGAGCTGCAGCTTTACCGTGAGTACCGCGACGTCGTCGGTCTGTTCACCTACGTGGTCGAGACCGAGCGGCGCTTCTACCTCACGAACTCGGTCGATCTGGACGTCCGTACCGCCGAGAACGGTGACGTGTTCTTCGACGTGAAGATGCAGGACGCCTGGGTCTGGGACATGTATCGGCCCGCGAGGTTCGTCAAGAACGTCCGCGTGGTCACCTTCAAGGACGTCAACGTCGAGGAACTCGCCAAGCCCGACCTGGAGATGCCCAAGGAGGGCTTCTCGAACTGAGCCCGTTTGCGCCCTCCCGGTGTCTTTCGCCGGGATCTCCTCCGACGTCCTCCGCTCCGGGGGACGTCGGCTGTCCACAGAACGCCGTTCGGTCCGTCGTCTCCGGGCGGGAACGCGCATCCTCGATGCGTGAGATCCTTCCTCGTCATTCTGCTGGTGGTGCCGCTGTTCGCCCTCCCGGCGGCCGGGGGCACCCGCGGCGCGTCCCCTGACACCGTCTCCGCCCGGTGGGGCCGGCCGCTCGTGGGGCGTCTCGTCGTGCTCAGGGGGTTCGACCCTCCGGCTCGGCCGTGGCTGGCCGGCCATCGGGGGGTCGACCTCGCCACGACCCCCGGTGCGGAGGTGCACGCGGCCGGTGCGGGGACGATCGGTTACGCGGGGCCGCTCGCCGGACGGGCGGTGGTGACGGTGCTTCACCCCGGCGGCCTGCGGACGACCTACCTTCCCGTCCGCCCCTCGGTACGGCGTGGCCAGCGGGTGAGCCGGGGCGAGGTCATCGGCGTCGTCCAGGACGTTTCCGGCCACTGTCGTACGGCCTGCCTGCACTGGGGCCTGTTACGGGACCACTCCTACCTCGACCCGCTCCTCCTGCTGGGACAGGGACGGGTCAGGCTGCTCCCGGTCTGGCCCGTGGGACCCCGGTGATCCGGTGCCCCGTCGGCCGGCGGATCACCCGTGCTCGGCGGCCGTGGAGACAACGGGCCGCCCATGTCCGCAAGGGGCGAGGCCGACGGGTCGCCTCGGCTTCGACGGTCAGCGGGGTGTGGTGGGGTCATCCGGGCTTGACGGGGATGCCGGAGATGACAGGGATGCCGGGCTTGACGGGGGCGCCGGGCGTGACGAGGGTGCGGCGCGGGAAAACCCGGATGACACCGGAGCCGGAGACGGCGATCATCATGCCAGGGCGCCAGGAGACCGGCATGGCGGGAAACCGGCGCCTCAGGAGGCCGGGGTTCCGTTCTGGAACGGCGTCGTCAGAAGACCGGTATGTCGGGAAGCCCGTCTGCCGGGAGGCCAACGTGCCGGGAGACCGGTACGTGGGGCAACCAAGCGTCAGGAGTGTGATGATCCATCGGATGACCGTCGCGGGGCTGTTCCCGCCCCCGGACTACGCGCACGCGGTCGTGGTCGAGGCCGGTCAGCGGCTGGCCTTCATGGCCGGTGCCGTCCCGCTGGACGGTGACGGCGGCCTTGTCGGGGCCGGTGATCCGGTCGCGCAGACCCGGCAGGTGCTGGCCAATCTGCGGACCGCGTTGCAGGCGGCGGGCAGCGACCTGAGCCATGTGCTGTCCAGCACCGTTTACGTGGTGGCGGACACCCCCGAACCCCTCGGCCGGGTGTGGCAGGTCGTGCGTGAGTCCGGCCTCGCGGAGGGCCCGCACACCTCGACCCTGCTGGGCGTCTCGTGCCTGGGATACACCGGCCAACTCGTGGAGATCACCGCCGTGGCCGCGATTCCCTGAGCGCGGCCTCCCGGGGCAGGACGTCCGGAAAGTGACGGGAGGCGATGGAGGTCGGGGGGCGACGACGTCGAGAGACCCGGTGGGGGCGAATACGACGCCGGTATACGACAGCCATGGCTCGCCCTTCGCTGGTTTCGTCCGGGTTCCCGGTAGGGCCTCCTTGGCCTCGTGACGCGTTTCGCGCCGATCCCCCAAAGCCCCTCGTCGCGGCGAGAGGGAGTCAGCCTCCCGGTGATCTGTTCGGGCGCAACCGCCAGCCTTTCGCGACACGTTCCACGTATCCGGCGGCGGCCAGGCCGCCCAGGCAGGACAGCACGGTCTCCAGATCGACGCCCGCGGCCGTCGCTATCACGGCCGGGCCGGCTCCCGTACGGGCGGGGATGACCTCCAGGACCTGACGGGTCTCCGGGTCCAGCCGGTCACGGGGGAGCACGGGCCCCCGGACCTCGGGGGCGAGATCGTCTCCCATCACCCCGACGAGCTCGATCATCTCCGCCGGGGTGGTGACACAGACCGCGGCCCCCTGACGGATCAGCCGATGACACCCGGCCGACATCTCCGACGTCACGGGCCCGGGGACGGCGGCCACGACGCGGTTCAGCGAGGTCGCGTGTCCGGCGGTGTTCAGCGCCCCGCTGCGCACGGCCGCCTCGATCACCAGGCTTCCCCGTGACAGCGCCGCGATGAGACGGTTGCGGATCAGGAAGCGTGGCCGGGTGGGGCGGGCGCCCATCGGGCACTCGCTCACCAGGAGCCCCTGCGACCGCACGGCCGCGAACAGGTCGTGGTGCGCGCTGGGATAGGCGACGTCGGTGCCGCAGGCCAGGACCACGACGGTCGGCGCCCCGCTTTCGAGAGCGCCGCGATGAGCCGCCCCGTCTATGCCGTAGGCGCCCCCGGAGACGATGCTCCAGCCGCGTTCGCCGAGTCCGGCGCCGAACTCCGCGGCCATGTGCGTGCCGTACGGCGTGGCCGCCCTGGAGCCGACGACGGCGACGGAACGCAGGCAGGAGAAGCGGAGGTCCGCCTCCCCGTTGAGCCACAGGCCGTACGGCGCGCGCTCCTGGAGGTCGTTCAGCTGGGTCGGCCATTCGGGATCTCCCGGAACCACCAGTCTGGCCCCGAGCCGTTCTCCCGAGGCCAGGTCCTGGGCGGGATCGGCTGCTTCGAGACGGGCCGCCCATGAGGAGAACATCCGGCCGAGCCGTTCAACGGCCCGTTCGCCGCCCGCACGGGACGAGGAACCGTGACGCCGGATCGGCGAACCCCCGGACGCGGTGAGATCACCAGGGGAGCGGCCGTCATGAGAGCCCCCCGGAACACCCGGATGGTCGCCCCCGGCGTGGGCGCCGCACGCGCCGGAAACGCTCCGGAGGTCGTGTTCTCCCGTGCCCATCCCAGGAACATCATCCGGCCCCGGACGGACACGATCACCCCTCGCCCGGTCCAGCGACACCTGACCGGCTCGCCTCCCAGGAGGGCCGTCATGGCCGTCCAGCAGAGTGGCGCACACCCCGTGGGAGCTCTCCGGGCTGAGAGGAACGCCAGCAGCCCGGCTCTCCGGCCCCGTGGCGCGTGGCCGAGGAACGCCGCTCGCCCCAGGACGGACACCGTGGCCATCCGGCTCGAAGGTGGCCCCAAAGGTGGCATCGTCATCCTCTGTCTCGTTCGTCGGCGGCTTCCAGGCGAGGTGTCCGGCGGCGCCGGGTGGGTGGGCGGCGTGATCGTTCCGATCGCCGGAGACCGGCCGGACGGGGCGGGGAGGCCGTGTGCTCGGCGGGGCAGGACGGCAGGTGTCGGCGAACCAGCGGACGAGCTCCGGATCAGGACGGCCACGGTGGATCCGCCTGACAGCGGCCTCGGCGCCGACGGTGGCGACGAGACGGCCGACCACGGGGTCGCCGGGCTCCGCCACCCGCATCAGCGTGACCCGTGCGAGACGGTCGTTCATCGTGCCTCCCCAAGCCACAGGCCGAGCGCCGCGTTGGTCTCGGTGACCTCGGGCGCGTTCTTTCCCGCGAGATCGGCGAGCGTCCAGGCCACCCTGAGCGTTCGATCGAGCCCCCGGGCGCTCAGCTCTCCGCTGTCGAGACAGCGGAGCAGCGGGGCCATCGCCTTCGAAGCCGGACGGTAGCCGGTGTGCAGAGCCTGGGCCGACACCTCCGCGTTGCACCGCCACGGTGTGCCCGCGAACCGTTTCGCGGCCCGTTCGCGGGCGGCCAGGACCCGCTCGGCCACCACCCGGCTCGGCTCGATGAACCGGCGGTCGGCGAGAAGTTCACGGCGGCTGGAACGATGCAGTGTGATCTTGATGTCGACGCGGTCGAGCAGCGGGCCGGAGAGCCTGGAAAGGTAACGTCTGCGGGCCATCGGGGTGCAGCGACACGGGTCGGCGGGCCCCGAGGGACGCGCGCACGGACACTGGTTGGCCGCGAGAATCAGGATGAACCGCGCGGGAAACGTCACCGAGCCCATCGCCCTGGACACCGTCACCGTGCCGGATTCAAGCGGCTGCCTGAGGGAGTCGAGAACGGTCGCCGGGTATTCGGGGGCCTCGTCGAGGAAGAGGACCCCTCGGTGGGCGAGGGAGACCGCGCCCGGCCGGATCGCCCCGCTGCCTCCGCCGATGACGGCCGCCACGGTCGCGGTGTGGTGGGGCGCGACGAACGGCGGCCGGACCAGCAGGGGGCGATCCTCGGGCAGCGCCCCGGCGACGGAGTGGATGGCGGTCACCTCCAGGGCCTGCTCGCGCTCCAGATGGGGAAGCAGGGTGGGCAGGCGCTCGGCGAGCATCGTCTTGCCGGTGCCCGGCGGCCCCAGCATCCAGAGGTTGTGCCCACCCGCGGCGCAGACCTCAAGCGCGCGGCGGGCGAAGGGCTGACCGGCCACGTCGCCCATGTCGGGGGTGCCCGCTCTTCGCTCGGTGGTGGAGGAGGCCCACGGCCGTACGGACTCGCCGGTCTCGTCCGGGGCGGGGTCGGGGGTCGCGGGCACGGTGGTCTGGTCGTCGTCGCGCAACCAGTCGACCAGCCGGCTCAGGGTGGAGACGGGGACCACCGTCACGCCGGGCACGAGCGCGGCCTCGGCGGCGTTGCGGGACGGGACGACGACGGTGCGGGCACCGGCCGCGGCGGCGGCCAGCACGGCGGGCAGCACCCCTCGCAGGGGTCTCAGCGAGCCGTCCAGGCCGAGCTCACCCAGGAAGAACGGGTCGGCGACCCGCGCCACGGGCACGACTCCGGCCGCGGCCAGCAACGCGACGGCGATGGCGAGGTCGAACATGCTGCCTCGTTTGGGGAGACTGGCGGGGAACAGGCTGATGGTGATGCGGGCGTCCGGCCAGGTGTGGCGGCTGTTGACCACGGCGGAGCGGACCCGGTCGCGGGCCTCGCTGAGCGCGGTGTCCAGCATGCCGATGAGATGCGTGCCCGCGACGCCGCTGCCCACGTCGGCCTCCACGTCGACGGGATGACCGGTCACTCCGAGCAGGGCGACGCACCGGGTGCGCGCGACGGTCACTTCTCACACTCCCTGTGATGGTCTGAGGGACATTCAGCACATCCCTCGTTCGTGACGGATGGTGAAGGCTCCGGCGAACCGTTCGAGGGCGACGACGTCGACACGGATCGCGTCGAACCGTTCGGACGGGGCGCACCGCTCGTTCCGCCATTTGGCGATGAGCCTGCGCAGGCGGGCGACCTTCTCCTCGGTCACCGCCTCGAAGGCCGTGCCGTGGGTGCGCCCCGAACGGGTCTTCACCTCGACCGCGACGAGCGTGTGGTCCTCGCGGGCGACCACGTCGATCTCTCCGTCGGAACATCGCCAGTTGCGGTCGAGAACCCGCATGCCACGGGTCAGCAGGTAGGCGACGGCGAGTTGCTCGCCGTGCCTGCCGAGATCGTCCTTCGCGGCCATGGAAACCACCTCCGGTCCCAGACCTTCGCGCAGCTCGCCCCGCCCGCGAGGGACCGAATCCGGTTCTGTGGAAAACGGCACGCGGACCGGCCGGCCTGTGGAAAACCCATACGGGAGACGACCTCGGGTGGTGTCCAGAGCCAGAACCCGCCGAAGGCCCGCGGATGGAAAGGCGAAGTGCGAGGCTTCGTCGCATGTGTGAGGAGAGAGAAGAGGTCGTCGAGGACCTCGTGCGAAGGCTGGGCGCCGAGGTAGGGGTCGAGCTGCCGCCTTTGCGGGTCACCGGCGCGGAGCCGGTGCTGCCGTCCGTCTTCCACGTCGACACGGCGGCCGCGGTCTCCGTCGGGGCCGCGACCGCCGCGGCGGCCGGTCTCGGGGGAGGAGCGGGGGCGGAGGTGGACGTCCGCGAGGCGGCGGTCGCCTTCCTGGACGAGCGCCACTTCATGATCGACGGAGCTCGTCCCGCCGGGTGGGCGGCGCTTTCCGGCGACTACCGGACCGTTGACGGGTGGGTCCGGCTGCACTGCAACTTCGACCACCACAGGGACGCGGCCCTGGCCGCCCTCGGGTTGCCCACCGGCGCGGACGGTGAGGCCGTCGCCAGGGCGTGCGCGGGCCGTACCGCCTTCGAGGTCGAGGAGGTGGTCACGGCCGAGGGGGGATGCGCGGCCATGATGCGCAGCCGCGCCGGGTGGCGGGCCCATCCGCAGAGGGCGGCGGTCGCGCGCTCGCCGCTCGTCGGCCTGACCAGGATCGGCGACGGGCCGGTACGGGCACCGGGCGGGAGGAGGGACAGGCCGCTGGACGGGGTGCGGGTGCTGGACCTGACACGGGTGATCGCCGGGCCGGTGGCCACCCGCACGCTCGCCGCCCACGGGGCGCGGGTGCTCAGGGTGGGGGCCGGGCACCTGCCGGAGGTGCCGGGGCTGGTGGTCGGCACCGCTTTCGGCAAGCGCTCCTGCCACCTCGACCTGAGGACCGCGCGGGGGGCGGCGGCGTTGCGTGACCTGGTCGCCGGGGCGGAGGTGTTCGTGCAGTCCTACCGGCCGGGCGCGCTGGAGACGCTGGGCTTCGGTCCGGAGGAACTGGCCGGGATCAGGCCGGGCATCGTGTGCGTCGATCTCTCCGCCTACGGCGCGCACGGTCCGTGGGCGGGCAGGCGGGGTTTCGACAGTCTGGTCCAGATGGTGTGCGGCATCGCCCACGAGGGCGGCGGCGGGGCCGGGCCGCGCCCGCTTCCCGCCCAGGCGCTCGACCACGCCACGGGCTATCTGGCGGCCTTCGGCGCGATGGCCGCCCTGACGCGCCGTTCGCGGGAGGGAGGTTCCTGGCGGGTCGAGGTGTCGCTGGCCAGGACCGCGTTGTGGCTCGACTCGCTCGGCCGCGCCGAGGCGGAGAACGTCACAGGGAAGGGGCCGCGGGTCGCCGACCTGCTGAGCGAGATGGACAGCCCGTTCGGGAGGCTCACCTACGTCAGGGCGCCGGGGAGCGTCGACGGCGCCCGGCCGTACTGGACGAGCCCGCCACCGGGACAGGGGGAGCACCCGCCCGCCTGGTGGTGAGCGGCCCGATCCGGAACCTCCGGCGGCGACCCCGGATGACAACGCCGGATGAGGGGATGGTCCAGGGACGAGTGCATCCTGCGCGGGGGGAGGGATGGCGTGGAGACACGGGCGAGGCTGCGCCGTACGCTCTCGGTCCGGGACCTGATCGTCTACGGACTGCTGTTCATCGGGCCGCTGGCCCCGGTCGGCGTGTTCGGGGTGCTCGACGCGAGGAGCGCGGGGGCGGTCGGGCTCGTCTACGTCATCGCCACGGTGGCCATGGCCTTCACCGCTCTGTCGTACGCCGAGATGTCACGGGTCGTGCCGCGGGCCGGATCGGTGTTCGCCTACGCCTCGGCGGGCCTCGGCCCGGCGGCCGGGTTCCTCGCGGGCTGGTTGATCATGCTCGACTACCTGCTCATCCCCAGCGTGGCCTACCTGTTCTCCGGGATCGCGCTGCACGCGCTCTTTCCCGCAGTCCCCGCCTGGGCCTTCACCGCGCTGGCCTTCGCCGTGACCACCGCGCTCAACGTCTCGGGAGTACGGCTGGCCGCCCGGGTCGGCCTGGTCGTGCTGCTGGCCGAGATCGTGGTGCTGGCGATCTTCGTGGTGACGGCCGTGGCCGTGCTGGTCGCCGAGGGACCGGTCAGGCCGTGGGCGTCGCCGTTCACCGGAGTCGGCGGGACCACGACCACCCTGGTGATCGGGGCCGTCTCGGTCGCGGTGCTGTCCTTCCTGGGGTTCGACGCCATCGCCTCGTTCGCGGAGGAGACGACCGGTGACTCGCGCCAGGTCGGCAGGGCGGTGCTGCTCTGCCTGGGGGTCGCGGGGACGCTGTTCGTGCTGCAGACCTTCCTGGCCGGCCTGCTGGCCCCGATGAGCCCGGCGGAGCTGGCCGCGGACCCCGCCACGCAGGGCACGGCCTTCTACGACGTGGTCGAGCGGTCGGTCGCCCCCTGGCTGGCGGGCCTGATGAAGGTGGCCAAGGCGGTCGGTCCCGCGTTCGCCGCGATGACCGCGGTGGCCGCGGCCGGGCGGCTGCTGTACGGCATGGCCAGGGACGGCGGCCTGCCCCGGGCGCTCTCGACGGTCGATGCGGGCTCCGGGACGCCACGGGCGGCGCTGCTCAGCGCGGGGGCGGTGACGCTGGTCGTCTCGGTCTGGGCGGCGAGCAGGCCGGACGGTCTTGACGTGCTGGTCTCGGTCGTGGACATCGGAGCGTTGGCGGCGTTCACGATGCTGCACGGCTCGGTGATCGGATACTTCAGGGTTCGCCGGGGGAGCCGTGACCTGTGGCGGCACCTGGTCGTGCCGGTCGCGGGCGGCCTCGTCGCGATCTGGATCATCATCCTGGCCGCTCCGCTCGCCAAGGTCGCCGGGCTCGTCTGGCTGGTCACCGGGGTCATCGTGTTCGCGGTGCGGAGGAACGGCCGAGGGGGGAGAGCCAGATCCACGGGATCGTGAGCGCGACCCCGGCCGCGCCGATCCACAGGACGGGGCGCAGCCCGAGCACTTGACCGAGCAGGCCGCCCGCGATGCCGCCGAGGGCCAGCACGCCCTGGACGGCGAAGGTGTTGGTCGCGTTGACCCGGCCCCGCAGGCTGGCGGGGGTCTCCCGCAGGACCACGGCGCCGAAGCAGACGGAGAAGGCGATGACGGCCGCGCCGCTGACCAGCCCGCCGGCGGCCAGGGCCAGGAAGGCGGCCCACGTCGGCCCCGAGGCGGTCGCCGTGATCACGTAGTCGAGCGGGAAGACGATGACGGCGTACGCGATCACCTGGTGCTCGCCGTACTTCGCGGTCAGGCGCGGGATGAGGGCCGTGGCCGCCAGGCCGCCGACACCGAAGCTGGCGGTGAGCAGGCCGATCAGCCCCGCGGGCAGGTGAAGCTCGGCGAGCGCGTAGATCACGAACACCGCCGTGTAGGCGGCCCCGAAGAAGTTGATGACGACCCCGCAGCCGCAGAGCGTTCTGAGCACGGGGTTGCCGGTGACCGTTCGCAGACCCTCGTTGATCTCGGCCCACAGACCGCGCGGGGGAGCCGGAGTGTGATCCTCGGGGGTCCTGATCGACCGGACGAGGAACGCCGAGGCCAGGAAGGAGAACGCGTCGGCGACGATCGCGAACGGCGCGGTGAACAACTGGACGAGTAGTCCGGCGAGGCCGGGGCCGCAGACGGAGGCGAGGGAGAAGACCGAGTGCAGGCCCGCGAGCGCCTCGGTCCGCTGCCTCTCGTCGACCACCACGGCCAGGTGGGGGAAGTTCGCCGCGCGGAAGAGCGTGGTGCCGGTGCCGACGACGAACGCCGCAGCGATCAGCCACGGCACCGTCAGCAGCCCGGCGAACCAGGCGAGAGGGATCGTGGCCATGGCCATCGCGGAGGCCGCCTCGCAGGCGACCATGACCGGCCTGTGCCTCCTGAGCCGGTCGGCGAGGGCCCCCGCCTGCAGCCCGAACATCAGGGAGGGCAGCGAGGAGGCGGCGGTGAGCAGGCCCATCTGGATCGGGGAGGCGCCGAGCAGGGCGGCGGCGGTCAGCGGCACGGCCAGCTTGGAGATCTCGGTGCCGATCTCGGAGACGGCGCGGGAGGACAGCAGCAACCGGTAGTCGCGTTGGGCGCGCAGCGGAACGGTCTGGAGCACGGAGGACCACCTTCGGGGAGCAGGTGTGAAGGGAATGCTTCACAACTATGAAGGTAGTACTTCATAATTGTGAAGGCAATCCTTCACATCGAAGGGTGGGTACGGTTTGCACATGACCCAGGAACGTGAGCCGCTCACCGATCCCGTGGCGATGCGCGCCCTCGCCCACCCCGCGCGGCTGGCGATCCTGAACCGGCTCCAGGTCGAGGGGCCCGCCACCGCGACCGAGGTCGCCGAGGTCGTCGGGATCACCCCGAGCGCGGCCAGCTACCACCTGCGCATGCTCGCCAAGTACGGCTTCGCCGAGGACGCGCCGCCCAGGGGCGACGGCAGGGAACGGCTCTGGCGCAGCTCCTCCAAGAGGATGTCCGTCACCCGGAAGCCGGAGGACGGTCCCGAGGTGCGAACGGCCAAGGACCTGCTGATCAAGGTCATGCGCGACCAGGCCGCCGAGGAGGCCGCCCGCGCGCTGGCGGCACTGGACCGGGAGCCCAGGCACTGGCTTGAGGCGACGGCGTTCTCCCGCACGATCCTGCTGGTCGACTCGGAGGAGCTGGGGGATCTCAACCGGCGGATCGACGAGCTGCTCGCCCCCTACCGGCTCACCGCGCGCAGCCGGGACGAGGCCCCCGCGGACGCCAGGGTCGCCGAGGCACAGGTCAACCTCTTCCCCAGGGCCGTACGGCGGCCGCACGGCCTTCCCCGCGACGCGTGAGGGGCCGCCGACGCGCCGAGGTCAGCGGGATGCCCGGCTGAGGGTACAATTTTCGATGGCCTGTGTCTCACGGGCCGACTTCGCATGCCCCATCAGGAACCACATCCATCGGTCCGGGTGAGAACCCGGCTGGAGGCGGTTCGGAGCATCAGGGCGACGGTCGCGGACCGTCGCGTCAACCGAGAACAGCGCCCAGAGATGGGTGCTCCGACCTGGAGGACAATCACATGTCCACCCCCGTCGTCACCATGCGGCAGCTGCTTGAGAGCGGCGTCCACTTCGGTCACCAGACCCGTCGCTGGAACCCGAAGATGAAGCGCTTCATCTTCACCGAGCGCAACGGCATCTACATCATCGACCTGCAGAAGTCGCTGTCCTACATCGACAGGGCCTACGACTTCGTCAAGGAGACCGTCGCGCACGGCGGCACGATCATGTTCATCGGCACGAAGAAGCAGGCGCAGGAGGCCATCGCCGAGCAGGCCGCCCGCGTCGGCATGCCGTACGTCAACCAGCGCTGGCTGGGTGGCATGCTCACCAACTTCTCCACCGTGCACAAGAGGCTCCAGCGTCTGAAGGAGCTTGAGGAGCTCGACTTCGACAACGTCGCGGGCTCGGGGCTCACCAAGAAGGAGCTCCTCATGCGCCGCCGTGAGAAGGAGAAGCTGGAGCGCACCCTCGGCGGTATCCGTGACATGTCCCGCGTGCCCAGCGCGGTGTGGGTCGTGGACACCAAGAAGGAGCACATCGGGATCAGCGAGGCCCGCAAGCTCAACATCCCGGTCGTCGCGATCCTCGACACCAACTGCGACCCGGACGAGGTCGACTACCCGATCCCGGGTAACGACGACGCCATCCGCGCCGTCGGTCTGCTGACCCGCGTCGTCGCCGACGCCGTCGCCGCCGGCCTCATGGCCCGCGCGGGCGCCAACCGCGGTGACGACAAGCCGGCCGTCGCCGGTGGCGCCGAGCCGCTGGCCGAGTGGGAGCAGGAGCTGCTCGCGGGCGCCGAGGCCACCGCCGCGACCGAGGCCGCCCCGGCCGCTGAGGTCACCGAGACCGCCGAGGCCACCGAGGCTGAGGCCGAGGCCGCCGCCGAGGACGCCGACAAGCAGGCCTAGGCCCACCTCGTACGGCCCGGCCGTACGACCCGCAAGGCTCTTTCACGGGTGGGTGCGCCAGCGCGGGGCACCCACCCGATCCACGACGATTCCCACGAGGAAGAAGACAATGGCTTCCGTGAACATGGCCGACGTCAAGCGGCTTCGTGAGCTGACCGCCGCCGGCATGATGGACTGCAAGAAGGCTCTTGAGGAGTCCGAGGGCGACTTCGACCGCGCCGTCGAGCTCCTGCGTCTCAAGGGCGCCAAGGACGTCGGCAAGCGCGAGGCCCGCACCGCCTCCAACGGCCTGATCGCCCTCAAGCAGGACGGCGACTCCTCCGCCGCGCTGCTCGAGCTCAACTGCGAGACCGACTTCGTCGCCAAGGGCGAGCGCTTCCAGGAGCTCGCGGCCCAGGTCGTCGAGCACATCCTGGCCACCAAGCCGGCCGACGTGCCCGCCCTGCTCGACTCCGAGCTCGGTGGCAAGTCCGTCAAGGAGCAGCTGGACGAGGCCAACGCCGCGCTCGGCGAGAAGATCGAGATCCGTAGGTTCGCGGTCCTTGAGGGCGGCTTCATCGGCGCCTACATGCACAAGACCGACCCGCAGCTGCCCCCGGCGGTCGGCGTGCTGGTCCAGCTCGACACGGCCAACGCCGAGGTCGCCAAGGACATCGCGCAGCACGCCGCCGCGATGGCTCCGAAGTACCTCGACTCCGCCGCGGTCCCCGCGGACGTCATCGAGAAGGAGCGCGCGCTCTTCGAGGAGATGACCCGCGAGGAGGGCAAGCCCGAGGCCGCCATCGGCAAGATCGTCGACGGCCGCATCAACGGCTGGTACAAGGACTTCACCCTGCTTGAGCAGGCTTTCGTCAAGGACAACAAGAAGTCCGTCGGCAAGTTCGCCACCGAGAACGGCGTTCAGGTCCAGGCCTTCGTCCGCTACAAGGTGGGCCAGGCTTAGGCTTGACCCAGCTTCTCTCACCAGAGCGTTAGAACAACGAGGAGGCCGCCGCCGTGCAGGAGAAATCAGACCCCGCTACGTCGGCGGTTTCGTCGTACGCGGGCCCGCTTCGCTGGAAACGCGTCATGTTGAAGCTCTCCGGTGAGGCGTTCGCCGGGGGCGAGCCGCTGGGCATCGACCCCCGCGTCGTCGGGCAGCTGGCCGACTCGATCGCCGAGGCGGTCCGCGAGGGCGTCCAGGTCTCGGTCGTGGTCGGCGGCGGCAACATGTTCCGCGGTGCGGCGATGTCCGAGCGCGGCATGGACCGGGCCAGGGCCGACTACATGGGCATGCTCGGCACGGTCATCAACTGCCTGGCCCTCCAGGACTTCCTGGAGAAGCGCGGCATCGACACCCGCGTTCAGACGGCGATCACCATGCAGCAGGTCGCCGAGCCCTTCCTGCCCCGTCGCGCCATCCGCCACCTGGAGAAGGGGCGCGTGGTGATCTTCGGGGCCGGGCTCGGCTCGCCGTTCTTCTCGACCGACACCTGCGCCGCCCAGCGCGCGCTTGAGGTCGGCGCCCAGGCACTGCTCAAGGGAACCCAGGTGGACGGCGTCTACGACGCCGACCCCAGGAAGAACCCCGACGCCGTCAGGTTCGACCACCTCGAATATGGTGAGGTGCTGACCCGCGGTCTCGGTGTCATGGACGCCACCGCCATCAGCCTCTGCATGGACAACGGCCTGCCCATCGTGGTCTTCGACCTCATGGGCGAGGGCAACATCCTGCGGGCCGTACGCGGTGAGAAGATCGGCACGCTGGTGAGCCCGGCAGGGAAATAGGGAACGAGCCTGACGGAGCGAGCGGAGCGGTGGGCGACGTAGGAGTCTCCCGTGAAGTGAGTGAGTCGGGTGAGTGACCTGGAGGTAGGGAACGAGCCTGACGGAGCGAGCGGAGCGGTGGGCGACGTAGGAGTCTCCCGTGAAGTGAGTGAGTCGGGTCGGTGACCCGGAAGACGGGGAGCGAGCCTGACCGCGGTGAGCGGAGCGGAAGGCGGCACCGGCCATATGGAGGGACCCCTCCGGATGGTACGGCGTTCCGCGAAGCGGGTGTGGAATGGTGAGTGACCGAGAAGGCAGGAGCCGCTGTGATTGACGAAACTCTCTTCGAAGCCGAAGAAAAGATGGAGAAGGCCGTGGCCGTGGCGAAGGACGACTTCGCCGGCATCCGCACGGGCCGGGTCACCCCGTCGATGTTCAACAAGATCAGCGCTGAGTACTACGGCGCCCTCACGCCCATTCAGCAGCTGGCCTCGTTCCACGTCCCCGAGGCCCGTATGGTCGTGATCCAGCCCTTCGACAAGGGCTCGATGGCGGCGATCGAGAAGGCGATCCGCAACTCCGACCTCGGCGTCAACCCGGGCAACGACGGTCAGGTCATCCGGGTGGCCTTCCCCGAGCTCTCCGAGGAGCGCCGCAAGGAGTACATCAAGGTCGCCCGCACCAAGGCGGAGCAGTCCCGGGTGTCCGTCCGCAACATCCGCCGTCACGCCAAGGAGACCCTCGACAAGATGGTCAAGGACGGCGACGCGGGCGAGGACGAGGTGCGTCGCGCCGAGAAGGAGCTCGACGACCTCACCCAGAGGCACGTCGCCAAGATCGACGAGCTGCTCAAGCACAAGGAAGCCGAGCTGCTCGAAGTCTGAGCCTGTGATCCTTGTCCCGCCCGGCCTTCCGCGCGGGACAAGGATTTTTCGCATGAGAGTAGGGCCTCGTGGAACCTGCGACGGGCGGTAGCCGTACCGGCCGGAATCTCCCCGTCGCGATCGCGGTGGGTGCCGGTCTGGGAGCGGTCATCATCGCCTCCCTCTATTTCGTCGAGTGGCTCTTCCTCGCCGTGGTGATCGCGGCGGTGGGCATCGGCGTGACGGAGCTCGTCAAGTCGTTCGCGGCCAGGGACATCAACGTCCCGGTGGTCCCGGTTCTGGCCGGGATGGCCATCATGGTCTGCGGCGCCTACTGGGGCGGCAGGGACGGGCCCGCGTGGCTCGTCGGCGCCTTCGCGATGACCGTGCTCGTGCTGATGATCTGGCGGATGTTCCAGGGCACGGAGGGCTACGTCCGCGACATCTCCGCGACCCTGCTGGTGACCGTCTACCCGTCGTTGCTGGCCGGGTTCGTCGGGCTTCTGCTCGCCGATGACCAGGGGCCGGACCGGGTGGTCGTCTTCGTCGCGACCACGGCCGCCAGCGACATCGGCGGCTACTTCGCGGGCATCCTGTTCGGCAGGCACAAGATGTCGCCGCGGATCAGCCCGAAGAAGACCTGGGAGGGGCTGGCAGGCTCCGCACTGGCCTGCATGGCCGTCGGCGGCTGGCTGGTCGCGTGGCTGCTCGGCGACGCCGTGTGGAAGGGCGTGCTGATCGGCGCGGTCGCGGTCGCCTTCGCCACGCTGGGAGACCTCGTCGAGTCGGTGATCAAGCGGGACCTCGGCGTCAAGGACATGGGCAGCGTCCTGCCCGGTCACGGTGGCCTGATGGACCGCCTCGACTCGCTGCTGGCCGCGTTGATCCCGATCTGGGCGCTGCTGACGCTGCTGGTGTGAGCCTCAGGTCCCGGTGATCCGGGCGGAGGAGAGGCGGGGCAGGAGCGCCCGGTGGCCCTCCTCGCCGACCAGGTCGAGCTCCTCGGCGGTGATCGGGACCAGCCACAGCCACTCGACGTCGTCCCCGCCGAAGGCGAAACCCGACAGGTCGGGCAGGCCGGGCAGGCCGCTCAGCATGATGACGCCCCCATAGGGGGAGCCGAGCGGAAACGTCTCGGGGCGGTGGTACCACCTGGCGGTGTGGCCGTGTCCCAGCCAGGTGACCGAGTGCCAGGGGTACTGGGCAAGCCACAGGAAGAGCCTGGCGGCCTCACGCGGGTCGCCGGGGGTGGCGACGGCGAGTTCGATCCTGGTGCGGGCCTGGGGCCGTTCGACGTACTGCTCGACGGTCGGCATCGGCTGGCAGCTCATTCCGACCGTGGACAGGACGGTGTACTCGCGTTGACCCTCGGGGGGCCGTTCCGTGATGCCGACCGTCGGCAGCCGGTCGCCTCCGGCGTCCCAGAACCTGCCCGCCGTGCCCACCGTCCTGTCCAGGTGGCCCATCACGAACTGCTGGAAGGTCGCCCAGGCTCCCTCACCCGTCCGCCAGTCCCAGTAGGCGCGGGCCCTGGCCAGCCTGGGGGCCAGCCCCTCCAGGGCCTCCTCAAGCGACCAGGCGAACGGGAACTCTCCGACGGCGTCGAAGGAGTAGCCCGGCATGCCGCGGCTCATGTCGGCCCAGCCAGGAATGACCGCCAGCAACTCGTCGTTCTCGTACAGGGCGACGCCGTCGCCCTCCTCGAACCACAGCGCCCGCAACCTGCCCAGCGGTGCCCTGCCGTCGGGGTGCCCGGTGTTCGCCCTGGGCGCCACGGGGGGAAGCCCGGATTCGGGACGGGACGGGTCGAAGGCCTCGGGGGCGCGGCCGTGGTTGGCCAGCCACACCGCTCCGTGAACCGTGCCGTGAGGCCCGCGCAGGTAAGCTACCGAGGAGGTCTCGTCGCGTTCGACCACCAGGGTGCGGCTCCCGTAGGGATTGACGTCGGTGAACACGACCTCGACGTCGTCTCCCCGCTCGCCCGTGGAGCGGATTGTCGCCATACCTCCGGACTCTAGATCAGGGGCGAGCACCGCTTCCGAAGTATTCGCGTAACCGTCGAGAGAAGGCTTTGCACCGTGTCCACTGCCAGCCAGAGCCAGAGCCGGACTCCCGCCCCCGGCCAGCTCACCTTCGTGGCGCCCCGCAGGGCGAAGCCCGCCCGTCACCTGGCCGATCTGACCATGGCCGAGCGCAAGGCCGCGGTCACGGAGCTCGGTGAGAAGGCGTTCCGCGCGGACCAGCTCTCCCGGCACTACTTCGAGAAGCTCAACGGCGACCCGGCCCTCATGACGGACCTGCCCGCCGCGGCCAGGGAGAAGCTCGCCACCGCGCTGTTCCCGAAGCTGCTGACCTCGGTCAGGGAGCTGACGACCGACAGGGGCACGACCCGTAAGACGCTGTGGCGGCTGTTCGACGGCGCGCTGGTCGAGTCCGTCCTGATGCGCTACCCGGACCGGACGACCATCTGTGTCTCCTCTCAGGCGGGCTGCGGGATGAACTGCCCGTTCTGCGCGACGGGCCAGGCGGGCCTGACCCGCAACATGTCCACCGCCGAGATCGTCGAGCAGGTGGTCGCGGGAGCCAGGGCTCTCGCCTCCGGCGAGGTCCCAGGAGGGCCGGGCCGGATCAGCAACGTCGTCTTCATGGGCATGGGCGAGCCGCTGGCCAACTACAAGGCCGTGATCGGGGCCGTGCGCAGGCTGGTCGAGCCCGCCCCCTCGGGGCTGGGCATCTCGGCGCGCGGGGTCACGGTCTCGACCGTCGGCCTGGTCCCGGCGATCGGCAAGCTCGCCGAGGAGGGGCTGCCGGTGACGCTGGCGCTGTCGCTGCACGCCCCGGACGACGAACTGCGCGACACCCTGGTGCCGATCAACACCCGCTGGAAGGTGGCCGAGGTCCTCGACGCCGCCTGGAAGTACGCGGCCAGGACCAAGCGCCGGGTCTCGATCGAGTACGCCCTGATCAAGGACATCAACGACCAGAAGTGGCGGGCCGACCTGCTCGGCAAGCTGGTCAGGAACAAGCTCGTGCACGTCAACCTGATCCCGCTCAACCCCACCCCGGGCTCGAAGTGGACCGCCTCCCGCCCGGAGGACGAGCAGGCCTTCGTCCGCCGCCTGGAGTTCCACGGCGTCCCGGTGACGGTCCGCGACACCAGGGGCCGCGAGATCGACGGTGCCTGCGGCCAGCTCGCCGCCGCCGAGTAGCCCCCGAACAGTCCAGGCAACCCCCCAGGCCCTACGGCCGGCCCCCCGGCCGCCGCCCGCCGTACCGGCCCGTCCCCGCACCCGGCGCCCCCCCGCCGCACCCGGTCCTCGCCGTCACGCCTTGACACGGGCCAAGGGCGGCGTCCGTCAGGGGCGGGAGCGGCGCAGTCTGAGGTAGGCCAGCACGCCCGCCGCGGACCACAGGAGTGTCGCGGTGGCTATCGGGAGCAGGACCTCGTCGAGCCTGCCCGAGTTGGTCGCCCGCATCCACGGCATGATCGGCACCAGGAAGGACCCGATCGGGGTGAGGCTGAGCAGCAGCATGGCCGTGTAGCCGCCGAACAGGGCCACCAGGGAGGTGGCGGGGGAGGGCAGGATCGGGGCGCTGGCGAGCGCGCCGAGCGCTGTGCCGACGCACACCCCGAGCAGGTGGAGCCCGACGCCGCGCGCCAGGTCGCCCGGCGCGGGCAGGACGCCGAAGCGGATGATCAGGGGGGCCACGATCGCGACCGCCGCCAGGCCGAGGTTGACGGCGAAGGCGGCGACCAGGCCGGAGGTGACCTCCCGGCCGGGGTTTCCCGCCGCCGTCATCGAGATCAGCCGCTGGGTCGGCGGTTCGGTGTCGAGCAGGCTCCTGGCGGCCCAGGCGAAGACGACGATGAGCAGCGCGGCCGAGTCGCTGTAGCCCTCAAGGGCGGGTCCCGGCGACGAGTAGAAGATCGCCAGCATCGCGAACAGGGCGATCACCGGCTGGAGCAGGCGGTGCGACCGGGTGTAGGCGGCCAGCTTGAAACGGACGAGGGGGATCATCTGGCCTTCCTGGGCGTTGCGGCCGCCTTCGGATGGGGGAGGGCGCCGTAGGGAGTGATCTGCCTGACGCCGGGAAGGCGTGACGCGGAGGGGGTCACAGGGCCCGCCTGGTCGTGTAGCCGTCGGCGTGGAGCTTCTGCTCGACCTCGTCGGCCTCCGCGGCGTCGACGAGCACCTCGATCACGACCTGCTTGGGGCGCTCTCCCGCCTGGGTGGTCACCGTACCGCCCGCGACAAGCCAGTGGTCGGCGCCGGGGAAGTTCTCCAGCTGGTTCTGGTGGTCGCTCACCACGACCGTCCCGCCGTTCGCGGCGATCTCGCCGATCATGGCGGGCAGTTCGCCCCGGGTGTGCGCGTCGAGCCCGGCGAAGGGCTCGTCCAGGATGAGCAGGTCCGGCGGGTCCAGCAGCGACTGGATGAGCCCGATCTTCTGGGCGCTGCCCTTCGACAGGTCGCCGAGCGGCTGTTCGAGCAGGTGGGTCGCCTCAAGCCGGTCGGCGAGGCGTCCTATGGCGGCGGGGGAGACCCCCCGGATCTCGGCCATGTGGGTCAGGTAGGCGGTGACGGTGAACGGCTGGCCGATGGGGAAGACGTCGGGGGCGTAGCCGACGACGCGGGGCCGTTGGGCGACGGTGCCCTTGGAGGGCGGGACGATCCCGGCCAGCAGGCGCAGCAGGGTGGACTTGCCGGCTCCGTTCTTGCCGGTGACCTCGATGACGGAGCCGGGCCGTAGCGTGAGGTCGATGTCCCGCAGCACCCACGGACCGCGTCGCGAGTATCTGAAGAACACCTTGGAGAGCCGCATGCCTGGTACCACTTTCGTGATCACCCGTTTCCGTCGCTGAGGCGCGCGTGTGGTCGCGGGGGAAACGCTAGCAATTAGGAAATAAAGTTAACAGAAAGCGTGCCGCCCCAGGAGGCCGGTGGGTCCCCCAAGGAATGTCCCAGAAGGGTAGTGGGCTTCCCGAGAAACGCTCCAAGGGGTCAGCGGGTGCCCCAGGAGTAGGTCTGCTTGTGGAGCTTGAGGAAGACGAACGTCTCCGTGCCGCGGACCGCGGGAATGGCGCGGATCTTGCCCAGGATCTCCAGCAGGTGCTGGTCGCTCTCGCAGACCGCCTCGACCATGATGTCCATCGCGCCCGCGGTCAGCACGACGTAGTCGAGCTCGGCGATGAGGGACAGCTCCTGGGCCACCGCCTCCAGGTCGCCCTCGCACTTGATGCCGATCAGGGCCTGGCGGGAGAAGCCGAGGGTCAGCGGGTCGGTGACCGCGACGATCTGCATGACACCGCCGTCGATCAGGCGCTGGACCCGCTGGCGCACCGCGGCCTCGGACAGGCCGACCGCCTTGCCGATCGCCGCGTACGGCTTGCGCCCGTCCGCCTGTAACTGCTCGATGATCTTCTTTGAGATCTCGTCGAGGACGACGGTGCCGGGTCTGGCGTCGTTCTCGCGGCGTGCCTTGGACGGGGTCGTCATGCGCGCTCCCTGAGACGTCCTGATGCGTGTGTGTCGCCGGTGTTCTCGCGGCTCTGGTGCGACATCGTGTCAGTTATTACGTCTCTGTCAAGCGATTTCGTAGCAATTTGATATCTTAACAACGAAATCCCTTGTCGAGGGTCTTCTCCTCTGTAAGAGTCTCGACGACTCAGCTCGAAAGAACTAGGAGGTCAACGGTGACCACCCCGGTTGAGAACCGTGAATCCGCCCGGCTGCGCAACTACGTCGACGGTGAGCTCGTGGACGCCAGAAGCGGCAGGTTCTCCGACGTCATCGACCCCTGCACCGGGGAAGCCTATCTTCAGGCCCCGGTCTCCGGAGCCGAGGACGTCGACGCCGCCTACGCCGCCGCGACCGCCGCCTTCGAGTCGTGGAGCCAGACCACCCCGGGTGAGCGCGCCGGTCTGCTGCTGAAGGTCGCCGACGCGATCGAGGCCAGGGCGGATGAGCTGAACGAGGCCGAGTGCCGCAACACCGGCAAGCCGCTCGCCCGCATGGCCGAGGACGAGACCCCGGTGGCCGCCGACCACTTCCGGTTCTTCGCGGGCGCCGCGCGCACGCTTGAGGGGCCGACGTCGGGTGAGTTCCTCGCCGACCACACCTCCGTGATCAGGCACGAGCCGATCGGCGTCGTCGGCCAGGTCACGCCGTGGAACTACCCGCTGATGATGGCGGTGTGGAAGATCGCCCCCGCGCTCGCCGCGGGTAACACCGTGGTGCTCAAGCCCTCCGACACCACCCCGGTCTCCACCGTCAAGCTCGCCGAGATCATCGGTGAGATCCTGCCGAAGGGCGTCTTCAACGTCGTCGTCGGCGACCGCGAGACCGGCGCGCTGGTCGTCGGCCACCCGTCGGCCCAGATGGTCGCGATCACCGGCTCCGTCGGCGCGGGCATGGCCGTGGCCAGGTCGGCGGCCGACGACCTCAAGCGCGTCCACCTCGAACTGGGTGGCAAGGCCCCCGTGGTGGTCTTCGACGACGTCAAGGACCTCAAGGCGGCCGCCGAGGCCATCGCGACCGCCGGGCTGTACAACGCGGGTCAGGACTGCACCGCGGCCTGCCGGGTGCTGGTCCAGGAGGACGCCCACGACGCCTTCGTCGCCGCGCTCACCGAGGCCGCGGCCGCGACCGTCACCGGTGACCTGTCCGTCGAGGACGCCCTGTACGGCCCGCTCAACAACGCCGCCCAGCTGGAGCGGGTCGCGGGCTTCCTTGAGCGCGTCCCCGGGCACGCCAAGGTGCTGACCGGCGGCGAGCGGGTCGGCGAGCGGGGCTACTTCTTCGCCCCGACCGTCGTCGACGGCCTGCGCCAGGACGACGAGATGGTGCAGAACGAGGTCTTCGGCCCGGTCATCACGGTGCAGACCTTCTCCGACGAGGCCGACGCGGTCGCCAAGGCCAACGGTGTCAGGTACGGCCTGTCCAGCTCGGTCTGGACCTCCGACCACGGCCGGGCGATGCGGGTCTCCAGGAGGCTGGACTTCGGCGTCGTGTGGGTCAACACCCACATCCCGTTCGTCTCGGAGATGCCGCACGGAGGGTTCAAGCACTCCGGATACGGTAAGGACCTGTCGGTTTTCGGCCTTCACGACTACCTTCGCGTAAAGCACGTCATGCACTACATCGGCGAGTAGCCGCAGACAGAGAGATTAAGCCTGGTATGACCGAAATCCAGGCGGGCTCAGAAGAGGAGGGGGCGGTTGCGGCCGCCCCCTCCTCCCCCCAGGTGCCCGCCATCGAGCTCTCCGGAGTCGTCAAGGAGTACCTCGCCCAGGGTGAGGTCGTCCAGGCGGTCAAAGGGGTCACACTGAGCATCGCCGGAGGCGAGTTCTTCTCCCTCCTGGGGCCCTCGGGCTGCGGCAAGACGACGACCATGCGGATGATCGCCGGGTTCGAGGACCCCTCGCGCGGCACGGTCAGGCTGCACGGCCAGGACGTCACCGGGGTCCCGCCGAACAGGCGCGACGTGAACATGGTCTTCCAGTCCTACGCGCTGTTCCCGCACATGAACGTCTGGGAGAACGTCGCCTTCGGCCTGCGGCGCAGGAAGGTCGCCGAGGCCGAGATCAAACGGCGCGTCGGGGAGATGCTGGAGATCGTCGACCTCACCGGGCGGGAGAAGCGCCGCCCCAGGGAGATGTCCGGCGGCCAGCAGCAGCGCGTCGCCCTGGCCCGCGCCCTGGTCAACAACCCCCGCGCGCTCCTGCTCGACGAGCCGCTCGGCGCCCTGGACCTTAAGCTCCGCCAGGCCATGCAGATCGAGCTCAAGCGCATCCAGCGCGAGGTCGGCATCACCTTCGTCTACGTCACCCACGACCAGAGCGAGGCGCTCACCATGAGCGACCGCATCGCCGTCATGAACGACGGCCTGGTCGAGCAGCTCGCCCCGCCCCGCGAGATCTACGAGCGTCCGGCCACCGCATTCGTCGCCGGCTTCATCGGCACCTCCAACCTCCTCGACGGCGTCGTCGAGGAGACGGGCGCCGGGCGGGCCGTCCTGCGGGCGGGACACGGAGGGCGCGTCCTGGTCGAGGGGGACGCCCACGTCACGGGGGACCGCGTCGCGGTCACCGTGCGCCCGGAGAAGATCACGATCTCCGCCGGGGAGCCGGAGGGCGACCTCAGCGCGGTGCGCGGCACCGTCTCCGAGGTCGTCTACCTGGGGCTCTACAACAGCTACACGGTGCGCCTCGCCGACGGCGCCGAGATCACCGTCTTCCAGCAGAACGCGCTCGACAGCACGAGCACGGCCGAGCGTGGCGAGGCCGTCTGGTTGTCGTGGCAGGCACGCCACTCGTACGTGATCGGAAGTTGACGTTGACCACAGCCATGGACCCCCGCTCCAACCCCGCCCTGCTGCGGGGCCTGACGCAAAACCGCTCGGTCACCCGCCGCGACGCCCTGCGTCTGGCCGGGCTCTCGGCCGCCGGGCTCGCCCTGGCCGGTTGCGGCATCCAGGGCAAGAAGCCCGTGACCACACCGAAGAAGGACGCGGTCGCCGACTTCTGGACCGGTAAGAAGCGCAACGGGACGATGCGGTTCGCCAACTGGCCGCTGTACATCGACAAGGACGGCAAGAGGTACCCGTCGCTGGAGATGTTCACCGCCGACACCGGGATCAAGGTCTCCTACAAGGAGGTCATCCAGGAGATCCCGTCCTTCTTCGGCAAGATCCAGCCGCTGCTCGCCGCGGGCAACGACATCGGCCACGACCTGATGGTGCTGACCAACGGCATCCACCTCGGCCGGGCCATCCAGCTCGACTACCTGGCCCCGCTGGACCACTCCAAGCTGCCCAACTTCGCCGCCAACGCCGCGCAGAAGGTCAAGAACCCGACGTGGGACCCGGGCAACGCCCACACGATCCCGTGGACGGTCGGGCTGACCGGCATCGCCTACAACCCCAAGTACGTCGACGAGGTCAAGAGCGTCGAGGACCTCTGGAACCCCAAGTACAAGGGCAAGGTCGGCATGATGACCGACAGCGAGGAGATCGCCAACGTCGGGCTGTTCTCCCTGGGCATCGACCCCGACACCTCGACGGAGGCCGACTGGCGCAAGGCGGCCGAGCGGCTCCAGGCGCAGCGCGACGCGGGGCTGGTGCGCAAGTACTACGAGAACGACTACGTGGACGCGCTCGCCAGGGGCGACGTGTGGATCACCATGGCCTGGTCGGGCGACATCTTCCAGCAGGTCGCCGAGGGCAAGGACCTCAAGTTCGTGGTCCCCCAGGAGGGCGGCACGATCTGGACCGACAACATGTGCATCCCCAGGACCGCGCAGAACCCGGTGGACGCGCTGACGTACATGGACTACGTCTACCAGCCCAAGATCGCGACGACCCTGGTCGAGGCCATCAACTACATCACGCCGGTCCCGGCGACCAAGGACCTGGTCCTCGCCGACGCGGCCAAGCAGTCCGGTGAGGACAAGGCGGCGCTCGAACAGCTGGCGAACAGCCCGATGATCTACCCCTCGGACGCCGACATGGCCAGGCTGCGTTCCTACGTGACCCTCGACGGGGCCAAGGAGAAGACCTTCGAGTCCATCTTCCAGCCGATCACCCAGGGCTGACGGAGAGCCCCGGTGAAGCGCCTCACCCCCTACCTGCTCATCCTGCCGGGCGGTCTGTGGTTACTGATCTTCCTGGTGGTGCCGATGGTCTTCATGGCCTCGGTCTCCACCCAGGAGGGCGACATCCTGAACGGCTTCGTGCAGACCTTCGACTTCTCCGTGTACGGCGACGCCCTGACGCGCTACCAGACGCAGTTCCTGCGCTCGGTCGGGTACGGCCTCGTGGGCACGGCCGTCTCCATCGCGATGGCCTATCCGGTGGCGTACTGGATCGCCTTCAGGGGCGGTTCCCGCAAGTCCACCTACCTGCTGCTGGTGCTGCTGCCGTTCTTCGTGTCGTTCGTGCTGCGCACGGTCTCGTGGAAGTTCCTGCTGGCCGACGACGGCCTGCTGCTGTCGCCGTTGAAGGCGATGGGCCTGGTGGCCCAGGACTTCCACGTCCTGCAGACCACGGTCGCGGTGATCGGCGGCCTGGTCTACAACTACCTGCCGTTCATGATCCTGCCGATCTACGTGGCGCTCGAACGGATCGACCCCCGGGTGGTCGAGGCGGCCCAGGACCTCTACGCGGCCAGGAGCCAGGCCTTCACGAAGGTCGTGCTGCCGCTCTCGCTGCCCGGGGTCTTCGCCGGGGTGCTGATGACGTTCGTCCCGATGACCGCCGACTACGTCAACGCCGGGATCCTCGGCGGCCCGGCCAACACGATGATCGGCAACATCATCCAGACCGAGTATCTCGTCAACGCCGACTATCCGACCGCGGCGGCGCTGTCGTTCACGCTGATGGCGGTGATGCTGGTCGGCATCTTCGCCTACGCCAGGGCGCTGGGCACCGAGAACGTGCTGGAGGCGGCGGCCCGATGAGCGCACCGGAGATCACCAGACCTAGGGTCAGGTTCGGCGAGCGGCTGCTGTGGGGCTACGTCTGGCTGGTCATCGCCTGGCTGTTCCTGCCGATCGTGGTCATGATCGTCTTCGGGTTCAACGACACCGCGAGCAAGTCGAACGTCACCTGGCAGGGCTTCACGCTCAGGTGGTGGGGCAGGCTGGGCGACTATCCCGAGCTGATCGGGGCCGTGGGCAACTCACTGCAGGTGGCCCTGCTCGCCACGCTGATCACCACGGTGATCGGCACCCTCATGGGGCTGGCGCTCGGCCGTCACCGTTTCCGCGGGCAGGGCGCGACCAACCTGGTGCTGTTCGCCGCGATCGCCTCACCCGAGCTCGTCATGGGCGCCTCGCTGCTGTCGCTGTTCGTCAGCGCCGGGGTGGACACCGGGTTCTGGACCGTGGTCGTGGCGCACGTGCTGTTCTCGCTGTCGTTCGTGGCCATCACCGTGCGGGCCAGGGTGATCGGGCTCGACAGGTCGGTCGAGGAGGCGGCCAGGGACCTGGGCGCCTCCACCTGGACCACCTTCTGGCGGGTGACGTTCCCGATGATCCTGCCCGGCGTCGTCTCCGGCGCGCTGCTGGCCTTCGCGCTGTCCATCGACGACTTCGTGATCACCCAGTTCACCAGCGGGGCCATGGAGACCTTCCCGCTGTGGATCTGGGGGGCCACCAGGATCGGCATCCCGCCGCAGGTCAACATCCTGGGAACGCTTATATTCGCGGTAGGCGTCGTGATCGCCGTGGTCAACACGGTGACCGCCCGCCGCCGCACTTGACCGTCGCCTGAGCCCGTGCCGCCGCCGGTGGCACGGGCTCAGGTGCATCAGGATCCTCGACAGAGAACAGGGAGGCGAGATCGGACTCAGGCGGGGGGAACCCGCGCGTGGCCCCCAAGGCCCCGCGACACACACAAAGACTCTTTGACTCACCGTAGGGAAGTGAGATTTGTGGATCCGCTGAAGGCTCTTGCTGACGCGGAGCGCAAGCCGTACTGGCTCGACAGTCCGGCGAAACCCGAGCCGCTGCCGCGGCTCTTCGGAAACACGACCGCCGGGCTCGCGGTGGTCGGCGGTGGCTTCTCGGGGCTGTGGACGGCCCTGATGGCCAAGGAGCGGGACCCGTCGCTGGACGTCGTCCTGCTGGAGGGAAAGAAGATCGGCTGGGCGGCGTCCGGTCGTAACGGCGGATTCGCCATGGCGACGCTCACCCACGGCATCGCCAACGGCCTTGAGCGCTGGCCGGAGGAGATCGCCCTCCTCGAACACATGGGACTGACCAACCTCGACGAGCTCGGCGAGACGGTCGCCAGGTACGGCATCGACTGCGGCTACGAGCGGACCGGGGAGCTGCACGTGGCCACCGAGCCGTGGCAGCTCGCGGAGATGCACCAGAGCGTCGAGGTCGCCAGGGAGCTGGGTGTCCGTTTCGACGTCCTCGACCAGGACCAGGTCAGGGCGGAGGTGAACTCGCCCACCTACGTGGGAGGCCACTGGGAGCGTGACGGCTGCGCCATGCTCGACCCCGCCCGGCTGGCCTGGGGCCTCAGGCAGGCCTGTCTCTCACTGGGCGTGCGCGTCCACGAGCGCACGCCGGTCAGGCACATGCGGGACACCGGGACGCACATGGAGCTGCTCACCCCGCACGGCACGGTCAGGGCCGAGAAGGTGGCGCTCGGCACCGGAGTGTTCCAGCCGCTGCTGCGCAGGCTGAAGCACTTCCTGGTGCCGGTCTACGACTACGCGCTGATGACCGAGCCCCTGTCGGAGGAGCAGCTGGCCTCGGTCGGCTGGCACAACCGGCAGGGCGTCGGAGACTCGGCCAACCAGTTCCACTACTACCGGCTGACCTCGGACAACCGCATCCTCTGGGGCGGCTACGACGCGGTCTACTACAACGGCGGGAGGATCAAGCCGGAGTACGAACAGCGCGACGAGACCTTCGTCAAACTGGCCGAGCACTTCTTCACGACCTTCCCGCAGCTGTCGGGGCTGCGCTTCACCCACCGGTGGGGCGGCGTCATCGACACCTGCAGCCGTTTCAGCGCCTTCTACGGAACCGCGCACGGCGGACGCCTGGCCTACGCCGCCGGATACACCGGCATGGGGGTCGGCGCGACCAGGTTCGGGGCGAACGTCATGCTCGACCTGCTCGGCGGCGAATCGACCGAGCGGACCGAGCTGCGGATGGTCAGGGAGAAGCCGCTGCCGTTCCCGCCGGAGCCGGTCCGCTCCGCCGGGATCCAGATGACCCGCTGGTCGATCGCCCAGGCCGACCTCCACCAGGGCCGTCGCAACCTCTGGCTGCGCACCCTGGACAAGATGGGTCTCGGGTTCGACTCCTAGCCGTCGTCCCCGGCTCTCGGCGCGTACGGCCGAGGGCCGGGGACGTTCGCGGAGCCGTACAGTCTGGGGGCATGAGCGAGAGGGTTGAGTTCGAGGCCGACGGGATCACACTCGTCGGTGACCTGCGCGTGCCCGAGGGGCCGGGGCCGCGTCCGGCGCTGGTGCTGACCGGGCCGTTCACCGGGACACGCGGCCAGGTCGCCGGCCGCTACGCCGAGGCGCTGACCGGGGCCGGCTACGTGACGCTGGCCTTCGACCACCGCAACTGGGGCGAGTCGGGCGGCACGCCGCGCGGGCACGAGGATCCGCAGGGCAAGCTGCGTGACCTGCGGGCCGCGGTCTCGCTGCTGCGCTCGCGTCCCGAGGCGGACGGCGGCCGGATCGGAGCGGTCGGGATCTGCCTCGGCGCGGGCTACGCGCTCAGGTTCGCCGCCCTCGACCCCCGGGTCGGGGCCTTCGCGGGCATCGCGGGGTCCTACGGCAATCCGTACGGCACGCGCGCCACGATGGGGGCGGGTTACCGGGAGGCGCTGGCCCGCCACGCCGAGGTCATGGAGCGTCAGGACCGGGGCGGGGAGGTGGAGTACCTGCCCGCCGTGGCGCAGGAGGGCGAGGCGGCCATGCCGGGGCCGGAGCCGTTCGACTACTACGGCACGGGGCGGGGCGCCTGCCCGCACTGGCGCAACCTGGTCACCAGGGCCTCCCTGGGTGAGCTGCTCACCGTGGACGACATGACCGGCGCCGACTTCCTGGCCCCGACGCCGGGCCTGGTCGTGCACGGGGTGATCGACCGGATGAGCTCCCCGGAGGGAGCCGAGGAGGTCTACCGGCGGATGGAGGGGCCCAAGCGGCTCGTCTGGGTGGACGCCCGGCGGCACACCGACCTCTACGACGTCGAGCCCTGCGTCACCCGGGCGGTCGAGGCCACGGCGGAGTTCCTCGCCGAACACCTCTGAAGGCGACATATCTGGATTTGTCGGTCTAGAGATCGCCCCAGCGGGGGAGAGGCTACATAGATCGATGTAGCCGACGGATGGGTCCGCGCGACGATGTCCCGCGGGCCGGGGACGGCGATCGTTGAAGGGTGACGACGCGACGCATCGACGTGCTCGACGTGCTCAGGGGCATCGCCATCATGGGCACGCTCGGCACCAACATCTGGATCTTCACCGACCCCCTGGGGCCGGCCGGGGTCATGGACGCCCTCTCCGGGAGCGGGGCGGCCGAGACCTTCCTGCACTTCCTGGCCAACGGCAAGTTCCTGGCCCTGCTCAGCCTGCTGTTCGGGGTGGGCATGGAGCTGCAGTACCGCTCGGCCGTACGGCGTGGCGTCACCTGGCCCGGCCGGTACCTGTGGCGGGCGGCGCTGCTGTTCGTCGAGGGACTGCTCCACTACGTGCTGATCTTCGAGTTCGACGTGCTCATGGGCTACGCCGTGGTCTCGGTCCTGGTGGCCTTCCTCATCGGCAGGAGCGACCGGGTGGTCAGGGCCTGGATGATCGTGACGGGGACGGTGTTCGCCGCCGTGATCGGCCTGATCACCCTCGCCCTCCTGTACGGCGTCGCCGATCTTTCCTCAGGGGCCGCGCCGTCGAGACGGTTCGCCGAGGGCGGCTACCTCGACCAGGTCACCGCCAGGATCGTCAACATGGGCACCTACCGCTTCGAGGCCGTGTTCATCGTCCCGCTGGGCGTCGTGCTGTTCCTGCTCGGCTCCCGCCTGGTGCGGGCGGGGGTCTTCGAGGACTCGGAACGCGGCGCCGTCCTGCGGCGCAGGCTGATGGTCCTCGGGCTCGGCGTCGGCGCGCCGCTGAACCTGCTGACGGCCTTCTCCGGAGAGGGCTGGTTCCTGGTCGACCGCTACCTGCTGCCGCCGCTGGTCGCGCTCGGCCTGCTGGGGCTGGTGACGACGGTCGCGCTCGGGGCGGGGGACGTTCAGGGCCGGATGCGCCGGGGGCTGACGGCCGTCGGCAGGACGGCGCTGAGCTGTTACGTCTTCCAGAACCTGGCGGGGGCGGTGCTCTGCTACGGCTGGGGGCTCGGCCTGGCCACGCGGTTCGAGGGACTGCGGCCGTGGTGGACGGTCGCCGCCTGGGCGGCCATCTGCGCGGTGTTCATGACGCTGGCCACGCTGTGGCTGCGCCGCTTCGAGCGGGGGCCGCTCGAAATCCTCTGGCAGCGGGCGTATCTGATGTCGTGGCGCCCGGCCCGGGAAACGACGGTGACAGATGATAAAATAACGGACAATTCGCCTCAGGGTTAGGGTCCGGTTTGCAGAAGAGGGTCGTCGGTACGGTCGCCTCCCTTCTGTTCGTTCTGCTCACCGTCATCCACGCGCCGCTCCAGGCGCACCACGGGCTACGCCACGAACCCGGCGTCGCCGTGGCCCTGGCGAGCGGCGCGATCCTGCCCCCGGCCTCGCCGTACAAGGCGGGGCACAGCCTGCCTCCGCCCACGATCCGGCACGCCGGTCCGGCACGGGTGGTGTGGCTGCGCCCCCGGCCGCCCGTCACCGTCGTCACGCGGGCTGTACACGGCCCGTCCGAACCCCGGGCGCCTCCGTCCGGCGATCTCTGACGCACCAGATCGAGATCGTCCGACGGAGGTTTTTTCATGTTCTACGAATGCGCTTTCACCATGCCCGGAATCAGGCCGGAAGGAGGCCACCGTGGCACTGGGTGACGCTCTCATCGCCCTCGGCGGCTCCTTCCTCGCCGCCGGGATCATCGCCAGGCTCGGC
Source organism: Streptosporangium sp. NPDC020145 (assembly GCF_040631275.1). Taxonomy (NCBI): domain Bacteria; kingdom Bacillati; phylum Actinomycetota; class Actinomycetes; order Streptosporangiales; family Streptosporangiaceae; genus Streptosporangium; species Streptosporangium sp. NPDC020145. The sequence continues at coordinate 34,979 of NZ_JBEXZT010000008.1, read as the reverse complement.
GGCCGGATCGGACTGCCGACGATCCCCCTGTTCATGCTCGCGGGCATCATCTTCGGGCCGCACACCCCCGGGCTCGCCCTCGTGGAGAACCCGGCCGACCTGAAGGTCATCGCCACGCTCGGCCTGATCTTCCTGCTGTTCTACCTCGGCCTGGAGTTCTCCCTCGACAGTCTCATCGCGGGCGGCAGCAGGCTGGCGCTCGCCGGGACCGTCTACATCCTGCTCAACGTCGGGGGAGGCCTGATCTTCGGGTTCGCCCTCGGCTGGGGGACGAGGGAGGCGCTGGTCCTGGCCGGGGTGGTCGGGATCTCCTCCTCGGCCATCGCGACCAAACTGCTCGTCGACCTCGGGCGGATCGGCAACCCGGAGAGCCGCCTCATCCTGGGAATCATCGTGGTCGAGGACATCTTCCTCGCCCTCTACCTGGCGGTGTTGCAGCCGGTGCTCAGCGGTGCCGACTCCTTCGCCGCCGCCGCGCTCTCCTTCGGCAAGGCCTTCGCCTTCCTGATCGCGCTGACCGCGCTGGCCAGGTGGGGCACCCGGTTGGTCGACAGGCTCGTGACCACCAAGGACGACGAGCTGCTCGTGGTGATGTTCACCGGACTGGCGATCCTCACCGCGGGCGTCGCGGAGGAACTCGGCGTCTCCGACGCCATCGGGGCCTTCATGATCGGCCTGATCCTCAGCTCGACCAAGGCCGCGCCGCGCATCCGCCAGCTCGTCCATCCGCTCAGGGACGCCTTCGCGGCCCTGTTCTTCTTCGCGTTCGGCCTGTCCATCGAGCCCGGGGACATGCTCTCCGTCGCCTGGCCCGTCGCCATCGCGGTCGTGCTCACCCTGGTGTTCAACGTGGCGGCGGGGGCACTGGCCGCCAGGATGAACTCCTTCGGCGCGACACAGGCGGTGAACATCTCACTGACCGTGCTCTCCCGAGGGGAGTTCGCCCTGGTCCTGGCGACCATGGCCGTGGCCGCCGGGCTCGACGGCAGGCTCGCGCCGTTCATCGCCGGATACGTGCTCATCCTCGCGCTGTTCGGGCCGCTGATCGCCAGCCGTTCGGAGTGGTTCGCCCGCCTGCTGCCGGGCGGGCGCGAACGGGCCGAGGCCCTCTCCACGGGACCGAGGAGCTAGCGGGGCTCACAGGTCACCGGCCCACGGAGGGTCGGCTCCGGGAACCGAGCAGGTGCGGGCGGCGGCCCCGGCCGCGAAGGCCGCCGCCCGCCCGGCCGCGTCCAGGTCGAGGGCGTCGAGCCGCCCGCCGAGCAGGCCGTCCGCGCGCAGCCGGTGCAGGAACGCGGCGGTGAAGGAGTCACCGGCCCCGACGGTGTCCACGACCCGTACGGCGGGCGCGGGCACCCTCACGCGCAGGCCGTCCAGGGAGACGAGCGCGCCCCCGGGACCGAGGGTCACCACGACCAGCCGGGCACCCGCGGCGTGCCAGGCGTCGCAGGCGCGCTCGGCCGTCTCACCGGGGCGGATCAGCTCCAGGTCGTCGAGGCTCAGCTTGACGACGTCGGCCAGCGCGCACCAGCGGGGCATCGCCTCCCGGTAGCGGTCAAGGGGGACGACGCCGGGGCGTACGTTGGGGTCGATCGAGACGGTCGCCCCGGCGGCGGCCCGCGCGAGCAACTCCTCGATCCGCCCCGCCCCGGGGTCGTGGACCAGGGCGAGGGAGCCGGTGTGCAGGCAGACGGCGTCGCCGACCCGCTCGCCGGTCAGCTCCGCCGCACTCCACCGCCAGTCGGCCGCTCCCTCGGCGTGGAAGGAGTAGGCCGCCCGTCCCGCCTCGTCCAGGGTGGCGACGGCCAGGACGCTGGGCTCCTGCGCGCTCACGCAGCCGGTCAGATCGACGCCGGAGGCGTCCAGGTGGGCGCGGAACAGCTCTCCGAAGGGATCACGGGAGATCCGCCCGAGGAAGCGGACGGGCGTGCCGAGACGGGCCAGGGCCACGGCGGTGTTGGCGGGACCGCCGCCGGGCAGGACCCGCAGGGCGAGCCCGCCTCCCGGCGCCGTACCGGTGACGAAGGCGTCGGCGACACACTCGCCGAGCACGGCGATCCGATCACGGGACACGTGACGGTCCTTTCCCGAGGCGACCCACCGAGCCGATTCTTACAATCGGGCGGGGAACGGGGACAGGGGGGATGTCGTGTTGCGCGGTCTGGAGATTCCCGACGAGGAACGGCTCGCCGGGCGGATGGCCCGGCAGCTGGCCGACCGGCTGCCGCCGGGGTGTTTGATCTCGCCCTGGCGCCGGGGCGCCGACTACGCCGCGCTGCTCGTCGAGGCGGACGGCGAACGGCGGTTCGTGCTCAGGGTGCCGCTGCGGGAGGTCACCCCGACGGCCTACGACGGGACGGTCGACTTCGGGGCCGTCCTCGAACGCGAGGTCCTGGCGCACGGGGTTCTCGCCCGGGCGGGCGTGCCCGTCGCCGGTCTCAGGGGGTGGCGGCGAGCCCGGGGTGAGGGGGAGCGGTCGTGGATGCTCCTGGACCTCGTCCCCGACGACGGAGCGGCCGAACTCGGCGAAACGCGGCTGCGCCGCCTCGGTGAGGTCCTGGCGCGCGTCCACACGGCGGACGTCCCGGCGTCCCGGCGCGCGGGACTGGGCGCCGACTGCGCCCCGGAGGCGATGGCCAGGCGCATCGAGATCCGGGTGGGCGCGCTGGCCGCCCGCGTCCCCCTCGACGGGCACCGGGCGCTCGTCGAGGCGGCCACGACGGTGGCCGGGGAGCGGGCCGGGCGGGCGCCGCTGCGGCTGCTCCACATGGACCTGCGCAGGGAGAACCTGTGCTTCCACGGGGACGACCTCGTCGCGGTGCTCGACCTGTCCAACTGCACGATGGGCGACCCCGCCGCCGAACTCGGCCGGATGAGGGCCTACGGCCTGCTGGAGGGTCCGCTGCTCGCGGGGTACGGCCAGGCCGGGGGCGAACCGGCCGATGAGCGGACGATCGCCGCCTACGCCGCCGACACCTTCGCCCTGCTCGGCCTGCTCGGCACGGACGAGTTCGCCGACCAGGCGCTGGTCGACCGGGCCGTGACGGGCCTCGGGTGGTGTGCGGAGGTGCTGCGCGGATGAGCCTCAGGTCGCCTCAGGTCGTGGTCACCGTTCCCGAGGTGCCGTCGACCGTGATCCGCAGGCCGGTGACGACGTGCTCGGTCGCGTGGGCGACGCCGACGACGGCGGGGATGCCGTACTCCCTGGCCACCACGGCGCCGTGTGAGTTGGCCCCGCCCATCTCCATGACCAGGCCGCCCGCGGTGAGGAACAGCGGCGTCCAGCCGGGGTCGGTCGAGGGGCAGACCAGGATCTCCCCGGGTTCGAGGTGGGCCCCGACGGGGTCGAGGACGACCCTGGCCGTCCCGGTCACCGTCCCCGCCGAGGCGGGGGTCCCGGTCAGCGCGCCGTCGACCGGCTCCGCCGTGGCGACGGCCTCGGGTTCGGTGCCGTCGGACAGCACGACCCTGGGCAGGTGCCTGCGCAGCCGTTCCCGGTCCGCCTGGGCGCGCCGTTCCGCGACGAGCGCCCGGGAACCGGCGGGGTCGGCGGGCGGGGCAGACAGCAGGGCCCTGACCTCGCCGATCGTCAGGAAGAAGACGTCGCCGGGGGAGTCGAGGACGCCGCGGGAGGCCAGTTCGGCCCCGACGGCGGCCAGTTCGGCGCGCATCGCGGCCAGCACGGTCACCACGAGGAACTTGGGCAGCTCACGCAGCCCGGCCAGGGCCCGCGCCCTGCCGAGGGCGAAGCGGACGAGCGGCCCGCGGAGGCCACCGGCCCGGGCGGCGAGTGTCCTGATCATGACGGCCGCCTCCGCGGCGCCCCTGGCGAACACCTCGTCGGGAGCCTGGGAGAGGTCGTCCAGGCGCAGGTAGTTGGCCAGCACGCCCAGGACGTGCGTGGGGTCCTCCGACCAGCGGGGCACCCCCAGGTCGATCTCGGCGACCGCGCGGACGCCGTAGACCGCGAGGAACTCCCGCAGCTCCCGCTGGACCGTCCGCGGCAGCGTCCCGTCGTGGAAGCGCCGGGCCAGGTCGGCGGCGGGGACGGTGAGCAGCAGGGCGGCGGCGTCGGCGTCCCGCCTGATCCGGCCCGCCAGCCGCCACAGGGCCAGGTCCATCTCGGTGGTGACGTTGTGCGGCAGCCCGCGCAGCACGGTCGTCAGCTCCCCGGGCCGGGCCCGCCCGCCCAGGAGACGGGCGGCCAGGCCCAGCATGGCGAACCCGGCGATGGGGCCGGGCACGACGTGGGGAAGCAGGGGAACGGTCCGCGCGCTCAGCGTCCGCTCGACCCGGTCGAGCCGCTCAAGCGGGGTGGCGCTCTCCGGCAGCGGCGCCAGCTCGGCCCGCAGCCGTGACCTGAGGCGTTCGACCCGCCCCCGCGTGGCCCCGGGGTTCAGCACGGCCCGCACGACGTTGGAGGGGACGCGGAAGCGGCGCGCGATCCGCAGCACCCGCCGCAGCGCGGGCAGCACGGAGCGCCGGGTCACCCCGAAACGGGGGTCGTCGAACAGGCCGCGCAGCACCACCGCCGACCTGGCCTCCATCACGTCCAGCAGGCGCGGCACGACCGCACGACCGGCCCGTCCGCGCATGACGCCGGTGACGTCGAGGAACAGCCGCCCGGCCGCCTCGGTCAGCTGCGGGGCCCCGGCGGTCACGTCGGCCACCGGATTCCCCGCCAGCGCCGAGATCGAGGAGGAGATCAGCCGGAAGGCCGAGACGCCCATCGGGGTGAACGGCGCGTAGACGCCCTGCGCGACGCTGAAGGAGAAGTAGATCCGGGGGCCGCCCTCCGCCCGCGCCGCGGCGCTCTCGGGGACGGGGAAGAGGGTGGTGATCGGGCGAGACTGGGTCAGCCACAGCGAGCCGTCGGCGTCGATGGCCCACTCGGTGTCCTGCGGGCTCCCGTAGTGTTCCTCGACCCGCCCGCCCAGCGCGGCCAGCGCCCTGACCTGGTCGTCGGTGACGCAGGCCGACCCCGTCCCGTCCCCGAGGCCGACATGCTCGACGCCTCCCCCGGGCAGCGGCCGTACGGCCAGCAGCTTGTCGCCGGGGCGCCGCCCGGTGATCCGGCCGGTCGCGACGTCCACCACGAAGTGGTCGGGGTTGACGGAGCCGGAGACCACGGCCTCGCCGAGCCCGGGACTGGCGTCGATCACCGCCTCGTGCCGCCTGCCGGTGACGGGGTTGGCGGTGAACATCACCCCGGCGACCTCGGAGGAGACCATCTCCTGGATCACGACGGCCAGCAGGACGGACCGGTGGTCGACGCCGTTGGCCGCCCGGTAGGCGACCGCCCTGTCGGTCCACAGTGAGGCCCAGCAGCGCCTGACCGCGTCGAGCACGGCCTCCTCGCCCACCACGTTGAGGTAGGTGTCCTGCTGCCCGGCGAAGCTGGCGTGCGGCAGGTCCTCGGCGGTCGCCGAGGAGCGCACGGCGACCGGGCCGGAGGGACCGCCGGGACCGCGCACGCCGTGCCGTACGGCCTCGGCGACCTCGGGGGGCACCGGGGCGGCGAGCACGAGGGCGCGGGCCCTGGCGGCCAGTTCGTTCAGGGCCGTGACGTCCCCGGCGGGGGTCGTGGCCAGCGCGTCGAGCACGTCGCCGAGACCCGCCCCCTCGGTGGCCGCGCGGTAGGCCCGTGTGGTGAGGCAGACCCCGGGCGGGACGGGGAAACCGGCCCTGGTGAGCACGCCGAGGTTGACGGCCTTGCCGCCGGCCAGGGGGAGCGCCTCCGCTCCGATGTCGGAGAACGGCAGGATCAACGGGCTGGCGGACATCGGCGAGCCTCCACAAGGCCACGGGCGGTGATCAGTGTCTTTCTCCCGTAAACGTAGGTCGGTGCGACCAGAAAGTCAACAAGTGATGAAATAAGGGGGGACGCCGCCGTGGAGACGGATCACGCCAACTGATCGATAGCGGGGCGGTAATCCGATAAGAAGAGGAGCATGACCACCGAGCAGACGTACGTCATCGTTGGGGCGGGCCTCGCAGGCGCGAAGGCCGCCCAGTCCCTGCGGGAGGAGGGCTTCGACGGCAGGATCACCCTTGTCGGCGCCGAGTCCGAACTGCCCTACGAACGTCCTCCGCTGTCGAAGGGTTATCTCCTGGGCAAGGAGGACCAGGCCAAGGTCTACGTCCACGACGAGGCCTGGTACCGCGAGCACTCCGTGGAACTGGTGTCCGGCAGCCAGGTGACCGACCTCGACCGGGGCGCGCGCAGGCTGGAGCTGGACGGCGGAGGGCAGATCGGCTACGACAAGCTGCTGCTCGCGACCGGCGCCTCCCCGCGCCGCCTCGACGTGCCCGGCGCCGACCTTGAGGGCCTGCACTACCTGCGTGACCTCGGAGACTCACAGCGGCTCCGTGACGCGATCAAGGGCGGCGGCCGGGTCGTCGTCGTCGGCGCGGGCTGGATCGGCCTTGAGACGGCGGCGGCGGCCCGCGAGTACGGCTGCGAGGTGACCGTCGTCGAGCCGCGCCCGGTGCCGCTGCAGGCCGCGTTCGGGCCGGAGATGGGCGGTTTCTTCGCCGACCTGCACCGGCGGCACGGGGTCGACCTGAGGCTCGGCCGTCAGGTGACCGGTGTCCTCGGTGACGGGCGCGTCAGGGCCGTCGCGACCGACGACGGGGCGGAGGTCCCGGCCGACGTCGTGATCGTCGGCGTGGGCGTGCGGCCCAACGCCGAGCTGGCCGTACTGTCCGGTCTGCCGGTGGACAACGGAGTCCTGGTCGACGCCGCGCTGCGCACGGAGGACCCCGACGTCTACGCCGCCGGTGACGTGGCCAACGCCTTCAACCCCCTGTACGGCACCCGCGTCCGCGTCGAGCACTGGGCCAACGCGCTCAACGGCGGCCTCGCCGCGGGCAGGTCCATGCTGGGCCAGGAGGTCGTCTACGACAGGCCGCCCTACTTCTTCAGCGACCAGTACGACGTGGGCATGGAGTTCTCCGGCTGGTTCGAGCCGGGCGGCTACGACTCCGTCGTCGTCAGGGGAGAGCGGGAGGAACAGGCCTTCTACGCCTTCTGGCTCAGCGGGGGCCGCGTCGTGGCGGGCATGCACGTCAACCTGTGGGACGACGGCATCGGCCCGGTGCAGAACCTGATCCGCTCGGGCGTCGCCGTGGACGCCGAGCGGCTCGCCGACCCCGGGGTCCCGCTCGCGGACCTGGCGAAGTCCTGATCCGCGCGTCCTTCCGCCGGGGGCCGCTTCCCGAGCCCCCGGCGGAAGGCGCGAGAAGGTTCAGGAGCGGGCGGCCTCGCGGGCGCGGCGGGCCTCGCGGCGCTCGACGAAGCGGGAGGCGGAGACCTCCAGACGGGCGAGGAACTCGGCGAGCTCCTCCCGGGCCTTCTCGCCCTCGCCGTCGAGGTCCTTCATGTCGAAGACGGCCCACTGCCGCAGCACCGGCATGAGGACGTCGTCGATGTGCAGGCGCAGGTCGTAGATCCCGGCGTTGGCGATGATCATCGCCTTGCGGCTGAAGCCCTCGATGCCGGTCCCCGGCATCTGGAAGGTGGTCACCACGTCGGTGACGGCGCGCATCGTCTGGCTCGGGGCCAGCTTGAAGGCGGCGTCGAGAAGGTTCCGGTAGAAGAGCATGTGCAGGTTCTCGTCGGCGGCGATCCTGGCCAGCAGCCGCTCGCAGTTCGGCTCGCCGGAGGCCCTGCCGGTGTTGCGGTGCGAGATCCGGGTGGCCAGCTCCTGGAAGGAGACGTAGGCCAGTGAGTGGAGCACTCCCTCGTAGGAGTTGGTGAACCCCTCCTCCATGTGGAACATGCGGGCGCGTTCGAGGGCGACCGGGTCGACCGCGCGGGTGACCGTCAGATAGTCACGCAGGGCGGCGCCGTGCCGGGCCTCCTCCGCGGTCCACCGGTGCACCCAGGTGCCCCAGGCGGCGTCGCGGCCGAAGGCGGTGGCGATCTCGTAGTGGTAGCTGGGGAGGTTGTCCTCGGTCAGCAGGTTGACGATGAGGGAGACGCGCGCCTCTTCGGGCAGTTTCGAGTCGTTCTCGACCCAGGCCTCGCCGCCGAGCACGCCGTCGAAGTCCCTGCCCTCGGACCACGGGACGTATTCGTGGGGGAACCACTCCTTCGCCACCTTGTGATGCCGGTCCAGCTCCCCGGCGACGACGGGCTCAAGCTCAAGCAACAGCTCGGTCTGGCTGAACTCGCGCATTGCGGTCTTCTCCCTCACAGACTACGGAACCGTAACCTACGTTAGCGTAGGTACCCCGAGGGTCGGTACGCGAGATGTCTCACCTCTGCCGCCCAGGCCGAGGGAGGCGAGGAGGACGACCAGGGCGTCGCTCAGCACCAGCAGGCGCTGGAGCAGGCCGTAGTAGCCGGGGCCGTCGATGAGGGAGGAGACCAGCGAGCCCGGGTGGGCGGCCAGGAAGGCGGCCAGGAGCACCACCGAGAGCGCGCTGACGACCGAGAGCAGCGGGTTCCTGAACCTCCTGCCGAGCAGCCAGCCCGCGCAGGGCAGCGCGGTGAAGACCACGGCCGCCGACCAGCGGTGGATCTCCCCGCCCGCCGAGAGGGTCCCGGCGGCGGTGTCCGTGGTGAAGGCCGCGGTCAGCAGCAGGCCGACGGCCCCGGCCAGGAACAGCACCCGGGCGGCGGCGCTGCGCGCCGGGTCCACCCGGGCCAGGCCGTAGGAGACCCAGACCGAGCCGACGGCGAGCGCGATCGTGCCGAGGACCATCGCCGGGGCACTGGCGCCCAGCAGCGCGTAGTCGCTGATCAACGTCGTCATCGGATCGACCTGGCCCGCGGCCACGTGCGCGTAGAGCGTCGCGGCGACGGCCAGCAGCGCCGCCGCGACCCCCGGCCAGCGCCACACGGCGCGTGCGCCCGCGTTCTCCTCTTTCACGGTTCCTTCGCTTTCCTTTCCCGTGCCGACGGCGCCCCTGCCCAGGGCGCCCGCGCTCACCGCGCCACCTCCTGATAGATCGCCTCGAACCTGGCCAGGGAGGCCTGGTGGTCGTGGGTCAGCGCGATCGAGCGGCTCACGGCGCCCATGGAGGCGCGAGCCTGCGGGCTGCGCAGCAGGTCGCCCAGGTGCTTGGCCAGCCCCCGCACGTCGCCGGGGGCGAACAGGTGGCCGTTCTCGCCGGGCCGTACGAGGTGGGGCAGGGCCATCGCGTCGGCGGCGACGACCGGCAGGCCCGTCGCCATGGCCTCAAGCGTCGCGATGCTCTGCAGCTCCGCGACACTGGGCATCGCGAACACGTCCGCCGCGGCGTACACCTGCGGGATCGTCTCGTCCGGCACGAAACCGAGGAAGATCACCCGGTCGCCGACCCCGATCCGGTGCGCCAGCCGTTCCAGCGCCGCCCGCTGCCCGCCGGTGCCGACCAGCGCGATCTGCGCGTCGGTCTCGTTGAGGACGTACGGCAGCGCGCGGACGAGGTCCTCAAGCCGCTTCTCCTCGTCCAGGCGCCCCACGAACAGCACCGTGTCCCGGTCGGGCAGGTCGAAGGCCTTGCGCGCCCACGCCCTGGGCTCGGCGTGCGGGTGGAAGCGGGCGAGGTCGATGCCGCAGGAGACGGCCTCGACCGAGCGGGTGAAGCCCCGGTCGGTGAGCAGCCCGGCGGCGATCCTGGTCGGCGTGGTGACCCGGTCGACACGGGAGAAGATCCGGTTGAAGTCGCGCCAGGCCAGCCGGGCGACCTGCTCCCGCAACGGCCCGGGGACGTGCGCGAACTGGAAGAGGTTGTCGGGCATGAAGTGGTTGGTCGCGACCACCGGGACGCCGCCGCGCCTGGCCGCCGAGATCGCGGCCCTGCCGACCACGAAGTGTCCCTGGACGTGGAGCACGTCGGGGGCGATGTGCCGTACCAGCCGGTCGAGCCTGGAGGGGAGGGAGACGCGCATGGTCGGGTGGACCAGCAGCGGGGCCGAGCGCAGCCGGTGCACGGTCACCCCGTCGAGGGACTCGGTCCTGGCCGGGCCCTCGTCGGAGCAGCAGATCACGTGGACCTCGTTGTCCCGCCCGGCCAGGCCACAGGCCAGGCGGTGGGTGAAGTAGGAGGTGCCGTTGACGTCCGGCGGGTAGGTGTCGGTGGCGATCAGAACCCGTCTCGGCCTCTGGGGAAGGGGGGACGGGGCGAGGATCGGGGCGGCTGAGGTGACCATCGATACTCCTTCATCGATCTAATCGGACGTTGGGGGACAGCGGGGTCGTGCGGGCCAGCGCGACCGTGCCCGCAGCGGTGAGGCAGGCGGCGGCGAGCGCGGTCAGCGTGCTCACCGCGCCGGTCGGCAGCGGTTCACCGAGCAGCAGGGCTCCGAAGACGACGGCGGTGAGCGGGTCCGCCACCTGGAGCGCGGCGAAGGCGACGCCGAAGTGGCCGGCGGCGTAGGCGTGCTGCAGCAGGACCAGCGCGACCAGGCAGGGCAGCGGTACGGCGAGCACCAGCCAGAGGTCCCAGTCGCCGTAGACCAGGACCCTGGTGAGGGTGGCGGTCGCCCCGTAGAGCACGCCCGCGGCCATGGCGAGCAGCCCGGCCCGTCCCGCCGGAGAGGTCCGCCGGGAGGCCGCCCACAGGGCCAGGGCGGTGATGGCCGCCCCCGCGAGCAGGGCCACCACCCCCGTCGTGCTCAGGTGGGGGTCTCCGGTGCCCTGGGGCACGACCAGCACCAGGCCGCCGAGCCCGACGGCGATCACCGCGGCGGCGGACAGTTCACGGGACGTGGGTCTGCGACCGCCGAGGGCGGCGGCGCAGGGCAGGGCGAACAGCAGGCTGGCCACGCCCATCGGCTGGACGACGGTGAGCGGGCCGTACCTCAGGGCGAGGACGTGCAGGCCGGTCCCGACCCCGATGGACAGCCCGCCGAGCAGCCATCGCGGGCGCCGGAACAGACGGCCGATCGTGGGTCGTTCCGCACCGGCCGCCTCGTGCTGCTGCAACGCGGCTCCGAGCGCGAAGAACAGCGATCCCAGCAACGCCAGGCCGACGGCCAACACGGTCATGCGCACTCCTTCCACTGCAGATGAAGACATGGCGAGATGGCCGAGACACCTCAAGGAGGCGACCGGTTGGGGTCTTCCGGTGAACCAGTGGCAGCGTCTCGCGGCACGGACCCCGGAACCATCGGGGTTCTCCCTGACTCCCCGGGGAATTCCCCGGGGTCGGGCTCGGGGGCCGTCAGGGCCTCGTGGCCGGAGCGACGGCCTTCTCCGAGGTGACGGAGTTCCCTCCCCGCGGGCGCGGGGGAAAGGAGGTAGGGGTCAGTCGCGGACCCCGGCCGCGGTCCGCTCGTGCCGCTCGGCCGTACGGCGCCGCCGGGTGAAGCGGACCACCTCGACCACCGCCGTGATCGACAGGGCGATGCCGAGGCCGAGCAGCAGCCCCTTGATCGGGTCGTTCTCGAAGGCGGCGCCGCCCACGAAGCCGATCAGCCCCGAGTAGATCGCCCAGGACACGGCGGCCAGGGCGTCGAAGAGGGCGAAGGAGCGCCGGGGGTAGGCGACGGCGCCCATGGTGAGGGTGCACGCGGTCCGGCCCGCGGGGATGTAACGGGCCACGACCAGGACCAGCCCGCCGCGTTCGGCCAGGGCCCGTTCCGCCCAGGCGATCGCCTTGCCGCTGCGCCTTCCGCCCCTCAGACGGCTGTTGGTCGTGCGTCCGATGGCGTACGAGATGTGGTCGCCCGCGAACGCTCCGAGTGCCGCGACCACGATCACCAGCCACAGGCTGGGTGCGCCGGTCGAGGCGGCGAAGACACCGGCCGTGATGACGGCCGTCTCCGCGGGGACCACGGGAAAGAAGCCGTCGAGCATGGCCAGCGCGAACAGCGCCAGATAGATCCACGGCGAGGACATCGCCTGGTGGACGGCGTCGAGGATGGCCTGTGTCACAGCCGCACTCCTGTAGGTATCGGGAACCGCACACAGCACGGTGCCGGGCGGCCCGCATGTCGGGCATCAGGGGGAGTCCCCGAGCTTTCGGGGAGCGCCCCCTGAGGGCCCCTCAGGGGCGCGTCATCTCGACCCTAGGAAGCAGAGGGCGGTCGGCACATCCCGCGTTCGGTCGTGGTGACCCCCTACTTTCGTCATGCGCCCTCCTGTTCCGGCAGGAGATCCCGCGCGGCGGGGTCAGTTCATCAGCCAGACGGCCAGGTTCAGCGCGCCCGCGTAGGTGACCCACAGCGCGTACGGCACCAGCAGCCAGGCGGCGGGGCGGCTGATCGGCCGGAACATGACGACGGTGGCCACGATCGTCCCCCAGAGCACCACGATCTCGGCGAAGGCGACGCCGTACAGGTGGGCGCCGAAGAACAGCGGGGTCCAGAGCGCGTTGAGGACGAGCTGGACGGCGTAGACGCCGAGCGCGGGGGTCAGGCCGCGCGCCGACCAGGCCAGCCAGCCCGACAGCGCGATCATGACGTAGAGCACCGTCCACGCGGGACCGAACAGCCACCGCGGCGGTGCCCACGCGGGGCGGTCGAGCATGAGGTACTCACCGCCCGCGTCTCCCGCCGCCAGCGCCCCGGCCGCGGCGACCAGGGCGAGGGCGAGGATGAAGACGGGCAGCACGAGCCAGCGTTTCGGATTTTCCGCGATGTCCATGAGGTCCTCCCTGCCCCTGTCTTCGTGGCTCAGACGAGGACGGTTTCCCCGGCGGGGAGGGAAAGGCTCAGGCGGGGGCCGGGTCGTGGTGCAGGCGGCGCAGGACGCGGCGGAAGGCGTAGACGGAGACGGCCGCGGCGAGACCGCTGATCAGCGCGACGACGCCGGTGCGGACCAGCAGGTAGGTGCCGATCGACTCGTGCAGCAGGAGCCAGATGCTCACCGAGGAGTTGGCCAGCAGCACGAAGGCCCACAGCAGGGTGATCCGGGCGAAGAACCGCCGCACCCGCTCGTGCCTGAGCACCGCGGAGGGCAGGTGGATGTAGTCGAGGGTGAGCTTCTGCGCCAGTGGCCGGTTCAGCCGCACCGAGGCGAGGAAGGCCACGCTGATGCAGATGGTGCCCAGTTCCGGCTGGAGGAAGTAGACCACCGCGCTTCCGCTCCACAGCCCGAGCAGCGCCCGCACGGTGATCGCGATGGCGGCCAGCACCATCGTCCCCGGCACCCTGACCCGCCGGACCAGGCGCCAGCCGACCCCCGCGTAGACCCAGCTCACCGCCGCGATCAGGGCCCCGTTGAGCCCGAGCACGGCCAGCGCGGCGTAGAAGACGGCCAGGGGGGCGACCACCCCTTCGAGGAGCTTGGGCACGGCCTGCCGGACCAGGGCGGTGAGGCGGGGCAGGACGACGGGCGGATGGCTCATGACGCTCCCCAGGGGACGGCCGCCGGACGTCTCGGATCGGGGGACGGAGACTCCCGTGCCGGACGGCGATTCACCGTATCCGAGCCGGGTGAGTGCCCGAGCCGTCCCGCCGGGGCCGGGGAGGCGTCAGCCCATGGAGGCCGTGGCCAGCTTCGCGCCGAAGCCGAGGAAGAGCGCGCCGACCCCGGTGGTCAGCCCGGCGGCCAGCTTGCGGCGCGTCCTGAACTGGGCGGCGAGGAACGTTCCACCGAAGATCAGCAGAGACAGGTAGAGCATGCTGAACACCTGGCAGATGACGCCCAGGATCAGGAACGACAGCGCGGGCATGCCGTAGGCCGGGTCGACGAACTGGATGAAGAAGGAGATGAAGAACAGGATCGCCTTCGGGTTCATCAGGCTGATCACGAGGGCCTTGCGCAGGGGGTTCTCCCCACCGCGCCGGGACGCGGCCTGCGTCGTCCGCCCGGCCTGCGCTCCCTGGGCCGCCTGAGCCGCCTGGGCGTCCTGTGACGTCCGCCAGGAGCGCCAGGCTCCGCGCAGCATCTGGAAGCCGATCCACGCCAGGTAGGCCGCGCCGGCGTACTTGACGACGTTGAAGAGGATCGGCGTCGACTTCAGCAGTGAGGCGACCCCGGCCGAGGCGAGCACCATCAGGACGCTGTCGCCGATGAACACCCCGGCGGCCGCGCGGTATCCCTGGCGTACGCCGCGCTGCGCGGCGGTGGTGAGCACGTAGAGCGAGTTCGGGCCGGGCAACAGGATGATGAAGAAGGCGCCGAGGACATAAGTCCATATGTCGGTTATGCCGAAGAACATGGTCGTGCTCCAGGGGGACGTTGCGTGATCCGTCACACGCTACCGCCACGCGTCGTACCGCTTTACCTTTAATCCCTATCGAATTACCATGGAAATGACTCGGGGGTGACGTCGGACGACGAGTGAGGTCGTGAGATGAGCGAGACCGATCCCCCTGTGGAGACCCCCGCGGAGACCGCGGTGGAGAGCGAGGGCCGCACGGCGGTCAACGAGGACTGGGCGGCCACGATCGTGGGCCTGGTGCTGCTGGCACTGGTCCTCGTCGGCGTGATCCCCGTAGGGCTGGTGCCCTGATGAGCATCGAGGAGACGAACGTCGTGTCCCGGCGTCAGGGCGGCGCCGGATGGGCGCTGTCGGGCGTCCTGGTCGTGCTGCTGCTGGCCGCGGCGACCCGCTATCTGGACCAGAACGTCCCCGAGCTGCTCAAGGGGACCCCGCTCGGGAACATCGCGGCCACCGTCGAGTACCCGGTCTACGCGATCGTCATCGGGCTGGCCGGCAACGCCGTGCTCACCCTGGCCGGGGTGCGAGAGCGCCTGTCCGGCGGCTTCAGGACCGAGTTCTTCATCAAGACGGGCCTGGTCCTGCTGGGCGCCTCGATCAACCTCAGGGTGATCGTCACGGCCGCCGGTCCCGCGATCGTCCAGGCGATCGTGCTGATCACCTCGGTGTTCCTGTTCACCTGGTGGCTCGGCGGCAGGCTGGGCCTTGAGGAACGGCTGCGCGCGCTGCTGTCGGCCGCGGTCTCGATCTGCGGGGTGAGCGCGGCCATCGCCGCGGCGGGAGCCGTACAGGCCAGGCGTGAGCAACTGGCCTACAGCGCGAGTCTGGTGATCGCCTTCGCGCTGCCCTCGATCTTCGTCCTGCCCTGGCTCGCGGGCGTGTTCGGGCTCAGCGACGAGGTCGCCGGGGCGTGGATCGGCGGCAACATCGACACCACCGCGGCGGTGACGGCGGCGGGCGCGATCGTCGGTGACAACGCGCTCGCGGTGGCGAGCATCGTCAAGGTCACCCAGAACGCCCTGATCGGCGTCGTGACCATCGGGCTTACCGCCTACTTCGTCTTCCGGGTCGAGCGGCGCCCCGGCACGCGCGGGCCGGGTCTCGGCGAGTTCTGGCGGCGCTTCCCGAAGTTCGTGCTCGGCTTCGTCGCCGCCTCGGTGATCGCCACCTGGTGGCAGGGCACGGTCGCCGTCACGCAGGCCAAGGCGGTCATCGGGGAGGTGAACGACCTGCGGGTCTGGTTCCTGATCCTGGCCTTCGTCAGCATCGGCCTGGAGTTCAGGGTCGCCTCGCTGCGGGAGGCGGGCTGGCGCCCGGTCGGGGTCTTCGCCGCCGCGACCCTGGTCAACGTGGTCGTCGCCCTCGGGCTTGCGCTGGCACTGTTCGGCGGGTTCAGCGCCGCCTGAGACCGGAGTCCGGTACGGCGGGCCGTCGCGACGGCCCGCCGTTCGTCCTGTCACAGCCCTTCCCGGCCTCCTCGGCCCGGTCGGCGGCTCGGCGGTCCGCCTCCGCCGCCGGCATGCCCGTCTCCGGATCGCCCGCCGGGGTCCGGCTGTTCCCGGGAACCGGTGTCTCAGCCTCGGTCGGCCAGGGGCTGGACCCGGTGCGGGACGACCGTGGACAACGTGATCACCGTGCTGCTGCGCCGTACGCCGGGGATCGTGAGGGTCTCGTCGATGACCTCCTGGATGTGCTCGTGGTCGCGGCCCGCGATCCGGCACCAGACGTCGCCGGGACCGGTGACGATGTGGGCCTCCAGGACCTCGGGGATCGCGGTGAGCGCGGCGGAGATCTCGGCCCTGGAGACCTGCTCGACCTCCAGCGTGGTGAAGGCCTGCACCGGGTACCCCAGCGCGCGGGGGGAGAGGTTGGGGCCGAAGTCGGTGATCACCCCGTCGGAGACCATCCGGTCGAGGCGGGCCTGGACGGTGCCCCTGGCGACGCCGAGGAGGCGGGAGATCTCCAGCAGCCCGGTCCTCGGGCGTTCCCTGATCAGGTGGAGCACCTTGCGGTCGAGCTCGTCCAGGCCGTTCCGCCGGGCTGCCAATCTGTCCACCTCCGAAGTGCGCGCCGTGCCCTTCACTGACGATCTGGCAGTGAAACGGCGGGTGTGTTGCCCAGTCTGGGACTGCCAATCACACTACGCCTGCATATATGGCATATACGGCAAAGATGGAGGAGAAATGGCACGCGAGCATTCCCACCCTTTCATTCCTTACCGGCCCACGCGGTACCCCGAGGCCGAGATGGTGGAACGGGGCCGCAGGTTCTACGAGCACATGGACCGGCGCAGGAGCGTGCGCTTCTTCAGTGACGAGCCCGTGCCCCGCGAGTGCGTCGAGCTGGCGATCAGGGCCGCCAACACCGCGCCGTCAGGGGCGCACCAGCAGCCCTGGAAGTTCATCGTCGTCGGCGACCCGGAGACCAGGAAGCGGATCAGGGAGGCCGCCGAGATCGAGGAGCGGCAGAACTACGAGGGCGGCCGGCTGACCGCCGAGTGGCGCGAGGCCCTGGCCCACCTGGAGACCACCTCGGACAAGGGCTACCTGGAGACGGTGCCGTGGCTGGTGGTCTGCTTCGCGGAGAAGTACGGCGTCCGCCCCGACGGCACCCGGGTCAAGCACTACTACGTCAACGAGAGCGTCGGCATCGCGTGCGGGTTCTTCATCGCCGCGCTGCACGAGATGGGTCTGTCGACGCTCACCCACACCCCGAACCCGATGGCGTTCCTGACCGAGATCTGCGGACGTCCCGGCAGTGAGCGCCCTTACATTCTGTTCCCGGTCGGTTACGCGGCCCACGACGCGGAGGTTCCCGATCTCACCCGCAAACCGCTGTCACAGGTGCTCGGCGAGGAGTGACCGGCGCGCGGAGGCGGAAAGGAGGGCAGATTTTGGAACGTGCCTAGCTGGATCGTTGAATCCTTGAGCTTTTGGGCCTTGTGGCAAATCTCTGTCAAGGCTACGATCGCGACAACTCTTAGGAAACTTTCCTAAAAGAAATGAGGAGACGAGACGACGATGGTGCGCCCCCCACCGCCTTGATCGATCGCGAGCTGCGAGAACGCCAAGACGGCAGTCATCACCATGTGAAGGTCCGGCCGTTCGGACGACTCCACCCCCCAGGTTCCCCTGTCAAGGGAGCGATCATGTGGCGTACCCTTCCCTTACTCGTCCTGACTGAGGCTGCAAGCTCCCCGCACGGGGCGTTCGCGCCAGGTGGCACCACCACCGCCACCCTCGTCCGGCCTTGCGGCCGGTGGTCGGGGCCACGGGGCGGGCACACGCCCAAGGATGTCACCATCGCGGTTCCCGCGCACCGGCAAACCCGGCGCGAGAACACGCCGCCCACCGGTCACGGGCGGCATCTCGGCTCCATCATCGCCTTGACCAGCGTTTCGACCAGCGTTTCGACCAGCGTGAGCCGTAACGACGCGGCCACGCGGAACACCCCGGGCGATCCGCGCGCGTCCGCACGGGCCGAACACACCGTCGGCCGGACTCCGCGGGTCGGCGTACAGCCGGTCATCACCGGTGAACACCGGAAGATCGGGCACGCGACCGGTACGGCGAACCAAGAGACGACCAGCGACGGCGCCTCTTCGTTCGGCGTGCCGGGCGACGGCCTGCGCTGAACCATGGCGTGGACCCGGCCTTCCTGCGGCCCCGGGACCGCGCCCTACCCGCCGTACGGCTTGCGCTCCGCCTCCTCGCCGCCTGCAGAGGAGCACCCCCCAAAAAGGAGCGCGAGCCGTACGGCCACCCCCCCACCGAATGCATGAGGTTAACGTGAGATTTCGCGTCATAGCCGGATCGCTCGTCGCCGCGGCGGCCCTCGCCGCGGCGGCGACGGCGGTCGCACTCCCAGCACAGGCCGCCTCGGCCACCGCGACCTTCGTCAAGGTCGGCGACTGGGGGTCGGGCTTCGAAGGCAAGTACACGATCAAGAACGACAGCGGCACCGCCATGAGCAGCTGGAAGGTCGAGTTCGACCTGCCCGCCGGTGTCAGCGTCGGCTCGTTCTGGGACGCCACGCTGACCAGGAACGGCCAGCACATCACCTTCAGCAACGTCGGCTGGAACGGCAGCGTCCCCAGCGGCAGCAGCGTGAGCTTCGGCTTCCTCGGCACCCCGGGCGGCGCCAACTCCGTACCGCTGAACTGCAAGCTCAACGGCGCCGACTGCGGTGGCGGCAGCACCGAGACCGCCCCGGGCAAGCCGGGCGCGGTGACGGCGACCGGCGGCTCGAAGAGCGTGTCCCTGTCGTGGGGCGCGGCCAGCGGTACGGTGACCGGTTACCGGGTTTACGAGGGCTCGACGCTGAAGGCGACCGTGACCGGTACCTCGGCGACGATCTCCGGCCTGGGTGACTGTGAGGCGCACACCTACACCGTCGCGGCCTACAACGGCGCGGGCGAGGGTGCCAAGAGCGACCCGGCGAGCGCGAGCACCACCGGCTGCACCACCGGCGCCCCCGGCAAGCCCGGCTCGGTGACGGCGACCGGCGGCTCGAAGAGCGTGTCCCTGTCGTGGGGCGCGGCCAGCGGTACGGTGACCGGTTACCGGGTTTACGAGGGTTCCACGGTGAAGGCGACCGTGACCGGTACCTCGGCGACGATCTCCGGTCTGGGTGACTGTGAGGCGCACACCTACACCGTCGCGGCCTACAACGACAACGGTGAGGGCGCCAAGAGCGACCCGGCCAGCACCAGCACCACGGGCTGCACCACCACGCCGCTGCCCAAGCACTTCCTCACCGGCTACTGGCACAACTTCGACAACCCCGCGGTCGAGCTGAAGCTCTCCTCGGTGCCGAAGGAGTACGACCTGATCGCCGTCTCCTTCGGCGAGGCCAGCTCCACCGCGGGCGAGGTCGTCTTCGGCATCGACCCGGGCCTGTCGGCCTCCCTGGGCGGCTACACCGACGCCCAGTTCAAGGCCGACGTGCAGACCGTGCACTCGCGCGGCCAGAAGGTCATCCTCTCGGTCGGCGGTGAGAAGGGCCGCGTCCAGGTCGCCAGCTCGGCCGCGGCGACCAGGTTCGCCGACAGCGTCTACGCCCTGATGCAGAACTACGGCTTCGACGGCGTCGACATCGACCTGGAGAACGGCCTCAACGCCACCTACATGGGTCAGGCCCTGCGGTCGCTGCGCGCCAAGGCCGGCTCCGACCTGATCATCACGATGGCGCCGCAGACGATCGACATGCAGTCGCCGGGCGCCGAGTACTTCAAGCTCGCGCTGAACATCAAGGACATCCTCACCGTTGTCCACACGCAGTACTACAACTCGGGCTCCATGCTCGGCTGCGACAAGATGGCGGCCTACTCGCAGGGCACGGTCAACTTCATGACCGCCCTGGCCTGCATCCAGCTTGAGAACGGTCTGCGCCCCGACCAGGTCGCGCTCGGCCTGCCCGCGGGCCCCGGCGCCGCGGGCGGCGGCATCGTCGCGCCCTCCATGGTGAACCAGGCGCTGACCTGCCTGGCCACCAAGACCAACTGCGGCTCCTTCGTTCCCCCGAACGCCTACCCCGGCATCAGGGGCGCGATGACCTGGTCGATCAACTGGGACGCCAGCAACAACTGGAACTTCTCCAAGACCGTCAAGCCGCACCTCGCCACCCTCCCCTAGGGGCCCTGGGAAACATCCCCACGGGCACACAGCCGGTACGGCCCGCGTCTTCCGCCCCCGGGGCGCGGGCCCTACCTAGGTCACGACGAAGTGACACCCCCCAAGTAAGACCGCACTTCTCGCACCTCTTCCCCATGGAGGGAACATGCGTCCTCTTCGTATTCTCGTGGCGGCGGCCATCGCCGCCTCGGGTGTACTGCTCGCCTCCTCCCCGGCCCACGCGGCCGGGGTGACGGCGACCTTCACCAAGACCTCAAGCTGGGGCTCGGCCTTCGAAGGCAAGTACACGATCAAGAACGACAGCGGCGCCGCCCTGAGCAGCTGGAAGGTCGAGTTCGACCTGCCCGCGGGCGGCACCGTCAGCTCCGCCTGGGACGCCAGCCTGACCAAGAGCGGTACCCACTTCACGCTCAGCAACGTCGGCTGGAACGGCAGCCTCCCGGCCGGGAGCAGCGTGAGCTTCGGCTTCATCGCCTCCCCCGGTGACGCGACCCCGACCGGCTGCAAGGTCAACGGCGCCGACTGCGGCGGCGGCAGCACCGAGACCGCCCCCGGCAAGCCCGGCGCGGTGACGGCCACCGGCGGCTCCAAGAGCGTGTCCCTGTCGTGGGGCACGGCGTCCGGCACGGTGACCGGTTACCGCGTCTACGAGGGTTCCACGGTGAAGGCGACCGTGACCGGCACCTCGGTGACGATCTCCGGCCTGGGTGACTGTGAGGCGCACACCTACACCGTCGCGGCCTACAACGGCGCGGGCGAGGGTGCCAAGACCGACCCGGTCAGCGCGACCACCACCGGCTGCACCACCGGCACCCCCGGCGCCCCGGCCAACGTGACCGTGAGCGGCACCACCGACACCTCCATCTCGCTGTCGTGGGGCGCTTCCTCGGGCACGGTGACGGGCTACCGCGTTTACGAGGGCTCCACGGTGAAGGCGACCGTGACCGGCACCTCGGCGACGGTCTCCAACCTGGGCACCTGTGAGCCGCACACCTACACGGTCAAGGCCTACAACTCTCAGGGCGAGTCGGCCGCCAGCGCCGCCGTCACCGGCACCACCACGGGCTGCACCAACCCGAACCCGGCCAAGATGCCCGGCGCGCCGTACCTCTACATGGGCTGGGGCAACCCGCCCAGCGTCACCACCGTCATGAACGCCACCGGCATCAAGTCCTTCACGATGGCCTTCATCCTCGCCCAGAACGGGTGCAACCCGGCCTGGGACGGGCAGCGTCCGCTGACCGGTGGCGCCGACCAGGCCGCGATCAACGCGGTCAAGGCCGCGGGCGGCAACGTCCAGATCTCCTTCGGTGGCTGGAGCGGTAACAAGCTCGGCCCGAACTGCTCGACCCCGCAGGCCTTCGCCGGCGCCGTGCAGAAGGTCATCGACGCGGTCGGCCCGGCCGTGGTCGACTTCGACATCGAGAACACCGACGAGTTCGAGAACTACACCGTCCAGGACCGCATCCTCAACGGTCTCAAGATCGTCAAGGCCGCCAACCCGAACGTCAAGATCGTCGTGACCTTCGGCACCGCGACCACCGGCCCGACCAGCCACGGCATCCGCCTGATCAACCAGGCCAAGGCGCTGGCCGTGCCGATCGACAACTACACGATCATGCCGTTCGACTTCAACGGCGGCGCGAACATGTACCAGAGCACGGTCAACGCGGCCGAGGGCCTGAAGAACGCGCTGAAGTCCGCCAACGGCTGGACCGACGCGCAGGCCTACGCTCACATGGGCATCTCCGGCATGAACGGTCTGTCCGACCAGCAGGAGGTGACCAGCCCGGCGACCTGGCAGCAGATCACCGACTACGCCAAGTCCAAGGGTCTGACCCGCCTGGCCTTCTGGTCGACCAACCGTGACCGCCCCTGCCCCGGCGGCGGCGTCCAGGAGACCTGCAGCGGCGTCGCGCAGGCCGACTGGGAGTTCACCAAGATCACCGCCGGCTTCTAGCCGGTACGGCCCGCGGCCCCGTGCACCGGGCCGCGGGCCGTACCCCCATGACACCCCATGACACCCCCCACACCCCCCAGAAGTCCCATGAGGCAGGTCATGAACCAACGATCAACACGAGTGCGGCTGTCGACGCTCGCCGTCGCCGCGGCGCTCGCCTGCGGAGCGACACTGCTTGTCAACGCGCCCGCCCAGGCGGACACCGCGACCTTCACCAAGGCATCGGAGTGGTCGGGCGGTTACACCGGCCAGATCACCGTGAAGAACACCGGTACCACCACGCTCAACGGTTGGACGGTGGTCCTGGACCTGCCCTCGGGCACCGGGGTCGGCTCCTACTGGGACTCGCTCATGACGCAGTCCGGGAGCAAGTACACCTTCAAGAACCGTGACTACAACGGCACGCTCGCGCCCGGCGCGACCGCCACCTTCGGCTGGGTCTCCACCGGCACCGGCTCGCCGACCGGCTGCACGCTCAACGGCAACCCCTGCGACGGCGGTTCCACCCCCACGCCGACGCCGACCGTCACGCCCACCGTGACCCCCACGGTGACCCCGACGGTCACGCCCACCGTGACCCCGACGGTGACTCCCACCGTGACTCCGACGGTCCAGCCCGGCGGGAACCTGTGGATGGCCCCCTACGTCGACATGGGCGCCTGGCCGACGCCGGTCCTGTCCGACATGGTGACGGCCTCCGGGGTCAAGAACTACACCCTCGCCTTCATCGGCGCCGGGACCTGCAAGGCCACCTGGTTCGGCGCCTTCGACCCGCGCTCCGGGTGGGCCAAGGACCAGATCGACGCCATCAGGGCGGCCGGCGGTGACGTGAAGATCTCCTTCGGCGGCGCCAGCGGCGTCGAGCTCGCCCAGGCCTGCACCGACGTCACCGCGCTCTACAACGAGTACAAGATGGTCGTCGACACCTACGGCCTGAAGTACATCGACCTGGACATCGAGGGCGCGGCCACCCAGGACACCGCCTCCGTCAACCGCAGGTCGCAGGCGCTGGCCAAGCTCCAGCAGACCTACCCCAACCTCAAGATCTCGCTGACCCTGCCGGTGCTGCCCGAGGGCCTCGTCGAGAGCGGCATCAACGTGGTCAAGTCGGCCAGGGACGCCGGGGTCAACCTCGACCTGGTCAACGTCATGGCCATGGACTACTACCGTGACGCCGACTACGGTGACGCGGCCATCCAGGCGGCCAACAGCACGTTCAACCAGCTCAAGACCCTCTACCCGGCCAAGAACGACGCCCAGCTGTGGAGAATGCTCGGCGTCACCCCGATGCTCGGCAAGAACGACGACGGCAGGGTCTTCGACCAGGCCGACGCCCGCCAGCTCGTCGCCTTCGCCAAGTCCAAGCACCTGGGGATGCTCTCGTACTGGGAGGGCACGCGGGACCGCAACGCCTGCAACGGCCCCCTGTACAAGTGCACCAACATCCCCCAGACGCCCTACGAGTTCGCCAAGATCTTCGTCGGGTACAACGGATGAACCTCAGGAGGCTCGCCGCGGTGGCCGCACTGGCGGTGGGGGGCACGATGCTCGCCGCCACGCCGGCCCACGCCGCCAACATCGCCACCAACCCCGGCTTCGAGAACGGCCTGACCGGCTGGACCTGCTCGGGGACCTCGGGGGCCACAGCGGTCTCCTCGCCGGTGCACGGCGGGTCCAAGGCCCTGCAGGCCACGCCGCAGGGCACCGACACCGCGCGCTGCCAGCAGACGGTCAGCGTCAAGCCGTCCTCGTCCTACTCGCTGTCGGGCTGGGTGCGCGGCGGCTACGTGTTCCTCGGCGTGACCGGCACCGGCACGACCGACCAGAACACCTGGACGTCCTCACCGTCGGCCTACTCCCAGCTGACCCGGACCTTCACCACCGGCGCGTCCACCAAGTCCGTGACGATCTACGTCAACAGCTGGTACGGCCAGGGCGCCTACCAGGCCGACGACATCGTCCTGGACGGCCCTCCCGGTGACGACACCCCGCCCCCGGACACCGTCCCGCCGACCGTCCCCGGCAACCTGGCCGTCGGCGGCGCCACCAACAGCACGCTCAGCCTGAGTTGGTCGGCCTCGACCGACAACTCCGGCAAGGTCGACCGCTACGAGGTGTCGCGGGACAACGGGACGCCGGTCAGCGTCGGCGCGAACCTGAGCCACACCGCGACCGGCCTGACCGCCAGCACCACCTACGGCTTCCGGGTCCGCGCCTGTGACGGCTCGGACAACTGCTCCGCCTACACCTCCGTGGTGAACGGCACCACCACCGGCGGCCCCGACACCACCCCGCCGAGCGTGCCGGCCGGCCTGACCGTGGGCGGTCCCACGGCCAACTCGCTGAACCTGGCGTGGTCGGCCTCGACCGACGACTCGGGCAAGGTCGACCGTTACGAGGTCTCCAGGGACAACGGGGCCCCGGTCAGCGCGGGGGCGAACCTGAGCCACACCGCGACCGGCCTGACCGCCAACACCACCTACGGCTTCCGGGTCAGGGCGTGCGACGGATCGAACAACTGCTCCGCGTACGGTCCCTCGGTCAGCGGCAAGACCAGCGACGACACCCTCCCTCCGACCGGTGAGATCCGCTACGCGCCCTACATCGACATCACGATGCCGACGCCCTCCCTGGTCAGCGCGTCCAACGCCACCGGGGTGAAGAACTACACCCTGGCCTTCGCCCTCGGCGACAGCACCGGTTGCAACCCGGCCTGGGGCGGCACCATCCCGATCGACGAGCCGCGCATCATCAACGACGTCAAGGCGCTCCAGGCGAAGGGCGGCCAGGTCATCGTGGCCACCGGTGGCGCCCAGGGTCCCTACCTTGAGCACACCTGCGGCACCTCCGCCGCGCTGCTCACCGCCTACAAGAAGGTGCTCGACACCGTCGGCACCAACCACCTCGACGTCGACGTCGAGGCCTCCATCGACGTCAACAAGGTCAACACCGCGCTGAAGCAGCTCCAGACCGAGCGCGGCACCGTGATCAGCTACACGCTGCGCATCCAGGGCGCGGACTACGGCCTCGACCCGTTCTCCGTGTCGATCCTGCAGGACGCCGCCGCCAAGGGTCTCAACCTCATCGTCAACCCGATGCTGATGGACTTCGGCTACAGCGGCAACTGGGGCGCCGCGCTGATCAGCGCCGCCCAGGCGACCCTCAACCAGATGAAGGGCGTCTGGCCCGCCAAGACCGACGCGCAGCTCAAGAAGATGCTCGGTCTCACCCCGATGATCGGCAAGAACGACACCGGATCGACCACCACCCAGGCGGACGCGCGCTCGCTGCTCAACTGGGCCAACAGCAACCACGTGGCCTACATCGGCTTCTGGTCGGCCGGCCGTGACAACGGCGGCTGCCCCAACGGTCAGGTATCGCCCACCTGCAGCGGCATCTCACAGTCGCCGTGGGAGTTCACCACAATCTTCAAGGGATTCACCGGATGAACCTCAGGAAGCTCGCCACGGCGGCCGCACTGGCGATCGGCGGCACGATGCTCGCCGCGACGCCCGCCAGCGCCGCCAACATCGCGAACAACCCCGGCTTCGAGGACGGCCTGTCCGGCTGGACCTGCACGGCCTCCTCCGGCGCGACGGCGGTCTCCTCGCCGGTGCACGGCGGGTCCAAGGCCCTGCAGGCCACGCCGCAGGGCGCCGACACCGCGCGCTGCCAGCAGACGGTCCCCGTCAAGCCGTCCTCCTCCTACACCCTGTCCGGCTGGGTGCGCGGCGGCTACGTGTTCCTCGGCGTGACCGGCACGGGCACGACCGACCAGAGCACGTGGACGTCCTCGCCGTCGGCCTACTCCCAGCTGACCCGGACCTTCACCACCGGCGCCTCGACCAACTCGGTGACGGTCTACGTCAACGGCTGGTACGGCCAGGGCGCCTACCAGGCCGACGACATCGTCCTGGACGGCCCTCCCGGAGCCGGGGCGCCCGCCGTTCCCACAAACGTGACCGGCAGCAGCACCCCCAGCACCGCCACGCTGAAGTGGTCCGCCTCCGAGGGGGCCACCAGCTACAACGTCTACCGTGACGGCAACAAGGTCGGCTCGGCCACGACGACCACCTACACCGACCTGGGCGCCCCGGCGGGCTCCCACGTCTACCAGGTGACCGCGGTCAACGCCGTGGGCGAGTCGGCCAAGTCGGCGTCGGTCACGCTGGTGGTCGGCAACGACACCCCGCAGGTGCCCGCCACCCCCACCGGCCTGACCGGTACGGGCAGCGTGACCACCGCCACGCTGAAGTGGAACGCCTCAGAGGGCGCCACGAGCTACAACGTCTACCGCGACGGCGCCAAGGTCGGCTCGGCCACGACGACCACCTACGCGGACAGCCCCCAGCCCGGTAACCACAACTACCAGGTGAGCGCGGTCAACTCGGCCGGCGAGTCGGCCAGGTCCGCCACGGTCTCGGTCACGGTCGGCAACGACACCCCGCCGCCGCCCGCAACCCCGACCGGCCTGACCGCCACGGCCAACGGCGGCACCGTGACGCTGAGCTGGAGCCCGGCCTCGGGCAACCCGACCGGCTACAACGTCTACCGGGGCAACACCAAGGTCGGCACGACGACGACCACGGGCTTCAGCGAGACCCTTCCGGCGGGCACCTACGCCTACCGGGTCAGCGCCTTCAACCCCGCCGGTGAGTCGAGCAAGTCCGGCGAGGTCTCGGTCACGGTCGGCGACAGCCCGCCGCCCGGGAACAAGGTGCTGGTCGGCTACCTGCACGCCTCCTTCGCCAACGGCTCCGGCTACGTGCGGATGGCCGACGTGCCCAAGGAGTGGAACTTCATCAACCTCTCCTTCGGCGAGCCGACCTCGGTGACCTCCGGTGACATCCGCTTCGTGCGCTGCCCGGTCGCCGAGTGCCCCAGCGTGGAGTCCGACGCCGACTTCATCGCGGCGATCAAGGCCAAGCAGGCCCAGGGCAAGAAGGTGCTGATCTCGATCGGCGGCCAGAACGGCCAGGTCCAGCTCACCACGACGGCCGCGCGTGACAAGTTCGTCGAGTCGGTCAGCGCCATCATCGACAAGTACGGCCTCGACGGCCTCGACGTCGACTTCGAGGGCCACTCGCTCTACCTCAACGCCGGTGACACCAACCTCGCGTCCCCGACCACCCCGGTCGTGGTCAACCTGATCTCCGCGCTGAAGACCCTCAAGGCCAAGTACGGCGCCAACTTCGTGCTGACCATGGCCCCGGAGACGTTCTTCGTCCAGCTCGGCTACCAGTTCTACGGTCCCGGCGCGAGCGGCTCCGCCGACCCGCGGGCCGGGTCCTACCTGCCGGTCATCCACGCGCTGCGTAACGACCTGACCCTGCTGCACGTCCAGGACTACAACTCCGGGCCGATCACCGGTCTTGACAACCAGTACCACACGATGGGCAACGCCGACTTCCACGTCGCGATGACCGACATGCTGCTGGCGGGCTTCCCGATCGCGGGCAACCCGAACAACGTCTTCCCCGCCCTGCGCCCCGAGCAGGTCGCCATCGGCCTGCCCGCCGCGCAGTACGCGGGCAACGGCTACACCTCGGTGGCCGAGGTCCAGAAGGCCTTCGACTGCCTGAGCAAGGGCACCAACTGCGGCTCCTACAAGCCGAAGGGTGTCTACCGTGGCCTGCGGGGTCTGATGACCTGGTCGATCAACTGGGACAAGTACAACAACTTCGAGTTCTCCCGCAACCACAGGGCCTACCTTGACGCCCTGAGTTGACAGGCCCCTCGCCGCCGGGGGAGACGGACCCCCGGCGGTGAGGTCTCCATCGCCGGAGGAGGAGACGGACCTCCGACGGCGAGGTGTACATCGTCACCGAGGGAGACGGACCCTCGGAGGCGAGGTGTTCATCGCCGCCGGGGGAGACGGACCCCCGGCGGCGAGGTTCCCATCGGCGCCGGGGGAGACGGACCTCCGGCGCCGATTGTCTTTGCCGGTCCCCGTGTCTCCGCCCCAGGACATCACCCCAGGGACTCCCCCAGGAGTCCGCGCAGGACTCCACCCAAGGACTTCGCCCCAAGGAGTGAGCAAGTGACGAGACTACGCATCATGGCGTCCATCGCCGCGGCCGCGGTGACAGGCGCCCTGGCGGTCGTCCTCCCGGCGGCCTCCGCCTCAACGACCGCCTCAACGACCGCCTCAACGACCGCAACCACCTCCACCGCGGTCGCCGCCGCCTGCGCGGACCCCTGGAACTCCTCGAAGGTCTACACGGGCGGCAACACCGCCTCCTACAACGGCCACAACTGGTCGGCCAAGTGGTGGACCCAGAACGAGACGCCGGGCGTCGCCATCGTGTGGGCGGACCAGGGGGTGTGCGGGAACGGCACGCCGACCCCCACGCCGACCCCGACCGTCCCGACCTGTGACCACCCCGACTGGGTCGCGGGCAGGAACTACGTCACCGGTGACATCGTCAGGTACACCAACGGCCGTTACTACCAGGCAACCCACGACAACCCGGGCTACGACCCCGTGATCAGCACGTGGTACTGGTCGCCGTACGTCTGCCGCCCCTCCGGCACGCCGACCCCCACGCCCACCCCGACGTCGACGACGCCGAACCCGGGCGGCTTCGTGGTCAGCGAGGCGCAGTTCAACCAGATGTTCCCGAGCCGCAACCCCTTCTACACCTACAACGGCCTGGTCAACGCGCTGAGCGCCTACCCGGCGTTCGCGGGCACCGGCAGTGACACGGTCAGGAAGCAGGAGGCGGCGGCGTTCCTGGCCAACGTCAGCCACGAGACCGGCGGCCTGGTCTACGTCGTCGAGCAGAACACCTCGAACTACCCGCACTACTGCGACGCCAGCCAGCCGTACGGCTGCCCCGCCGGCCAGGCCGCCTACTACGGCCGGGGCCCGATCCAGCTGAGCTGGAACTTCAACTACAAGGCCGCCGGCGACGCCCTGGGCATCGACCTGCTGCGCAACCCCAACCTGGTGCAGAACGACCCGGCCGTGGCCTGGAAGACCGGCATCTGGTACTGGATGACCCAGAACGGCCCCGGCACGATGACCCCGCACAACGCGATGGTCAACGGCGCCGGGTTCGGTGAGACGATCCGCAGCATCAACGGCGCCCTGGAGTGCAACGGAGGCAACCCCTCCCAGGTGCAGAGCAGGATCAACAGCTACCAGAGGTTCACTCAGATCCTCGGTGTGACTCCGGGCGGCAACCTTAGCTGCTGAGTTTCCGCCCGGCGGACGGATTCCGGCCAAGGTCGCAGGCCGGAATCCGTCCATCTTTCCTTTCGCGGGTCGCACCCCTTGTGAGTGATCCATCACAGATGGTTACCATTTGTGATGTCGGGGGTGCGCATGCCGAACGAACTTCGCCGGGGCCAGGTCGTCAACCTGGTGCTCGCAACGACCGCTTTCGCCATCACCTTCTGGGCGTGGAACCTGATAGGGCCCCTCGCCGGGAGCTACACCAGGCAGCTCGGCCTGTCGCCGCCCCAGACCTCCCTGCTGGTCGCGATCCCGGTGCTGGTCGGCTCGCTCGGCCGCATCCCGGTCGGCGTGCTCACCGACAAGCTCGGCGGGCGGCTCATGTTCGCCGTCGTGTGCTTCGTGACCATCGTCCCGGTGCTCGGGGTCGGCTGGTCCGACTCCTACGGCTGGTTGCTGCTGTGGGGCTTCCTGCTCGGCCTCGGCGGCACCTCCTTCGCCGTCGGCATCCCGTTCGTCAACGCCTGGTACCGGCCGGAACGGCGCGGCTTCGCCACCGGGGTCTTCGGCATGGGCATGGGCGGCACCGCCGTCTCGGCGTTCCTGACGCCCCGCCTGGTCGAGTGGCTCGGCAGGGCCCAGACCCACGTGCTGATGGCCGTGCTGCTGGCCGTGATGGGCGTCGTGATGCTGCTGGTCAGCCGGGACTCACCCGAATGGCGATCCGCGACGGCGCCCGCGCTGCCCCGGATGCGCGAGGCCGTCAGGATCAAGGCGACCTGGCAGTGCGCGTTCCTCTACGCCGTCTGCTTCGGCGGTTT
Source organism: Streptosporangium sp. NPDC020145 (assembly GCF_040631275.1). Taxonomy (NCBI): domain Bacteria; kingdom Bacillati; phylum Actinomycetota; class Actinomycetes; order Streptosporangiales; family Streptosporangiaceae; genus Streptosporangium; species Streptosporangium sp. NPDC020145. The sequence continues at coordinate 5,288 of NZ_JBEXZT010000008.1, read as the reverse complement.
CGTCGCCTTCTCGACCTACCTGCCCACCCTGCTGCAGGTCGTCTACGGCTTCACCCAGACCGGAGCGGGCCTGCGCGACGCGGGGTTCTCGATGGCCGCGGTCCTCGCCAGGCCGGTCGGCGGCGCGCTGTCCGACCGGATCGGCGCGACCAGGGTGCTGCTGGTCTCGTTCGCCGGGACCGCGATCATGGCGGTCGTGCTGGCCTTCGAACCGCCCGCCGAGATCCCCGCCGGACTGTGCTTCGTGCTGACGGCCCTGTTCCTCGGCCTCGGCACGGGTGGCGTCTTCGCCCTGGTCGCCAAACTCGTCGAGCCGTCCAGGGTGGGAACGGTCACCGGCCTGGTCGGCGCGGCGGGTGGTCTCGGCGGCTACTTCCCGCCACTGGTCATGGGAGTGGTCTACTCCGTGGCCCACGCCTACACGATCGGCTATCTCCTGCTCGCCCTGACGGCGCTGGGCGCGCTGCTCTACACCAGGAAGGCCTTCACCTCCGCCGCGCCGACCGGCGACGGGCCGGCACCCCGATGAGCACGCCGACGACCGGCATCACGAGCAGGGCCGGCCACAGCGGCCAGGTCACGCCGAAGACCATCCAGCGGATCCTGACGGGCACCCGGTTCTGCGCGACGAAGCCCACCCCGAGCACAGCAGGGCCGGCGCCACCCACACCCTCCTGGGCGGTTCGGCGATCCACTTGCCGAACGACCAGGACTCACCCCCAGGGGCTACCATTTGTAACGATTGTAGAGCTTTGAGTGATGTAAGCTGAGAGACAGGTCTCGTTTTCGAGACCGAGTGGGCGTGAGGCGACCGGTTCCGGCAGGCTGTTACCGTCATGGACTACGCAATTCTCACGGGGTTTGTCCTCGTCACAGGTGTCGTGCTGGCTCTGGTCGCCCAGTGGCGAGATTGGCGCCCGTCTCCCGTCCTCGTGCTCGTGGTGGGCATCGTGTTCCGGGTGCTCATCATGGTCCTGGCCGCGATGAGCAGATGGCAGCCGGTCGACTTCATGGAGAGCTTCAAGCCTGCGGGCGAGGCGATCCTCAGACGTCAGGACCCCGTGATCGGCAGTGAGGGCGGCTGGCACTTCCTGCCCACCATCCCCTACGTGTACGGCCTGCTGCTATGGCTGGGCATCCCGTGGGAGATCGGCGGCAGGCTCGTCACCGTGGTCGCCGACATCGCGCTGATCCCGCTCGTCGGCAAGCTCGCGGGCGGCGGCAAGGCCTCCCTGCGCGCCTTCCAGTACGCCTGCAACCCGCTGGCCATCCTCGTCGCCTCGATCCACGGACAGGTCGAACCCGTCGCCCTGCTGTTCGGTGTCGCCGCCTTCGTGGTCGCCCGCGGCCCCGGCGACCCCGAGCGCCCCGGCCTCAGGATCGACGTGTTCGCCCTGGCGCGCGAACGCGTCGCCGCCCTCGGGCTGGGCGGAGCCGTACGGAGCCTCACCGCGCCGGGCGGCGCGCTCGCCCCCGGTGGTTCGGTGCGTACGGCGCTCGCCCCCCGCGACGGCGACTCGGCCGTCATGCGCAGGGCGATCATCGCCGGCCTGCTGATGGGACTGGCCCTGTGCGCGAAGAGCTGGCCGATCTGGCTGATCCCCGGGATGCTCCTGCTGCTGCCGACCTTCCGTTCCCGGCTGGCCGCGTTCGTGGCGACGGCCGTACCACCGATCTTCTTCCTGGCCACCCTGCCCGTCTTCGCCGGAACCTCGCTGGATCAGCTTCCCGAGGTCATCCGCGTCATGGGAGACGTCAGGCCGATCGTCGGTGAGTGGGGTTACAGCGCCATCCTCGTCGGTGGCGACTGGACCCTCCACTCCGGGATCGCGACCTTCGGCACCCGGCTGATCTACCTCACCATGCTGGTCGTGGCCTTCCTCTGGCGCCGGGCCGACCCGATCGACCTCACCACCGCCCTGCTGCTCGCCTTCATGGTCACCACGCCCAGGCTCGGCGCGCAGTACCTGCTGTGGTTCATGCCGTTCCTGGTCGCCCGCCCGACCCGCTTCGCCTGGCCGGCCATCATCGGCGTGTCCCTCTGGGCGGGCTGCGGCTACCTCTACCTGACCCAGTTCGACACCGACACCTGGTGGGCCATGCACTCGATCTGGTCCCGCGCCTCCATCGTCCTGCTGCCGATCCTGGTCATGGCCATGCCCTGGGCGCGCCGCGTCTCCAAGGCCTCGGATCCCCTGTCTCCCACGGCCCCGGCCGCAGCCTGAACGGGAAACACCCCCATGGACGAATATCTGGCGCGGATCGGCGCCGCCCGCCCTCCGCGCCCGGACGCCGAGGCTCTCGGCGAACTGCACCTGCGCCACCTGCGGACGGTGCCGTTCGAGAACCTGAGCATCCACCTCGGCGAACCCGTCACGCTCAGCGAACAGGCCCTGATCGACAAGATCGTCGGCCGCCGCAGGGGCGGCTTCTGCTACGAGCTCAACGGTGCCTTCGCCGTACTGCTCCGCTCGCTGGGCTACCGGGTGACCATGCTGGCGGCCAGGGTCTTCTCCGGAGGTTCGCTCGGCCCGCCCTTCGACCACATGGCGCTACGCGTCGACACCCCGGAGCCGTGGCTCGTCGACGTCGGGTTCGGCAGGTTCGTCAACCGTCCCCTCCGGCTCGACCTGCGCACCGACCAGGCTGACCAGGGCGGGGTCTTCCGGCTGGTCGAGGCAGAGGAGGGGGACATCGACGTGTTGCAGAACGGCGTGCCCCAATATCGCCTGGAACGGCGGCCACGCGTCCTGGCCGACTACGAGGCGACCTGCTGGTGGCAGCAGACCTCACCCAAGTCCCACTTCACCCGTTCGCTCGTGTGCTCCCTCCTCACCGAGGACGGGCGTCTCACGCTCAACGACAGGCAGCTCGTCCGCACCGTGGGGGACGAGCGCGAGGAGACCACCCTGACCACCGACGCCGAGATCCTGGCCGCCTACCGCGACCATTTCGGTATCAGGCTGGACGCTCCGCCCACACCGCCCGGAGAACGGGTCACCGGCTGAGCAGCCCGCCCAGGGACACCCCGGCCAGCCGCCTGACCTCGTTGGCCATGTGGGACTGGTCGGCGTACCCACTGGCCAGCGCGACCTCGGCCAGCGCCGTCCCGCGCCTGGCCAGCCGCAACGCCCGCTGGAAACGCACCACCCGCTGCAGCGTCTTCGGCCCGTACCCGAAGGCGCGCAGCGACCGCCGATGCAGCTGCCGCTCCCCGAGACCGAGCTCCCAAGCCGCCTGGGCGACGGTCCTGCCCGTCCGCAGCGCCTCGGCGATGGCCGGCGCCGCCGGATCGGGCTCAGGAACCTCGCGCAACCGTACGGCCAGCGTCTCCTGCATGGTGCGGAGCGTCAGGTCCGGCAACACCCCCAGCTCGTCGAGCGGCACCCTGGCGTCACGCAGCGCCTCGACCGGAACGCCGAACACCTCGCCCACCGAGCCAGGCCGGAAACGGACCCCCGTGTAACGGTCACCCCGGCGCATCCGCACCGGCATCGGCCCGGTGTCCGGCCCGGCGACGTGCGGGCCGTCCGGCCCCCAGATCAGGTCGACACAGCCGTCGGGAACCACAAGCTGCGTGGCCGCCGAGACGGCGAGGCTCGTCCAGACACAGGTCACCCGCCCGGCGATCGCCGGATCCGGGGCCCACTCGCGGTACATGCCTCCAGGCTAGGACGGCCTCGCGGGTTTTCGGTCCCGGCCGTCCTCGACGACTTTCCCCGAGATGAGCGCCGCGACCCACCGCCCCTCGGGGTCGCTGTCCACCAGCAGGGCGCGGGCCAGCAGGCTCAGCGGAATGGCGAGCAACGCTCCGAGCGGGCCCAGCACGAACGCCCACAGCAGCAGGGACATCATGGTCACCGTCGTGGACAGGCCGACCGCGTCCCCGAGGAATTTGGGCTGGACGAGTGACTGGACCACGAAGTTGATCGCGATGTAGCAGACGATCACCAGGACCATGGTCTTGGGACCGCCCTGCAGCAGGCCGAGGAGCGCCGGCGGGATCAAGCCGATGACGAAGCCGACGTTGGGGACGTAGTTGGTGAACAGCGCCAGCACACCCCACAGAATCGGAAGCGGGACATCGAGCACCCACAGCGCGATGACGTCCAACACCGAGCAGACAAGCCCGAAGACCGTGGAGACGACCAGATAACGGCGGGTGTTGTGCGCGAAGTGGCCGAGCGCCGTGACGAGTTCGGAGTGTTCCCGAGCCAGGCGGGACGACAGGACGGAGGAGATGGCCCGGGCGTCCAGGCACATCGCCAGCACCACGATGACGATGATCACCAGGCTGGAGAAGACCCCCAGCAGTCCGGAGGCGAAGCCGCTGATGATCCCGAAGACCTTTCCCGGGTCGAGGGTTCTGATCACTTGGTTCACCTGCTGGTTGCCGATGCCCAGTCGCGCCGCGAACTGCTGTACCTGGACGACGAACTGGTCGAACTGCTGCCCGTAGGTGGAGGCGAGGGTCGTCAGCTGCGCGGCGGAGAGAGCGAGGACCGCGACCATGCTCAACAGCAGGAGCAGTACGAGAGCCAGGGGAGCCGCGACGAGCGTCCAGCCGGGCGCGCCCCGCCTTTCCAGTCTTGCCCTGACAGGGGCGACCGCCAGAACGAGCACCAGTGCGAGCAGAACGGGCCCGATGATCGACCCGGCTTCCCGTACTCCGGCAAGTGTGACCACCGCGCCCGCCGCGCAGAGCAGCACGACGAGAGCCCGGGGAATCCGTCTTTGCTCCGTCATATTGGATCTCTACCCATATGGGAAGAGAAGCGGCCTTGTGGGGTGGTCTTTGATGCGTTCCCTGTTTTGATCACCGCGCCGATCACCTCTTCGACCGCCGGGTGATCGTCGATTTGACGGCGACGGAGGCCTTACATAGAGTTCACAGGCCCGAGGGGGTCGGCGAAGATCGCCAAGGCCTCGGGACCCCTTCCAATGATCCACTTTCCCTGCATGACGCATGCGTCGCGCAGGGTGCCGGTTCGACAAGGCCCGGATGTTGGAGTAAGTTGGAAGGGTTGCTCCGGAGACGGGGCGGTCTGAAATTCCTCGGACAGGCTTTATCGAAGAAAATGCGATCCGGTCGGATCGGTTTGACACGAAAAAGCGGGTCTGAAAGAATAAAGACACAACGAAATGAACGAAACGAAACGCCCCGGAATTCCGGCCGGTAAAACGGTTCGGGGGGGACGGTGAACGCGTCCGTTTCTTGAGAACTCAACAGTGTGCTAAAAGCCAGTGCATGAAGCACAAACCCGTCCTAACGCACGACATGGCGACAT